>NTJU01000031.1 GCA_002457195.1 Marine Group II euryarchaeote MED-G33 | reverse complement strand
CGGTTCTCAATCCAACTTTAATCTCCTGGGCGCGAGCGGGTAGGAACCTTTCTTTGATTTCTGTCAAAGGACCGATTAGGTTTCTCTGGATATCATTGGCTAGGGCTTTAATGGGTGAGATGTAGACACAGTACACCTGTTTCTCTAATTTTCCATCGATTGCCAAACGTACGAGTTTGTCTATGATGGTAAGGAAAGCAGTCAAAGTTTTACCCGAACCGGTTGGTGAGCAAAGCAGGAGATGTTCACCATCGATAATCGATGGTATTGCCATCTTTTGTGGATCGGTAAAATCGGGGAATTTATCGATGAACCAGTCACGAACGGGTTGGGATAATTTTGACAATAATACCTCGGTCTCTTCGTAGGAATCCAAGTATACTGTATCTGCCACGATAAATTCCTCCTATTACGCGAACTGTAGCGTAACGGAGCGGTATATCAACGATTCTATCATTTGATGATAAATCCAGTATTATTTGCATACCGAGAAGTTTTGGAGAGTTGAAATTCATCATCATGGCAAATTATCGGCCGATTGCTTGATGTGGCTAGTGCTCACGCGCATATATGATGAGCGACTCGCATGCGCGTCTTGAACGCCTTACTAGCATGCTACGGAGGCGTGGTGTTATCCTCCCAGCCTTTGAAATTCATGGTGGTGTTGCAGGTTTATTCGATTTTGGCCCTATTGGGGGCCGTTTGCGTAGACGATTGAAGAATGCATGGTTGGAGCATTGGTCATCGCATGGCAATATTGTTGAAATCGACAGCCCGACGATTACGCCCGAATCAGTATTGATCGCCAGTGGCCATGTAGGGGAATTCAATGACTATATGTCCGAATGTAGCGCTTGCAATGGTGCTTTTCGAAGCGACCACCTGGTTGAAGGATTACATCCAAACCCTGATATTTTGACCGCTGAAGAATTGAACTCAATCATTTCTGAGAATAGTATACTTTGTCCAAGTTGTGGTGCGGCGGAATGGAAACCAGCACAACCAATGAATCTAATGTTTGACACACGAATCGGTGCCATGAAAGGTGGCCGTACTGCCTACATGCGGCCCGAAACAGCCCAAGGGATGTTCATGTTGTTTCCCGCATTGTACAGACATTTCAGGAATCGGTTACCATTCGGTGCTGTTCAGTCCGGAAAGGGTTATCGCAATGAGATCAGCCCTCGACAAGGCATGATTCGTTTGCGAGAATTCAATATGGCTGAACTTGAATATTTCATCGACCCGGAAGTCGAACCAGTTCATGATTTCTCGAAGTGGAATGATGTGGCATTCAGTCTTGTCCCTGATCCCGAATTTGGGGGTCAATTCGAAATGACCCCTGGTAAAGCCTCTGCCGAGAATATCATCCGGCACCCTACCGTTGCTTGGTTCATGGCCCGCACATGGGATTTCCTTGTCGATGTAGGGATTCACCCCTCTAAAATTCGATTCCGTCAGCATGAGGGTACTGAAATGGCACACTATGCAACAGATTGTTGGGATGCTGAAATTCATGGATCGTATGGCTGGATTGAATGTGTTGGAATCGCGCACCGAGGATGTTACGACCTCGCTGCACATGAATCGGCTACAGGTGACAAGAACCTACGCGCTTGGCGACCATATGAGACACCCAAGGTTGTTGACAAAACCATCCTCGCTGGAATCGGTTCTGTAATTGGACCTGCTTTCAAATCAAGCGCTGGCATGGTCAATTCAGCACTTGAAGCACTGGATGTTTTGCCAAACAGTTTCCCCTTCGAGCTCATTCTTGATGATGGTACCACGGTAACAATCGAATCTGGTATGGTCGAAGAAAAACGTATTCAGAATACTGAGCATGGCGAGTGGTTCCTACCACATGTTGTAGAACCAGCATTTGGAATCGATCGAATTTTGTGGCATGTTTTAGATCATGCCTTTGAGGAAACCGAAAAGGGTGGGGAAGCATATACTGTTTTGCGATTAAGACCCACTGTTGCCCCTATTGATGTCGCAGTCCTTCCATTGATGGAAAAAGATGGTCTACAGTCCGTATCAGAAGATATTCATCAACTAATTTGTTCAACTAAAAATCTGGCATCATATTATGATGGCTCAGGATCTATTGGACGGAGGTATGCACGTGCAGATGAAGTCGGCGTACCATGGGCGCTGACTGTCGACCATGAAACACTTGAAAATGGAACTGTTACGATTCGTCGTCGTGACGACGGTAAACAGATGCGGAGTCAGCCTCAAGACATCATCAGCGCACTTACTACCAATACAATTGACGAACTATTCTAATTCTCAATGTTCAAAGGGCGCCGCTGTTCGTCCACTGTCAATGGCTGATGTCGATTCCCCCGAGGACTGGACTGAACGCTACAGACCTAGGGCAACCCGGGACCTTGAGGGAAATGATACCCAACGAAAGAGAATTCGGAATTGGCTCACACAATGGGAGCGGGGCATCCCTGACAAGCGAGGAATGTTACTATCGGGCCCCCCTGGAGTAGGCAAAACGAGTCTCGCTACGGCAATTGCAAATGACATGGGTTGGGATGTCATCGAACTCAATGCGAGTGATCAGCGAAATGCTGCAGCAATTCGTCGTGCATCTACGGGCAGCGCAAATCATTTCACATTCAGCATGGATGGTTCGTTTGGTTCAGAAAACAATCGAAGAACCCTAATTTTACTCGATGAGGTAGATCACTTGTCTGGGACATTTAGACAGGCCAGCGAGAAACGAATTGCAGCGACCTTAGGGGCTGGCCTAGATTCAGATGAGAAAAACCAACTCAGGGGAGATAGTGGTGGTAAAGCGGAACTGCTCAAAATGCTGCAAAATACCAAACAACCCGTTCTGTTGACTTGCAATGACCCGATGCGTTTGTGGGGAAAAGGTGGACAATGGAGAACCACAAGAGATCGATTTTCACGATTGGCTGAAATTATTGAATTCAATCGAGTCTCAGATAGTGCCCTGAAGCGTATCGCAAATCGCGTCATGGTTGCTGAAGGTGTGACTGCTGATGCCATTGCAATCGATCGACTTGTGGCCGTGAACCCTGGTGATATCCGTGCTATTGTTCGAGATTTGCAAGCAATTTGTGCAACATCACCAAATCATATCGATGAGCAAGCAGTATTGGAACAAATTGAGATGGGGCAACGTGATCAACAAATCGATTTGTTCCCTGGTCTTGAAAAACTATACAGAACGCTAGATTCGAAAGAGGCTGCTAGATTGAGTCTACTATTGGATAAAACTCCGGATGAATTCATTGCATGGGTAACTTGGAACAATGCCTCTGTAATGCGACAACCTGAGAGTTGGGCACGTGCTTCGAAAACTCTGTCTATTGCCGCACAATCGATTTTTGTTCGATATTCAAACCTCGCATATCGTTCCTCTTACTGGGCTGGGAATCTGGGGTCATTGGCTGCCAGTGTGGCATCTACAGAAAAGCGACCTGATCGATTCTCTTTGCAATTTCCCGCATTCCTGAGAAGAGGTAACGAGGCATGGCGGAGGTCTTCGATTGTCGAACGCCTAGCAGAAACATGTGGTGCGAGTGAAATGGCCGTACGTGAAGAATTGTGGCCAGCTCTTCGTGCAATTTCCAGTGACAAATTGAATGGTGACCCTGATAATTTTGATATTTCACTCGCATTTGGACTGTCTTCAGGAGACCATCTCGCGTTACATGGCTTGCGTGCCAACCTAAAAACCAGTAAATTACTCGCTGAGAAATATGACGAGGTGCAAATCGTAAACGCATCACCTGGCGTTCAAAGCGACTTGCAACAAATCGATGATGAAATCATTGAAGTTGCTGAGCAGACCAATGATGATTCAGCTCAGAAATCCCTAGACTTTTTCTAATTCTTGTTTTCACTTCGCCAAGTTCGAGGATGGAATAACACCAATACAGTGAGTAGTTCCAATCGTCCAGCCCACATTAGCAGTGAAGTGTAGAATAGAGAATACCAATTCAATCCTGCCCACGTTGATGTAGGTCCGAATGCACCCAAGGCTGGTCCTGTGTTTCCAAGTGCCGCAAAGATGACTGAGAGAATTGTTTCCAATGAGTGAGTCGGTTCAAAGAATGCCAAAACAATAAGACTGATCATTGCCAATGCTGCCCAGGTAGAAAGCATGCCAATTACAACCCACATCCTTGAATCTTCAACCACTTCATTATTCATTCGAACACTGATAATGGCACGCGGTTGTACCATCCGGTGAATTTCACGACGGGCCAAAACAAAAGCCAATCGAAGTCGTAGAATCTTCAAACCTCCACTGGTGGAACCGGCAGATGCACCAACGACCATTAAGAACAGTAAGACGAACAATGAGAGTACTGGCCAACTTGCGAAATCGGCGCTAGCATATCCTGTAGACGTGCCAATTGCAGCAGCTTGGAATGCCCCATGGCGAAGAGCATCGCCCCACTCCCAGCCTGCACTATACACAAGATTGAGGGCGAAGACCGTCCATGCACCTGCGAGAACGAGTAAGTAAACACGCAACTCCTGGTCGTTAACGACTTTCGTATATTCCTTAAGCAGAAGAAAATGGAACAGCGTGAAGTTGATTCCTGTGGCGACCATGAAGAATGTGATGATCCCCTCGACGAGTTGGCTATCAAAATGCATGATGCCAGCATCAGTAGTTCCAAAACCCCCAGATGGCATGGTGGTCAATGCGTAATTAATTGAGTCGAACCAACTGAGGTCTGCCCAAAATAATAGCAGTAAAAATTCCAGTAGTGTAAGACCAATGTAGATGCCCCAAAGAGCCTGTGCAGTTTCTTGAAGTCGGGGTCTTAAGCGGCTCAATGACGGACCCGTGAGTTCAGCACGTGCAATCGACATCCCACCTCCGAGTGCACGACTAAGAAGCAGCATACCGAGCATGATAATTCCCATTCCACCCAACCATTGAGTTGATGAACGCCAGAACAAAATCCCGTATGGTTGACTTGCAATGCAATCTTCTACACCCTCACATATGGGTGAAGCATATGGATCAATTGTCGTAGCGCCACTGGTTGTAAATCCTGACATCGATTCAAACCATCCGCGAATCATGCCACCAAGAATCTCTTGGAGCGTGCCCCCATCTCCATTCCAGGTAATCGGGCCGTGGAAAGTAGGACCCAACCAGTATGGTAATGCACCAACTGCGACGATGAGTGGCCAAGAAAGAGCGACGGCTGCAAAAGCCTCTCGGTCTCGTAGTCGTTCTGCAGTATCCTGTCTTGTACCCATTCGAATCAAGATGGTCCCTACAATTGCACAGAATAGAATCGGAGGTACGAAAGACCACAGGATTACTGAAACCGCGTCGTGCATGATGTAACCAATTGCTCCACTGATTGCAAGTGGTAGTGTTAGGAGTACTAGACTCCATCCTGCAACGAGTGCAATGACGTCTGCCCGCATAGTCAACGCTCCAAAATCTTCTCGACCGTAGATACATCATCGGCTGAGACGAACAGAATCAGTCGATCGCCAATTTTCACGGTCATATCTGCTTTTGAACGGAACATGACTCGAGAACCTTCAGAATTCTCTCTTTCGACGAATGCGATTCGGAATGAACCCTTTTTCTCAATTTTTGCAATCGTTTGACCGAGTCGACTATGGTCTTCGAATACAGTTGCACTCATGGCAACAATTTCTGGAACAGATGGCATCAATTGGTAATGGCCTGGGACTCTGCGATGCACTTGCATTAGAATGGCATCAATCGCCACCCGGCGCTCGGATACGGCATAAGTCAACCCAATCCGGCGTACAACTCGGGCAAGAGCCGAATCATCTAGTACCAATCCTGTTCTTACAACACCGATATCTGCTGCACGCATGGCAATAGCGATATTCTCATGATCATCTGGTAATGCGGCAATGGCAATATCGTGTTCTGCCAATTCAATTTCACGTAGTAAATCCAAATCGCCAAGGTTACAATGAATAACATCCAATCGCTTGTGGGCACCAATCGATGAACCCACCAGTTCATTTGCAGCTTCAAGATGCTCGTCCAATACCGTAACCCAACAACCTTCACCAAGATATTCTGTTGCCAATTGTCGGCCGAGTGCTGTGGCTCCAAAAATGGCAACACGTGGTGTTTCTGGATAAGGTGGCTCTACATGGCCAGCCGCTTTTGAAATTCGTTTGAACGTATGCTCACCAATGGTTGCGAATACCAAACGATCGCCTGCTTCTACGAGAGTATCATCATCCGGTACGAATGCACTCTTTCCCTTACGGCAAAGGGTGAATGCTTTCGGCAAGCCATCGATTTTTTCTTCTGCTTGCCCGAGTGTAAATGAGGCCAATTCAGTTGCATTAGGGGTGACTTCGACCTCTACAATCCATGCATCTCCACCGAGGGGAAGCACATCATTCAAACTGGATGATTTCAGACCCGCTGTCAGTCGATCAATCGATGCTTGGTGAGGGCATATTGCAACATCAACACCAGACCAACGCGACAATCGATCAGTTTCACCAGCAATTAAATCTGCATCATGGATTCTAGCAATTGTCAGCAATGATTCGCGATTGGGGTATTTTTCAATTGGCAGTTCCTCTTCGAGAAGATCTCTCGCTAGTGCGCATGAAAGCATATTTCGCTCATCACTACCTGTAGCAGCAATGAATACCTGTGCGTCACGAATGCCGGCTTCCTTCAAAATTTCGCGGCGGGTGACATCACCTAGCAACACAAACGCGTCAATCGATTGTGATTCCTTAATTGCGATGGGGTCTGAGTCGATTAGAACAACATCCTGTCCCTCATTGTAAAGTGCCCTTGCAACACCTCTGCCGACCTCGCCAGCTCCACCGATGATTATGCGCATATGCGTTCCTCCGGCATCCTTTGGGCCCGTCCTCTCCCTCTTAACTCCTCACTCGCCAATCCGCTCGGGGACCCTGTATGTCCCACCCATTATTTCGGGCTCACCGATTGTTTCCCAAGATTCCGCCCAGCAATTTGCACACCCGATAGACAATGGTCTATAGAAATCATAGGCTGCTTCACCTAGTGAACTTGGTGTTTCGATCCATTCGGTCATCGTCGTTGGGGCGTGTAGTAGCCAGCGATTGTTGACAACATCGACTTCGCCTTCGATAAAACATGAATCGAGTGTGATTCCTTGGGAGTTACACCAATCGGTGTCAAATGGTAAAATTGTATTCGCCCAAGCATGTGGTTCCCAAGTACTAAATTGACCATCGGTCATCGGCCCAAATTCATACCAAGCAGGGATATTTCGAGTTCTTAGTAAACTCATCCAGGCATTGGACTGCTCATCACAATCGCCACGACCATCGTCAATACAAGATGGCCCCCCTCTAGCAGGTGCCAAGCCTTGGCTGTAAACGATTGAATCTCGGATTTTGATAAATGCCGCGTGGGCAAATGCATATGGGTCATCTTGCGAATCGCCAGAGAGGCCACTTGCGATTTCATTGGCCAATTCAACAACAACACCATTTGTGCCATCGATGGCCCAATTTCGACTGGGGCCTGGATCTCGATCATACCATTCCTTGTGTACACCAAACTGATCATACATTGTATTCAGCTGCCCAGAGCGTTGGTAATCGGCGTAGGTTCCCGAATTGCTGCTATCCATAGAGAACCCTAGACTAGACCTTGGGGCTTCGTCAGGAGCCCTGTCCCCACCCCACCATGTGAACGAACTTCCAACCACGTCATATGTGACAACCAAAGTAATGAATTCACCAGGTGAGATGTCACCTTGCCAGATTACGCACCGACCTACACTGCATCGATCTGAATTTTGACCTACAGGCGGCCAAAATATTTCAGATGTGGAATCCAATGCAATCGCATCATCTTCGATCAGATATTCGTTGTTTAACGGAATAAGGACAAAATTTCCCCCCCCTTCTGTATGAACAACCATTGAGGTGATATCTTGTAGAGTAACCACTGGATTTGGAGTTCCGTCTACCAACTCATGCCCAAATTCAGAATGGCCAAAATCCGTCCGCAAGGCTGGAATAGGCAACTCATAGTTGAACGATATTGTTTGAGAATGGGGATTATACAAATTGACGTTTCTCTCGGCCGTATAAGTGGCATAAACCGGATATTCTCTCGCAGGTCCGAATTCATCTAGGATCGAATCCAGCCACTTTTCCAACTGGTTGGAAATTCGCTCTTGAGCCGGTGTGAATAGGAAAAGGAATGCAATAGCAACAACAAGTACCATGGTTCGGACATTGCTTTTTTTCTTCTTATCTCGACGTCTCCCCCCACGACGTACATTGAGGCCAGGGGGTGGCCCTCTACGAGCGCGGTGTACCAATTCCCCACCAGGGATTGGTGCCCCAACCCTGACTGTCATTCCACGGGTCCCAAGGACGACGCGGCCACAACTGTAGCAGATATTCGAGCTTGCCGGGTTCGGGCTCATACAGTAAGGACAGTGAGCCATTCAACCCTACTGGAATGAGTAGCCCCTTCAATGTTCGTGGTGCGTCCCTTAAGGGACGCAGGTTCATTCAGCCTCTTCTTCGACGCCAACGGAGCGTACACCGGTCGAAATACCCGTCCGCTGTAAGCGAGTCCATTCTTGCTTCATGCGTGGAGAAAGACCGGATGGTAGCCAGATTCGATCTGCTGTGTTTTGCCCCCAAATTATCACCGCAGGCAGGATCAGCAGGGCAGGGAACCAAGTCAAACCAAAAGCAATGGTTGTCAGTAACATTGAATGAAGAAGCATTGCTTTGAAAGCAGGTTTGAATCTTCTACCCTCTAGAGCATTCCATCCCTGCCATGATCCAATAATTGCCATTGACCATGGTACTAGCGCTGCCAAAATAATTCCGAACACGAGGGTAGATATGCCAAAACCTGTGACAATAAATCCAACTCCTGTGTAGGTTGTCGAAATCAAACGGTAAATCAACAATACGACCAACATCGAACCCAATCCCAATCCAAACGTCCAACCTGCAGTCGGTTGACCGTTCAGCTGCCTGACCCCTTCCCGGGTAAGCAAAAACATGGTCAAAAGAGAGAGGGTTAGAGACAGTAGTAACAGTTCCAAAAGAGGGAATCCAAGATTGGTCCAAAGTGGATCCAGTACCAAACTAGAGGCGGCGGCTTGGTATACGGCACCTACAAAAAAACCGTAGAGAAGAAGGCGTGTCGCAGTAGGGAGGTCGTAGAATCCGACCATTTTCGACATGCCGCCCCGCCATCCAATCCATACGCCGATTAGGCCGATGGAGGTTGCAACCTGTAGTTGCCAGAGTGGAATGCCAAGATCTACCACACCACCGCCTCCCTGAGTCCCTTCTTATGCTTGTCCGGCCCTTTGGGCCGTTCCGAGGGGTTCTTACGAGAAAGGTGAGAGGGCGGGTCGATGGCGCTCGAGGGTTTGAAGGCGGGTATCTTTGGGGCGGTCAGTCGTCTCAAGGGCAAGCGTAAACTCGATGAAGCTGAAATGAAGGAGTTGTCGAAAAGTATCCGAAGGGCCTTGCTTGAGTCGGATTTTAACGTTCGTCAATCCAAGGAAATTACAGCACGGCTCGAAGAGCGGATGGTCGAGGAAGAGCCACGCCCTGGTGTGACATTGCAAACACACGCCATGAATATCATTTACACAGAATTGGTTAGGTTATTGGGACCTCCAAGGGAAATCAGGCCCCACAACCAAACGATTCTGATGGTTGGTTTGTATGGTCAGGGTAAGACGACGACCACGGCTAAATTAGCAGAATGGTGGCGGCGACGTCATGGAATTAAGGTTGCAGTCATCGAGGCAGATGTACAGCGACCTGGTGCATATGCTCAACTACAACAATTGTTGGCTGATTCTCCTGTTGAGGTATATGGGGAACCCGAAAACACGAACGCTGAGGAGATTGTTCGGAACGGGCTCGCCAAGGTTGGAAACGCTGATGTCGTAATTGTCGATACTGCAGGTCGTGATCGCCTTGATGATGAATTACAAGCCGAATTGGAGAGAATTCACAAGGTTGCAAATGCAACTGAGCGCTTCCTCGTGATTGATGCACAAGTTGGACAAGCTGCAGGCCCTGTTGCTGCTGGCTTCCACGAACTTGTTGGAGTGTCGGGGGTTATCGTCTCCAAATTGGATGGAACTGCCAGGGGTGGCGGTGCTCTATCAGCAGTGGCTACTACCGGTGCACCAATCGTTTTCATTGGTGAAGGTGAGAAAGTTACTGATTTGGAAAAATTCGAATCTGATCGATTTATTTCCCGGCTCTTGGGCATGGGAGATATTCGTGGTCTGATTGATATCGCCCCCGATGCTCTTGACCAAGAGGAAGCAATGCGCCTAACAGAACGTATGATGTCGGGTCGATTCACGCTCAATGACATGTACAAACAAATGGAAATGATGGCGAAAATTGGCACGATTGACAAAATTGTATCACACCTGCCAAGTTCATTTTTTGGTGGGATTGGTTCCATGGATCGCAAACAAAAGGAAGAGATGCAGGGGAACTTGGAACGCTACCGAGTCATCATGGACTCTATGACTGAAGAAGAAAAAAATGAGCCCCATATCCTCAAAGCCGAGCGAATTCGAAGAATCGCCCGCGGTTCAGGTGTCAAGGAAAAGAATGTGCGAGAACTTCTTGCACAATGGAATCGTTCTCGTAAAATGATGAAGGGCATCAAGGGCAACAGGAAATTACGTCGCCAGATGAAGGGTATGATGGGCGACATGGATGACATGGACATGCCGATGTGAGAATATGGTTCGCAAATTTGCAATCATTGGCCATAGAGCCCCATCCTCAGGGAAAATCAATCTCAATGACTTGCCAGGTTCATCCGGAAGGATCGATGTATTGGCAAGGGCTGTGAACACAGCATTGTTTCTATCACATGGAATCCGAGAGGACACCGATTTGACACTACATCTCTTAGGAGGGCCCGGTCCGGCACGACGGATTTGGTTGGATGGATCTCGTATTAGGGGCGTATATCCTGATGAGAGGGCTATCGCAGGTCAAATCGGTAAGGCGTTGAAGGAACCAAGTCCAGCCATTGGACAATTTACCGAACTTCATACTGGATTTTGGCACTCAGGTGGAGGCATTGAACAGACCATCAGTGAATGGAAGAAAGAAGGAGTACGCATCTTTGTACTCGATGCTGACGGAATCCCATTCTCTACCAAAGATCATGGTTCCGAATCAGTCGGTTTTGTTCTCTCTGATGACCAACCTTTTACTGAGGCAGAATCGAAGTGTCTCGATGCTTTCGAAAAAGTTTCACTGGGTCGAACTTGGTTGCAAGGAAATGCATGTATTTCGATTTTACACCACTACTTGGATTTGGATTAGCAAAGCCACGAAGGGTATCCATCTTCATCTTCTGACAGGGCAGCATGTAGGATTGAATCCGGTACGTTCAGTGGATGGGTTTGAGGCCAGGTTGCGAGAGGTGAAATGACAACATTTCCGGCCATTAAACTGGAACCATCGGTTTTGGGCAATGGTTCGTCTTCAATTGAAGCGGCTCCGAGAATGAAGCCATCATTCTTCTCAGTTGGTTTCGTTGCCCCGTGATACCAACGCGCCCCCAGTGGAACGGTCTCTACAACCCCATTCCATGCATGTGGTGTATTCAGATTGAGAATGAGGTCGCCACTTCTGAATGCCTCTCGAATTCGTTCGCCCATAGGCATTTCTGGATCACCCCAAGGGTGATGCTTACTCCCACGAGTCCTCATCAGATTACTCGGTTCATTATTGGCAACCAAGAGGGCCCTATCGATCAATTTCAGTATGGCTTCAGTACCCACCGAAAAATCATCGTGTAAGTATGTACCTAGGCTCAAAGCAATGGCAGGAAGTCCATACAAACCGGCTTCACGCGCCGCTGAGACGGTACCTGAATGGATGACGTCGATGGAGATATTGGGTCCGAAATTAATTCCTGAAATACACATTTGAGGGCGGATCATCTGGGCCCATGATTCGAATCCTTGGTCGATGGCTACGATGGTACAATCACATGGGGACCCATCTAAACTGAATATCCGAACTGGTGGTCCTTCTGAATCAAGACCTAGCGTCTCAACCAAATCATTTCGATCATTGAATGCCATCTCAGTTCTAAGTGACAAGCGCATGGATGTTGCAGACTGTTCTCGTGCGGGGGCAAGGACTGCAATAGGGTGTCCTCTACCATGCAAAATTTGGATCAATCTGTGTAATCCTGGTGCGTCAATACCATCATCGTTGGTCAAAAATAGTGGTTCTCGCCATGCCACGAATACACCTCAGCCCCCGGGGCGTATTTCTGGTTCTTGAGTTAATCTATGATTGGTACCAACAATTGCCAATACCATTCCAGAAATCATGAATGGACCTCCTACCCAAGTCCAAAAACCGGGGACCTCTTGAACACCCAATACCCAACCGAGTAAACCTCCAAGGAGTGGTTCTAAAACAACACATACCGATATTACGAGAGGTGGTAACCAACGTAAACTCGCATTGATTCCTGTATGGCCAGCCAAACCGGGTCCAAGAGCTAGATATGCCACAAGGAGAATCCATGATACATCTGTCCAACCAAACACTGAGGAATCCACGATTGTTGAATCAATTGACGCCCCTTCAGAAAACATTGCATGTATGGTCAAAAATATTGCAGCGATAGCGGTCACTGGGAAGGCATAGAGGAAGAGGGGCATCTCCCTATTACCCCGCAAAAACCGACCTGCAGCCAAATATCCAACAATGGCAATCGCCCCTAAGAAAGCCGCAGCATCACCAATGAGCGTCACACCTCCTGTGCCTGCATCCTGGATTGTGAGAACGGCTCCCGTGACTCCAATCAACGCCCCCCAAGCCTCCCACCGATGTGGTTGGATCCTCAAAGCAGCCATCCCTCCAACGATGATGAGTGGGTGTGCCGTAACAAAGAGTAGACTGTGGGCAAGAGATGTATGGTCCAAGGACCACACCCAACTCCCAAAATGAATCCATAAGCAAATACCTGAACCCAAAATAATCATCATTGTTTTTGGATCCCATTCAAATGATTCTCGACGCAGTTGCCAGAGAAATAGTGGGAGTAAAACAAGACTTGTAGCTTGAAGTCGCCATGCTGCCCGAAGTAACGGAGTCACATCAGACATCAGTTTGAACACTGCACCAGCACTCGAAACTGCAATGACTGCAATGGCCAAAATAATCCACGCATGAACCGGGGGCGCCCGGGATTCTTGCAAGACAACACCTCACGATTCAGAGGCCGATTGGCCAAAGATTCCAGCGCGCTTGAACAGATAATAAATGCCACCAAAGATGATGATATTGATCAAAGTGAAGCCAGCCAAGCGAACAATCCAATATGATCCACCCAATCCTTCAACCAACGGTAATTCATCGATTACTGCCAAAATTGCAGCCTCGACTCCAAAGAATGCCTCCCCAGTCAACGCCCCAGCAGCAATCATGAATGTTGTCAAGAGAATCAGAGCGCGTTTCTTCTCCGCGAGTGCACTGCCCTCTTGTTCACGAATCTCATCGATTACTGGATCCAATCGGTTCGCCTGCCACCAATCACGACCTGCACCACCAATCATCATTGGGAAGGTGTAAGGTGTTGGCAAATACATTCCCAAACCGAATGAAGTTCCCATACCCGTAACCCACTCGATGAATGCCCCCAAAAGGAAGCCTAGGAAAAGGGCGGATACGTTGCCTTGACCTTCTGCAAGCATGACAGTGAATCCTGCAAACGCATTTGCCTGAGGCGCTAACAAGTCGATTTTACCGTTCGCGAGTAAGTCGGACAAGAAAATAGCCATTCCAGCACCTAGGATTGCACCAGGTACAACACCCATGATGTTCCCCTTGGAGATGTGATAGGGACGATTTCCAATGTACAAACTATTCTTGTAATCTGCAACAACTGTACCTGACATTGAAATTGCACTTCCGAAGACTGTGGTTCCTACAAGGGCGATTAGAATCGCCTCTTCCTTACCCAAACCAAAGAAGTCACCGTATCCAAGGAACAGTCCGAGTAGCATCAAGAGTACGATGAATGAAGTCCCAGAAACAGGTTCAATTCCGGTTTCACCCATTACGCGTACAGCGATTGCACCCAATAGGAAGGTCGTGAGGATTAGAACCAATGCGAAAACGATGGCAGCTTGAACAGGGAATCCACCCATCCAGAAAATGATTATCATCGCGAAAAACGACAAGATCATGAACAGTGGGATATGGTGAAGTGGCCACTCATACCACCCCTTCCCTTCAATATATTCTTGCCCTTTTTCGCCACCAAAGGCCTTGGCGATATCTCCGAAAATTGAGAGGAATGTTGGCGCCATTTTTAGAAGCCCGAGAAGTCCACCACCGAGAATCGCACCAATTGCAATGGTGCGAATGATGCTCTTGTAAGCAGTCCATTGAACTGGACCGCCTGTAGCTTGCAATGGTGTGTAAATTGGGCCACCAGTGATGGGATCCATTCCCGTAAACACTGGCACATTGAGTGAAACAACCAATGGGATTAGGAAGAACCATGCTACGAATGAACCGAGGTTGACCAGGAAGGCGACGCGCATCCGCATGAACCAACCTACAGCGAAAAGTGTAGGGCTTAGTTCTACACCGAGGAATGTGTAGGAAAATGGATTGCTTTCATCGAAGTATGTGATACCATTTGCCACGGCGTGTCCGTCCTGCAACTCACTTGGTTGGTGAATCCATCGTTCAGAATATACAGATGCCAAACCCCAAGAATCTCCGGATGCAGATACTGCAATCTTATCGGCAATTGTCAAGCCATCCTTCCAGAACAATGGATAATCGATGATGAACATGAAGCCCATTGTGAGAACGGTCCACAGCCCAACCGTTTGCAAACTTTCCTTGGCTGCTTCGGCTGCTCCTGAATTGACATCTGCTGCAATGTCAAGCATCTTCAATGTCGCTTCAAATCCTGGCATCGGGAGAGGATCTTCAACCAACCAAACTCTACGGAAGATGATGAAATACATCACACCCAAAAAGCCGGCAAACATACTTGCAACGATTCCAATAAAGGCCAGTTGAAACACATCGACTTCTGAAAGCAGTGGGCCACCATTCACGTGATACTCTTCTTTGATTTGTGATGACAGTAAGAAAATCGCTGGGAAGGTGAAGATGAATCCGGTGGAAGCATGCGTAGCACCTGTAGTGGCACTGGTCGAAATATTGACTTCAGAAGGTGACCATTTGAGTGCCATACCAAGGAGATAGGCCACATACCAGGCGGCAGAAACTGCCAGTCCAATTTTCAGTCCAATGTAAGCGGTAACACCACTGAAGATGGATCCGATTAGAATCCCAATCATGATCTTGCTCAGTGACCAATGGCTAATTTCAAAAGATTCCTCAAGATTTTTTTCTTCAAAATATTGTTCAAGTAATCCCGTATTGAGGTTATTGTACATATCTTCATCTAGCCATGTAAGAGTTCCAGATTCGATTGCCGCCAGACCTTTAGCGGTCACGGGTTGTCTATATGCGGACTTTTTCACGCCAGACATTGAGACACCCGCTCCTACGGAGCGTTCTGTGGGTGTCGCGCAGGGGTCTTAGGTTTGTGGGGAAAACAAATTGACAACCCTACGGGTTGAGATTACGTGAAAGTGTATACGATGAGACGTCATATCCGAGACTCTGGTAAAGCCCCAATGCTTCTTTGTTCATTGCATATACTGTCAATCTGACTTCAGCAGCACCCCTCATTTTACACTCATGTTCACTTTGTCGAACCAATGCAGTTGCGACTCCGCGCCTTCGTGCATGAGGTTCTACCCAAACATCAGCAATCTCCCAAACCTGAACTGTGGCATCTAGAATGAAACCGTCGGGGGAAAATGTGCAAATCCCAACCAATTCTTCTTGTTCTTTGGCCACCAACATTCGACCTTGTCTGATTCTAGATTCAATGAACCGGCGCACACGTTCAGTGTTGACATGGCTACCCAATTCATCAGTTGAGCCACGGAAATCCAAACTCTGCTGATCGGCCAGCAAACGCCACCAAGCAGATTCAATTGAAGAATAATCCTCAAACGATGCAACTGAAACGGAAATTGGTTCAGATGTCGTAACCAATGAATCACCTAAACTGGCGAATCAGTGATCTCGAATAATCTTGTATCGGCCCATGGCTTCCATCCATAGAATCTCCGATCCACCTTCAAGGGTCATACCCTCTTCGAGTGGTAGAATGAGTGTCTCGTAGGTCTTGTTGTCCATGGCGTGAACTTCAGCGCCATCAATGTGTGTAATAATGGCGGATCCTTTTTCGATTAAAGGGACACTGATCGTGTCTGTCACGGGCGCTACATGGCTTTTCTTTTGACCGGTGAAAATGTCTTCAAGCTCGATTCGTGCTTTTGCTGCACCGTGTTTCCCAGGCTTGCGTTTCGTCATGCTGAGGATTTTGTATGCATTTTCTTCAAGTGCGACATAACGACCCACTTTGATTGTTCGAACTTCGACACGTGTTGTACCTGGCATGCTAATCAATTCACTTCCATCGGCCGCGACTTATCAGGCTTCGCTAGTTAATGTTTGAATATGCATTGAGTTTGAGCATCATTGCATATCTCAATAGTTGTAGAATCCTTCTCCAGATTTCCGGCCCAACTTCCCATTATCGACCATTTCAATCAGTAATTTCGCTGGTGCATACTTGTCGTCACCCAATCCTTGGTGTAAGACGTTCATGATATGGAGGACGGTGTCATTGCCAATCAAATCAGCGAGCGCCAATGGACCAATGGGGTGATTCATACCCAACTTCATGATTCCATCGATCGCCTCAGGTTCTGCAACGCCTTCTTGCAGGGTAATGATGGCTTCATTGATCATTGGACAAAGAATACGATTCGAGACAAAACCTGGTGAATCGTTGCAACATAGTGCGGTTTTACCCATCTTCTCACTGGCCTCAATAACCGCTTGAGTCACCGCGCTTTCAGTTTCTGAACCGTTGATGACTTCAACCAGTTTCATAATCGGTACTGGATTCATGAAATGCATTCCAATGACTTTGTTTGGCCGTGAAGTCGCAGCGGCGATTTCATTGATGCTAATGCTACTGGTATTGCTGGCCAAAATAGCATCAGGCTTACAGATTGAATCCAATTCTGCAAACGTTGAGAATTTCAACTCTGGGATTTCGGGAATTGCTTCGACGACCAAATCAGCATCAGATGCCGAGGACCGATCGACAGATATCGAAATCCGAGATAGCGCACCATCTGCATCCTCTTGCGACATGCGGTCTTTTGATACCAACTTCGAAAGTGACCTCGTAATCGTAGCCATCCCATTGTCAACATATTCCTGTTTAATGTCAATCATCGTCACATGGTATCCAGCACAAGCTGCAACCTGAGTAATTCCATTCCCCATTTGTCCAGCGCCAAGGACGGCAATTTTCTGAATGCTCATATTACGTTCGAGAAAGCGTCGATTGATTACCCCTTCGGGACAAGGAATCAGGAGGCATATTCGGCCCAATCATCCATCTCGGGTGTTCTGTACCACCAGACTCCTTCGTCATACCACCATTCACAACCATTCTCATCAACCTTGTAGTTAGGGTCATCCTCTGGAACGGTTTCCTCTTCTGGTTCAGGTTCAGATTCTGTGATTTGTGGCTCAACTGACCTGCTTTTATTGCTCTTTTTTGATTTCTTTTTTGGCTTCTTCATTACCAAAGTTAGCCCGCCACCAATTGCGATTAGCAAAATGACAGATGCTGAAATCAAAATCAGTACTGTCGCGCTCAAGCCACCTTCAGAATCCGGGGTAATGTATGGAGTATTTGTCGAATCATCGAGATCTTCACCGGATGGGAACATATCCGCAGGGCAACCGGGATTTTCCAAGTTTTGCAGTGAATTGGCGTGTAGTGGGCATCGATCAGGTGTTCGTGCCCCTGGAATTAACTCTCCAGGCCATGATAGATTCGCACGCATTTCATCGTCGGACCATACGCTGTTTGCATAATTGTCATAGTAACCATCGCCGTCACTATCTTTCCATTGAGTGATAATATTGGGGACAATATCTTCTACGTCAGCCCATGAATCACCATCCGAATCGATACAACCCCTGAGATTACCTGTTGAAGTGCCAGCCTCGCTTGGACAATCATCACCATTGGTACCTGAAGCGTTGTTACCAAATCCATCTCCATCTGAATCGACGGTTTGTGTTCCATCCTCGGGGTCCCAGTCTACAGAATCAATTGCACCATCTCCATCCGTATCGCGCTCTGATTCTGAGCAACCGTTTGAGTCGACATCGAGAACTTCATCTTCGGGAGTATTGGGGCACAAATCATCTGAATCAGCCACACCATCGAAAT
>NTJU01000030.1 GCA_002457195.1 Marine Group II euryarchaeote MED-G33 | reverse complement strand
AAATCGTGACAATCGTGGTGGAGACCGACGTGACAACCGAGGCGGGGATCGCCGAGGTGGTGGAGACCGCGGAAGTAGCGGTGGATACCGTGGCGGTGGAAATCGAGACAATCGAGGCGGAGATCGCCGAGGTGGTGGAGACCGCGGAGGTAGCGGTGGAGACCGTCGTGAGGGGGGAAATGATGGCCGCCCACCTCGTCGTGAATACAAAGGAAGCAATGATCGTAGGCCACAGCGAGGCGGACCGAGAAAACCCGGTGGATGGGGCCCGAAGGACAAGCGTGGTCCCCGTCGTGGCTGAAATTTGACGCGGAGTATTCATTTGACGCGTCGGCCGAGGTTGGGGCATGAGCCCGCCATACGAAGCAGCTGTAGTCCTCGCAGAAGAGGGGATTCCGGCAATGCTCGATGATCTTGAAGAGTATCTCAAAGGTGGAAATCGGGCATCAGCATTGCTCAAAGCAACTGAAATTGTCGAAGCTGACCCCGAATGTGTCGAAGGATTGTGGGCCCTACTGAACTGTGGTCTTCCCGCCCTCCGGCGCGACGGTTCTTTTCGCGTAGATCCAACTCTACCAGAGGCGGCGAAAGGTTGGGCTTTGGCCAAGAAAATAGTCTCGATTGACCCGACCCATAGAGGTGCCTGGATTCGAGGTGCGGTACTGGCAACCCAACACTTGGGTTTGGCAGAAGATGTTCTCCAATGGTGGGAGGACTATCGAACACATCACCCAACAGAGACCACACCTGTGGTCGAGCAGGCCGCATTGTTGATTCGAATGGGATATTATGCCGAAGCCAGTCAGAGAATGGAATCATTGCTTGCACCAGGTATGGATGAAATGCACCGTGAACAATTGTTTCGGGTTGAAAGGATGAACCGAACCATTCAACGCTATTACGAAATGGAAAAACTCGATGTTTTTGAGCCTCAAAACGAGAATCACACCGCGTGGAAGGATATCGATGGCATGCGGAACCTCAAACCGGCGAGTGAGAGATTCACATTTTTCATGCTTGCAGGTCCCCTTGTACTCTGGGAAGCAATTGCCCTTCAGTGGTTCATGCCAAACGGTTGTTTTGGAATGGGGCTAGCGTTCATGATTGTTTACGCATCGGTTCTCTGGGTGAAGAGAATCTCCATCAAAATGACCGACAAGCGTAATCGACCCGTACTTGACCTTTGGCGAGCTATTGAGGTTGAAGCCACCTCAGGAAATGTCTGCGTCCCCGAAAAAATACGGGACGCGAAATTGTATCGTACTGTGATCAAGAAGGATTACCCTGTTGCCTTCCGTCAAAGAATTGAGAAAATTATTGAGAATGATGAGCCTCTAAACAAGCGCTGGGAAATGCGTCTCCCTGAATGGGTGGAATTTGAAATTCCTCACGAAGAAGAATAAATCCCTCGGATTACGTTCCTGCTGTATAGTCAGAGAGATATTCAATCTGTTCTGCCGTGAGTTTGTCGATTTTGAAGCCAAGTGTTTCCAACTTGGTTAGAGCCAATCCCTGATCTTGTTCCATTGTGATATCATGCACGATGGGACCCATTTCGTGTCCTTCTGCAGCCAATCGACACAGGGCAAGGTATTGGTTGGCGAAACTCATGTCCATGACTTCAGAGGGGTGCCCTTCTGCCGCAGCCAGGTTGACCAAACGGCCTCTTGCAAGCAAGAAGATTTGACGGCCATCCTTCATCGTGAATTCTTCATTGTCTGCACGGATGGTTCGAACGCCTGCAGATTGAGATTCAAGATGCTCGATATTAATTTCACAATCGTAATGTCCAGTATTGCAAACGATGGCCCCATCTTTCATGACTGTGAAATGGCGGTCGACGATGACATCTTTGATTCCAGTCGCTGTGCAGAAGATATCGCCAATTGCAGCTGCTTCATCCATTGGCATGACTCTGAAACCATCCATGACTGCACGGAGGGCTGGGAGCGGATCAATTTCTGTGACGACGACATTTGCACCCATTCCTCGTGCACGCATGGCCAATCCACGGCCACAGTGGCCGTATCCTGCAATCACGAATGTCTTGCCTGCAATGAGTACTGATGTGGCACGAATAATGCCGTCAAGCGTGGATTGACCGGTACCATACACGTTGTCAAAGTCCCACTTTGTAATCGCATCATTGACTGCGATAACAGGGTAACGAAGGTCTCCTGCGTCACCCATGGCCCGAAGGCGATGTACCCCGGTTGTTGTCTCTTCAGTACCACCAATTACACCAGAGGCGTAATCAGACATAGGACCATGGACACGGACGATGAGATCTGCACCATCATCTAGAGTCAAAGTTGGATTGGCCTCGATGGTTCGATCGATGCACCAGTAGAAATCTTCGACACTTTGTCCGTGCCAGGCATAGATTGAGTATCCTTCACGTGCCAACCATGCGGCGACGTCGTCTTGTGTGGACAATGGATTGCAACCCGACCAAGATACCGTTGCTCCAGCATCCTCTAGAGTTTCGATAAGAACTGCGGTTTCCTTGGTCACGTGTAAACAACCAGCCACAATCATTCCTGCTAGAGGTTTCGATTGTATTGCTTCTTCACGCAAATGTGCGAGTACTGGCATTCTTGAGCGCGCCCAATCAACCCGGCGTGCACCCTCATCAGCGAGTGAGATGTCTGCGACCTTCCAGTTGTCTCCTGAGTCCATGAATCGGGCGCAGAGCCACTGGTTCATCAATCCCTCGCTATCAATCTCAGGAGGAACGCCGGGGGAATTGTTCCCCCCGACGTCTCCATTTGTCTAGCGCTACGCGTCATTGCTGCTGTTGGGCAGCCTGGGCATAGTATTGCTGAGCATAAGCGCGCGCGGTTTCCTCGGGGTAACCCTGAGCGACCAATTGCTGCACATAGGCTTCGATTGGATCCATCTCTGCGACGTCGCCACCAAAGGTACCAGCATCGGCTGTGGTTGAATCTCCACTACGGCCACGGACCAGTAGCAATGTCACTACGATGACCAGTAGAAGAACAAATGCTGCGATACCTGCGTAGAGTAGTCCTGAACTAATCCCACTCTCTGATTCACCAGATGTCGACGAGTCGCATCCTTCTGCATCGGGGTCTGCTTCACAGTCAACCCCATCGACTCCTGCATCTCTTGGGACCAGGTTGACATCGATTGTCTTGTAAATCGTCCAACGGGAACCATCGCCTTCTGTGATCTTAATCCAGATGGTCTGGGTAGAACCGTTTTCATCGTAAAGGTCTGCAATATCCAGAGCCAGGCTGAATTCTGCACCGTCAGCAAGTTGGACGGTGCTGTCATACTCACCCGCGGTCTTTAGCGGGAACTTCTGTGATGGCAACAAGTCCAGTGTAGCTTCAGCGAGTGCAACTTCAATCATGACGTCGCTATTCTCTGAACCAGAGACGATGCTACCATTCACGTAGAGTGTGTCTTCAGTCTGTGAACTGCTTGGCGCAGGACTGGTGAAATCAACCACTGGCTCATCATCACCGTAGCCTTCGCCGACAACGACGAAGTACATCTTGTACTTGTCACTCTGAAGACTTGGCTTGTCTGCTTGATCCACAACTGTCAGTTCAACACGAATCAGAGAACCTTCGAATCCGGTGTTTGGATCGACTGTAATATTCTGGAATCGATGTGTGAACGAATGACTCACCATACTCGAAATCTCTGTGCTCTTACCACTTTGTGGAGCCGTTCCTGGCTGATCCCATGGGTTGTCAAGGAATACCTTCCAAATGTAGGTCTTGATTCCACTGGTGCCATCGGTTGCATCACCAT
Source organism: Marine Group II euryarchaeote MED-G33 (assembly GCA_002457195.1). Taxonomy (GTDB): domain Archaea; phylum Thermoplasmatota; class Poseidoniia; order Poseidoniales; family Thalassarchaeaceae; genus MGIIb-P. The sequence continues at coordinate 14,662 of NTJU01000030.1, read as the reverse complement.
CTGACGAATTCGAGGCGTCGAAGTGAACAGTCAAGTCACCGGTTGGACCGAGACGGATCAGATTGATGTCCCACTCTGAACCATCCGAGGAAACCTTTGGTGAATCTTCGTGAACCTCAATCTGACCACGATACTCAAGGCGATCGATGATTGAGAACGATGGCATTGGGCTGAACTCATCTGCGAGAGCATCGTTGGTCTCCAACATGATGTTGGCCATGCGTGTGTGCCCATCTGCATCGTGCAGGTAGAGTGTCACTTGCCACTGAGCTTCCTGCTTGCAAAGTGTCGAACTCTGTGCATCCAACACGCAGAACTGTGCGATGTGCGTGTCTTCTTCACGGTGATCAAACTCACCATCTTGGAGTGGATTACCATCCCAGTTGGTCGCAGTTGTTCCTGCGGCAGGTCGTAGTTCCCAGTCAGCATCAAGACCTGTTACATCAGAAGTGAATGAGAATTCAAGTTCTGCGTCACTCTTCATGTAAAGCGTGTCATAGTGTCCCTGTAGGCTGTTCCACACCATGGGCTCACCATTGATGACCAAATCAAATCCATCGCTTGCTGGCTTGAAGTCTAGTGGGTATGGAGTAACTTGGTGCGCCAATAGGTTGGATAGGAGAGGTTTTCCAGTGGTACCGAATGCATCCGATACACTTGGGTTCTCAACATCCATTGTCGTGATAATCATTCCACCTTGTCCAATGGCACAGGTTGCCAATAGCGAAGCCGTAGAATCCGTTGCATCGTTAATCAGACTGTGGAATGAGCCGAATGGTGCTGAGATTGAACCTTGACAAACTTGCGGTATGTTGTCCACATCCGTCAGTGTGGTAATCAGGGTTGATTCAGCAACGTGGTGCCCTCCATTGAATGAAATGAACGCTACAGGGTTCACATCGGATAGCAACGGGTGATGCCAATCGACCACTGCAGTATCGGTGTGGGTGACAAAGTTGCCTTCCACATTGCGATTTGCGACGTTGATGTCGTATGGCAGATTGCTCAATGGATCTTGGAATATATTGCTGTATGGACCCAAGTGCATCTCAAGAGTTGCACCCGCGCTCATGCGATTCTTGATGACCGCCATTGGACTCAATCCATCGCTACCACCTTCAGCATTCAACTCGGTGTAGTAATTTCCAGCCTCAACGTTGATGGTGGTTTGCCATGGCAAGAGAATCTTGTTGTAATGGTTCATCCAAGTGCTTGTGACATATCGATCCCAATCTTCAACATAGAGTTGAGTATATGTCATACCCATCGAACTCAAATCTTCCTTCACGCGTGACAGACGGTTCTGGTCAGTTGGATTCGAAAGAATCGCAACATCGATCATGTCTGCCATCGAGATGGTGAAATCCCAGGTGTTTCCAGAAGCGGAGCCGTCATCAGCCAATTCAGCATAGAAGCTGAAGTTGTAATTGCCGCCATCGGTCCAACCGCTAGACGGTGCGACCGCTGCCCACGACGCAGATGCGCGTTCGTGAGGTGCGAGTGTCATTGGACTCTCTGCACTGGCTTCATTGAAGATGACTGAGCCAGATGCCATGTCAGTTACCATGAGCTTGATGTTGTAATCACCCTCCAGTACACCGTTTACAAGTTCCATTGAGAATGCATGATCCTCAACCTGATCAATCGGGTAAACACAAGCAAATGTGTTGTCTTCTACACAATCGAGAACATCGGGTCGTAGCAATTGAACGTCTACGCTCGCAACCTCGAAAATCAAACGACTGACGTTATTCGCTAGATTCACTTCCTTGTGATCATACCAAGCTGTGCCCTGCGTTTGATTGTCATAATGCGTCATGGCATCAATTCGATAAATTCCCTGTGAGAAGTCGTGATTGCCTACGTTGACTTCTTGATCCTCCTGAGAATCAAGGCCAGTGACGGCTGTCGTATATTCCGTAACATAGGTGAAGACATATTCGCGGACGGTAATGTTGTCAATCGCGAATCCTGCTAAACCACTGTTACCATTGACCCCGTCTCCATTCGATTGGAACCGATACGATACAGTGACTTCAGTTCCAGACAAGTCTGTGCAGTTGTAATCCCAATCACGACTGTCGAGTGACGTTGTGTTGCGTAGGAAAATGTGCGTCAAGTCAAGAGTAACACCCTTGGAAATGCCTTCTGAATCAAAGAAGACGTTCCAACCGAGATCCCCGATATATTCGGTTTCATCGTAGTTGCCATCGTCATCTAGATCCTCACATGTGTCATTGTATTGGACGCCGTTCTCGTTGTAGTCATTCCAGTTTCCAATGATTGTACCATTGTAAACATCGTTACCATCTCGCCATTCGACTTCGAGGATTCCATATTCTTGCACTGCAAGGATATCGCCTTCTGAGTCTGTTAGATAATCTGTCTCAGCAAAGTAATCGAAGTTGAGGTATACGAAGTCAGCAGTATTCTGACGCAAGTCAATGGTTTGCAGTGTCATGGTTTCATCCCAATCGTCGCCATAACCATTGTCAGGGTGGCCAAACCAGTATGCACTTGAACCAAAGACGGGGCGATTACCGGGTACAATGGCGTTGTTGATACTTGGGTCGGTGTCATCGATGACAATTCCGAAATTGTCACCATCGTCACCGAATGCATAGCCAGATGCACCGCCTTCAAAGTCCTCAACAAGCAAATCGTTGGGGTTTGCAGAGTAAACTGTAGCGACTGTGTCGAAGTCAACAATCGTGTTACCGACGTTCTTTACAAGGACATCAATCGGATAGTTTCCTGAAGCATAAAGTGCATTCTTTTCGAACGAAGTAATCTCCTGAACCGATGGATCGAAGAGATTCTTGACTGTGGTCTTCCATCGACTGTTGTCGTTGGTATCGTCACCGTTTGAGAATCCAGATGTGCTGGACAAATCACTCTCGATGATGTAGGTTGTTCCATTGACGAAATTCGCCTGTAGTGTTACAACTTGTTCATCACCTGGCGCGAGACCATTCAGGTTGAGTTGTTGATTGACATTCTGCACGTTGCTTCCGAACTGAGTGACTGTCTTGTTGATTGTAATGTTGTCAATCGCGAAGCCATCCCACTCAAAGTTGTAGGTAGAATTGTCGTTTCCAACGCTGCCACTGTGTCCTGAGCGGAAGCGGAAGCGGACGTCGATTTCCTCTCCAGCCCACTGTGTCAAATCGATACTGGAGTCACCAGCGTAACGGTCCCATGGGTTGGCAAAGCAGCAGTATGCGGAATTCGATACTGTGAATTCTGGATAGTAGCCATTGGCCAAGTGGACATATCGATCGTAATCGTAACCACCAGTGTAACTGACCGATGACCAGCCCTGAGAATCGCTGTAAACATCGATGGTGCACGAATCATCATAGATGATACGGTTGGCAATTCCTGTAGATGAATAGTAAATCATGCTGAATTGGACCATGCACATCATGTCTAGATCCATCGATGCAGAGTCAGCACCTGTGAGATCGACATTTTCGATGATGAGGCCTTCGTCCCACCATGACATGTATCCAGTTTCCATATCGCCGTCACCTGAAGTGTTGGCAACTAGGGCACCCGCCCACATGTAATCGGTTGGATTTGTGTCAGCTTCGTATTCATCGCCGTTTCCGGAGTTGTTACTGCCATCTTCAACGTGCCAATACGAACCCGATACTTCTCCAGAATAGGATACGCCGGCCATACTACAGCCTGTACAACTGCCTGTTGGTGCTGTGTCGAAGTCATTCGCGTAAACGACTGTGTCGGTTCCACCAACAACTTCCTTCACGGAGACATCGACATCTACTGAGCCGGTGATTGATTGTAGACCTGTGTTTCGAACTGTTACGTTCACATTGCGGGTTCCTGCACCAATCTTCATTTCTTGATCCTCATAATCATACGCTGCTGGAGAGACGGTTACGCCACCAATTCCAACATCTTCTGAATCTAGTTCTACGATTGAGATTGTATCCATTGCACCGGCCCATCCCTTGGAATCAATCCACATTGCACCGTTTCCGTAAGTGAAAGCATAGTCCCGTTGTCCAACCGCGATATCAAGTGCGCTGTTCGCGCCACCACTGAATTGGTCAGCGATGACCATGGTCGGTCTGCGGCCAACATCGAACGTCTGAGGCGACAGGTAGTTTCCACTACCATCATTCAGAATGATGTTGACGGTATTGATATCCACCAAATTGTCTGTTGTGAGTTGTTGCTGTTGTCCTGCACCTGCACTGTTAACCGTTGATACGGTCAGCATTGTTGGGACAAGGAAATCCATGTTACCATCACCGTTCATATCTGCAATCGTTACATCTGCTGCGACATAATCTCCTATGCCTGCGAGATTGTTGGTGTTCCAAGTGCCGCCCACACTGGTGCGAGTTGCGTATGAGACATTCTGGTCCCAGCCTTGGCCAATTGCAACCATATCGATGATACCGTCGTTATCTGTGTCGGCAACATCCATACCATTGGCATCACTATTTTCATTCATTGCGAACTTGTGAGTGCCGGATGTTGCGGTTACTGGGTTCTCGTATTGGTTGGATACACAATTGTATTCAAGCACGGTCACGTTGTCCCAGTTTCCTGCACTAAAGCCGGTTTGTGGGCCATTGTATGGAGGAGCGGTCATCATCCACAGATCAAGGTCTTCACAATCGCCTTGGCCACCAGGAATTCCTCCACCTGTGACAGTTTCACCCCAGTTGCCCAGAGTCATATCATAGTAGAATGCATGTGTCAATGGAATGTTTGTCGTAGATTGACTGGTCTGCTGCGTAGGGTTTGGTCCTCGCAAAACCGTGACTTCCATGTTGGTAATTGATTCGTCAAGGAAAAGACCGACGATGTCATCATTGCCGTCATCGTTGACATCTGCAATTTCCATGCCGTAAAGATTGGGCGATAGTGAAATTGGAGCCGAACGGGTCCAATCTGCAACTCTCTCATTACAATCGCCCCAAATGATTGTCAAGTTTGCCAAAGGTGGTGTTGCAGAACTTGCAACCCATACATTCTGACGGAAGAAAACGAGGTCGTTGGCACCATCGCCATCGATATCTCCGATTCCAACATCATTTGCATCTGCCATATCAAACCAGAATGCGCGACGGGATGTATTTGATGACACCCACAAATCTTCACGATCTGAAAAGTCACCGTCTTCATTGTAGAGGACGGAAATCAGCATTCCCATTTCACTGGCAGATACGATATCTGCATCACCATCACAATCCAAATCGCCTGATGCGATTGATACTGGATTTCTCTGTACGGGGTATGTCTCGACGTGACTTGCACTGACTGCAGGAACCATTGCTACGAATAGCGACCCCAACATCAGGATTACAAGTGACAGACCGCGAACGCGTGCTTTGTTCATATTATTCTCATGTACTAACATGTTGACCACTCTACCTGCCCGTCATGCCGAATGTATTCAATTGTTACTCTCGCGTGCGCGTGACCTGCGCACGAGAAATGGCCCGCAGTGTCCCGAACATGACCAATTTATACCGGTCGGGTGAATATTGGCCATTGTGACGCAAAAATAGGGGCGGAAAACGAGGTCAATCCGCCTCTAACCAACGTGGGCTTGGACCGTATCCAAATCGACCCCCGCCGTGAACTTTGACAAGCTTTCCAAGACGCCACATTCCCTCTAACCAAAGTTCGAGTTCGGTGCCTGAGCGATCTAGCTGTTCACATGCCGCACTGTCGATGATTGAAATTGGCAGGGCAGTAACTCCAAACTTTCGGACTGCAATTCGCATCAGACGCTGTAACCAAGCTTCAGCAAGTGGGTCGGTTGAAACCTGTGACATGATTGGTTCAGGTTCATCCATTTCGCAGAGTATCTCGGACAATTCTTCTGCCGTAGGGGATTGTGGATGCTTGATACCTAATTTTTCCATTTCTGCATCTAAATCCATTTCACCGATGATTCGACGAACAATCGGAATTCGACTGGGGTCGGGCGGTGGACCGGGTAAAACGAAATCTGTATCAGACTCCAATATAATCTGACCTTCGCTGTCCGATTCATTCAACTCATCACCTTCTGATTCGACTTCATCTTGGAAAGTTCGTCCCGTCGCCGCCATCGGTTGGACCCAACCGACATCCAAAAGCCCCATGTCTTCTCTTAGAGAATTCACCCACTCTGCATCGCCCTGAATCAGGACATCGACATCCTCCTCTGGAACGCGAAAGCGAAAGCGAACCGGACCCTTGAGCATGGGCATGGGAACGACTTGGTTCGCAACGGTCTTTGAACCAAACGGCCTACAGGGTCGCGTTAGTGTCAATTCAAGAGTGGGCTAAATTGCGCAAAACGGTTTGTAATATGCCGCCGTTCAGATAATATTCGACTTCGACCGGCGTGTCTAGGCGAACTGTGGCATCAAAGGTGATTTTGGTTCCATCAGTCTTTGTTGCAGTGACTGTAATTGAACTGAGTGGTACGAGATCTGCACTCGAGGGGATGTCAAAGGTTTCAGTTCCATCCAACCCGAGGGATTCAGCATTTTCACCCTCGGGGAACGTGAGAGGCAGAACACCCATCCCGACCAAATTCGATCGGTGGATTCGCTCGAAAGACGTTGCAATGACTGCTTTGATGCCCAGAAGAAGCGTTCCTTTCGCCGCCCAATCTCGGCTGCTACCGGTACCGTATTGTTCACCAGCAAGAACAATCAGTGGGATGTCAGATTCCTGATATTTCATCGAAGCATCATAAATTGATTCGACAACACCAGATGGGAAATGGGTCGTGTAACCACCTTCAGTACCCGGTGCAATTCGGTTTCGGATTCGAACATTTGCGAATGTACCCCTCATCATCACCTCATGGTTGCCTCTGCGGCTCCCGAATGAATTGAAATCTCTAGGAGATACACCATTTTCGACCAGATATTTTCCGGCCGGACCAGTGTGTGGGAAGGCGCCTGCAGGGCTGATGTGATCAGTGGTCACCGAATCACCCAAGTTGAGTAACACATGGGCACCTTCAATCGATGAAATCGCTTCAGGTTCTGCTTGAATACCCTCAAAGAATGAGGGGAGGCGGACGTATGTGCTCTCCGGGGCCCATGGGTAGAGATCGCTCGCATCACTCGGAATCGAATCCCAACGAGGCTCACTCATTACAGTTGAATAGCGCTCATTGAACATCTCTGGAGTAATGGCATCGGCCATTACTTCGCGAATTTCACCATCGGTCGGCCAGATATCGGCGAGCATGACGGAGTTTCCATCTGAATCAACACCGATTGGGTCGTGATCAAAATCAATGTTTAGAGTCCCAGCAATTGCATAAGCAACCACCAAAGGAGGGCTCGCCAAATAATTCGCCTTTACCTTCTGATGGACTCGTCCTTCGAAGTTTCGATTACCAGAAATAACCGACCCCACAATGAGATTTCCTTCATCGATTGCAGCCTCGATTTCGGGTTCAAGGGGACCCGAGTTTCCGATGCAAGTTGTGCAACCATATCCAACATTATGGAAACCCAGTTCATTGAGGAATTTGGTCAACCCAGCCGCATCATAATATTCCGTGACAACACGGCTTCCAGGGGCTAAACTTGGTTTGCTCCAAGGTGCAACTTTGAGGCCTTTTTGTACTGCATTTCTAGCCAGAATACCAGCCCCCAGCATGACGGATGGATTCGATGTATTCGTGCAGGATGTGATGGCTGAAATGACAATGTCCCCATGCTTGAGATTGTATGTTCTACCGTCTGAACCCAGAACCTCGATTTGGTGATCACTTTGCGATGCATCAATGCCGTGCCCTGAATGTCCAACGGGTGCGATTAAACTTTCATGCCAATGTGATTTCATCGCTGACAAATCCACCCGATCTTGAGGGCGTTTTGGACCTGCCATAGCCGGCTCTACATCCCCCAAATCAAGGGACAAATTCGAGGTGAATTCTGGTGTCGAAGAATCTGGTGTGTAGAACATCCCTTGAGCGCTCAAATAGCGCTTCACATTCTCAACATGGCTGGGGTCTCTTCCAGACAAACGCATGTATTCCAATGTGGTTTCGTCCACGGGAAAGAATCCGCAAGTAGCCCCGTATTCAGGTGCCATATTTGCAATGGTGGCTCGGTCTGGCAAGGTCAGAGAGGTAAGACCAGCCCCATGGAATTCGACAAATTTGCTCACCACTCCATGCGCACGCAACATCTCAACGATCCGTAGTGTCATGTCCGTGGCTGTAACGCCGGGCCGGAGAGTCCCTGTCAATTCAAAACCAACCACTTCGGGCAAAAGCATGTAAATCGGTTGACCCAACATCACAGCCTCTGCTTCGATTCCACCGACACCCCATCCGAGAACTCCCAATCCGTTGATCATCGTCGTATGGCTATCCGTTCCGACCAAGGAGTCGGGCATCCAAATGCCATCTTCCCCACGGGCTACGCTCGCAATCCACTCGAGATTGACTTGGTGAACGATTCCACGGCCCGGAGGAACCGCACGAAAATTATCGAGGCTTTGTTGGCCCCATTTGAGGAATTGATAACGCTCCATGTTACGCTGATATTCAATCTCTAAATTGCGCTCCCGTGCATCCGCAAATAGACCTGACACATCGACTTGAACGGAGTGATCAATGACTAGATCAACAGGGACTTGGGGGTTGACTTTTTTCGGGTCCCCTCCCAATTCCACCATGGCATCTCGAAGGGCGGCGATATCGACTACTGCAGGCACGCCAGTGAAATCTTGCAGAATGACTCTGGACGGCATAAAGGGAATCTCTGCAGGCGATTGAGTCGGCGACCAAGCAGCAATTCGTTTGACGTCATCTTCTGTGACGAGAAAACCGTCACATTTTCGCAAAGCCGCTTCGAGTAGAACACGGATTGTACACGGTAATTTGTCAAGTTGGCATAGACCTGCTGATTCTAACGCATGTAGGTCTGCAAAGTGTCCGACTTCACCGTTTGACATCTCAAATTTCGATGCTGCGGAGAAGGGGTCTTCGCTCGCCATGTCACGACGACAAGAGGGACATCCTTGAACATCACTCTTGTCGAGTTGCGATAGCAGCCGCCAAGAATACCGAGGTGCTTGCAATCATCGAGAGGTTGGGTACAGTCATCATGGCTGAACCAGAGAGTGAACTGTCACTCGATGAATCCAACAAATTGATGTGCATGATAGCGGTATTGCCGTCAATCTCAATGCTCTGAATGGTTGGAACATCTGGCGATGGTTTGTCACCGTCACCAGTTGCGACTTTGCTGATCTCATCGATAACATCGATTCCAGACATATTGTCTCCAAACCATTGTCCCGAGACTGCGAGACCGAATACTGTGTGCCCACCACTTTCCCCAGGTGTGCCATCGAGATGGGAAGGGGTGCTGCCCTTGTCGACAAGGTAGAATTGACTTCCACCCGTGTTGGGACCCGAGTTGGCCATTGCCAGGATTCCGGGCGCATGGCGATAATTGGTATTGAATTCATCCGGTAAAGCCCAAGTCGTCATATCCGATTCTTGACCGATTCCGTAGAATGTTGACGAGTAACCACCCGTTCCAGCATTAGACCAACCTGAAGAGAACTGACCATTCTCTACATCGCCGCCCTGAATCATGAAATTATCAATCACACGATGGAATACGATGCCGTCATATCGCCCTTCATTGGCGTGTATTTTGAATGAATCCACTGCTTTCGGAGCTGCTTCTGGGTAGAGTGTGATGACGATTGTTGCATCATACTCTGATTCCTCGGCGAGGTAGTCTGGAATGACTTTGAGTCCAACCAATACCAAACCAATCGCCACAACGATACTGATAATCCCAAGGAATGTTGGAGCCCCGTCGTCAATCAACAGAGTCATGCCACCCGCTCGAATACCAAGTCCATCCATCTCAGATCTTAGGCTGTTCAGACTTCGACGTGTCTTCTTGTCATTTGGATTGGATTTGAGTGCGCTTTCATAGTGACCAACCGCTTCTTTGAACATTCTCTTGTCATTCTTTGATTGACGAGCATGCATGGCTTTGGCTTCTCCAGCCAATCTCCATGTTTTTGATTCGGTTGCATCAGCGTCTGCTGCGCGCAATATTTCGAGTGCTTTTACAGGATTCTCCTGCTTAATTTGAATCTCAGCCTTTTCCCAGCCCTGCTCAATTTTCTTGGACACCATGGTCCCGCCGAGTCGGGTCTCATTCAAAACCGCAGCGGAAGATGGATAATACTCAAAACAAACCTCTTGGATAGATGTTTTTACACTGAAATCGATACACTGCGGATTGGTATAACTACTATTCAAAGAAGCCGATGGCGCAGCAATGCCTATTATCGGCACGACTCGGGACCCTCTCTAAGCGCAAGGGGGCTACGCCCCCGCGGCTCTAAGGAGACTCTGTCACCGATGGAACGGATTGTCAACGACTTCCAACTGAATATTGCCACTGCAAATGGAACTGGTTCGCAATCAGCGAACCTAATTCTACTACACACGATGTTCAATATGGGCGTCCCAGTCAGTGGTAAGAATCTCTTCCCGAGCAATATCTCAGGATTGCCCACATGGTATATTCTTCGGGTCAGCGACAATGGCTACCAAGCACCCGGTGATCGAACCCATATCCAAATCCTCATGAACAAAGCAACATGGGATGACGATATTGCAAATTGTCTGCCCGGTACACTCATTCTGTTCAACACGGATGTCAAGATGCCTGTGGAGCGAGATGATTGCAATGTGATTGGCGTCTCTATGACAAAAATGGCACGTGGACTCAACCCGAAATTGGCCAAAATGATTTCGAACATGGTCTACGTTGGCCTTCTGGCAGAAATTCTTGGCCTAGATGATTCCGCCCTAGATGCGGCTTTGGCCCAACAATTCAAGGGCAAGGCTCGAGCAATTGAACTCAATCTACAGGCTGTTGACCTCGGCAGGAACTTTGTCAAAGAAAATGTCGATCTTGATTCGATTCCATTCAGAATCGAAGGACGGGATATAGATGAAAACTTGTTCTTGGTGGAAGGAAATGAAGCCGTAGCACTCGGTTGTCACTACGGTGGCGTCGGTTTGCTGTCATGGTATCCGATCACCCCCAGTAGTAGTTTGGCAGAGGGAATTATCGCCTATATCCCTGAATTGCGTGCCGATGAGAATGGCGATCATTTCTGTGCGGTTGTCCAAGCAGAGGATGAACTCGCAGCTGCCGGCATGGTTGTCGGTGGCGGTTGGTCTGGCATTCGTGCGATGACGGCAACCAGTGGCCCCGGGATTTCATTGATGTCTGAATTCATCGGTTTGGCCTATTTCGCAGAAGTCCCCGGAGTTATATGGGATGTCAATCGAACCGGTCCGTCAACAGGATTGCCCACCCGAACTCAACAAGGTGACTTGACCATGCTTTACGAAGCCAGTCACGGCGATACAACGCATCCAGTACTCATCCCCGGAAATATGCAAGAGTGTTTCGAATATGGCTGGAAAGCCTTCGATGTAGCCGAGCGTCTCCAAACATTGGTCTTCGGATTCAGTGACTTGGATCTGGGAATGAACCGTTGGGCTTGTCCTGGATTTGTCTATCCAGATACACCGATGGATCGAGGCAAGGTCATACGGACCCAAGCTGAATTAGACGCAATCGAAAATTATGGCCGTTACCGAGACGTTGATGGTGACGGAATTCCCTATCGTACACTACCCGGGTCTGGCCTAGACCCGATTCTATATCGAGGAACGGGTCACGACGAGGATGGAATCTATTCTGAAAAACCCGAAGTGTATCACGCATTGATGATGCGCCTCAAGCGAAAGATGGACAACGCGCGAACTTGGCTACCTCAACCCGTTCTACGCGAAGAAGATGAGAAAGAAGTCGGCATCATATACTATGGTTCGATGGAGAATTCAATTCAAGAAATCGACGACATTCTAGAGGGTGAAATCGGACGTAAGGTCAGTCAATGTCGTGTCCGTAGCCTCCCACTTTCACCAGTCGTAGAGCAATTCATTCGCGATCATGAAACCGTGATTGTTTTGGAAATCAATCGCGATGGGCAACTGTATGGAATCCTTCGTAGAGAATTGCCAAACGAACTCATTCCAAAGATGCACAGTGCAGCCTACTCAGATGGCATGCCACCCCGTGCACGCCAATATGCTGAATTGATCAAGAACGTTTTAGCGGAGGTGGAAGAATGACAATCAAACTGAATGTAATCGATTTGCCAAAGGATGACTACAAGGGTGGGAAATCCACGCTTTGCCCAGGTTGTGGCCACGATCAAATCAGCAATGTCATCATCAATGCTGCCTGGGACAATGGTTTGCACCCCGAAAAGTTGGCCAAGATGAGTGGAATTGGTTGCAGTAGCAAAACACCAGCATATTTCCTTGGAAAATCCCACGGATTCAACACCGTTCACGGGCGGATGCCCGCGGTGACCACAGGGGCAGCCATGGGCAACCGTGGCCTCACGTTCCTTGCCGTCTCCGGTGACGGTGATTCAGCCAGTATCGGAATCGGTCAATTTATTCACGCTGTTCGAAGAAATTTGGACATGGTTTACGTGCTTGAGAACAATGGTGTCTATGGTCTAACCAAGGGACAGTACAGCGCAACTGCGGTGAAGGGTAGTAAGAAGAAGAAGGGGCCTGCAAATGAGCACCAACCCATCGACTTGTGCAAGTTGGCAATCAACCTCGGTTGCACGTTTGTCGCTCGTTCATTCAGTGGTTCCAAGAAACAGCTGACCGCACTCATGAAGGCGGCAATGAGTCACAAAGGGTTCGCACTCATCGATGTGATTTCACCGTGTGTAACCTTCAACAACAACGACGAAAGTTTGCGCTCGTATACCTATGTCAAGGACAATGATGTCGAGTTGCACGCTTACGATTACATCCCTACACAAACACCGATTGAATCCGCTGCTTCACCAGAGGGAGAATTCCATGACATTACCCTATTCGATGGGAGTATTCTCCGGCTCGAAACGATCGGTTCAGATCATGACCCCAGCGATGCAATGGCTGCTCTGAATGCACTACACAAAGCCGAATCAGAGGACAAGCACGTGACCGGTTTACTCTATTTTGACCCCACCAGGGCCACGGCAGTTGAGGATCAATGTCTGGTTGAAACTCCACTCTCAGAAGTGGATGACAGCAACATGCGGCCAAGCGCTGCTACCCTAGACACACTGAATGCCCGGTTCCGTGGCAAGGCTTGAGTGTGCATTGCCTCTGCGCGTAGTGTGCGAGCAACTGCTTTTCTCCTCGTTTTGTTGATGCTCGTGCCCTTGGCACACGCCCAAAATTTGGGAGAAGCACTGCAGGAATGTCCAGGTACCTTGACCGGTAGCACACAGCCGCAGCAAATCCATTTACAAATCACAGATGATGCATCGGTGATGAATGTCATTTGGGCCACAGAAGGTCGCTCAATGGGTGAAGTAGAATGGAATGGGCAGAGTTCCGCCAGTGTGGATTACTGCTACAATCATGACATGGCCTTTCACATGGCCTCGATGACGGGACTTACACCCGGAGAAGAGGTGACCTATCGTGTGGGCAGTGGTGGAGATTGGTCTGAAGAATTTACATTCACTCCGATTGATTCATCCGCTCAACACTTTGAATGGATTTCAGTTGGTGATCATGGAGATTCGAGTGAAGCCATGGATGTCAGTGAAGCGATCATTGCAGATTCGAAAGCACAGATGGTGACGATTGCTGGTGATATTTCCTACGCTGATGGTGAACAAACGGCATGGGATGATTGGTTTAACTTTCAACAGGACAGTATGACTGTGATTCCGTGGGTCACAGCGGTTGGAAACCATGAGAATGAGCCCGGTTACGGGTTCACACCGTATGAACATCGATTTGACTCAGACGGGCAGGCGGAATCAGAGATTTTCTGGTATAGTCGGGATGTCCCCGGTGTGCACATGGTCTTCATGTCAACCGAGCACGATTATCAGCAAGGTAGCACACAATACAATTGGTTGGAACAGGATTTGAGTTCAGTCAATCGTGATGTGACACCGTTCGTAATTGTGTATGGCCACAAGCCGATGTATTCCAGTAACAGTTACCATGGTTCAGAAGTTGAATTACGTGATGCTTTGGAAGATCTCTATATCACTCAAGGCGTTGATTTGGTAATTGCTGGACATGACCACTTCTATGAGCGAACATGGCCAGTCTCAGGTGAAACTGTGGTGAACAATGGCAAAGACGACCGCTTTGCGCGTGGACATGCGCCCATCCATCTCGTCATCGGAATTGGAGGGCGTTCTGCATACGAGGAATTGGATGAACCGCAACCAGAATGGAGTGCATATCGCGAAAATAGCACCTATGGATGGACGCGATTGGTGTATGACGGTGATGTGAAGGAACTTTCTTTCACGCACCACCGGATTGATGGTTCCATCGGAGATCAATTCATTTTGCAAGAAGCTCCACTCGGAAGTGATTCTGGTGAAGGCTTCCTTGGCATCCCAGGGTTTGGTTCTGTGCTGCCGATCTTGGCATTGTTTGGTGCTGCTATGCGGCGGTTGCGTTGAAATACGGGCGGCCAATCGCAGGTTTGCTTAGGCCCTTGGTGTAGCGGTCCATCATGTGGGGTTCTGGATCCCACGACCCTGGTTCGAATCCGGGAGGGCCTACTTC
>NTJU01000003.1 GCA_002457195.1 Marine Group II euryarchaeote MED-G33 | reverse complement strand
CCCGCTGTGCAATTTAGAGACCCAAGACCAACGTGTCGTTTCGATTTGGCGTTGAGCATCGTCGCCACCCAATCGCAAGGCTCGCAAACAACCATCGGCATCCTGCGCGAGTAATATTTCTCGATCAAGCCAACCAACCATTTTCTTCAATGGGCCTGGTCGAAGCCGTCGAATGCCCCGGCCACGACGATTGAACAGGTGAATGTGGTCACCGCGATCGGAAAGTAACCAACCCCCTCCTGGGCGGCGCACAACATCCCGAAATCCACCCGCAACCGCTCGGCCTTCTCCAATCGGCTCTCCAGTGGCCAAATCTAGCAAGAAAAATCCAGTACCAGATAATACTGCAACATTTGTACCATCGTGCTCCAACCTGTAGACATCAAATGAGAACTCACGCCGCCATAGGAAATCACCATCCGAATTGAGGCGACGAACAACACTCCCTGCTGCAATTAAACAATCTTCACCCAAGCACGAAAGAGCGCCAACACGGCCTTCGACTTGGTGACTCCAAGCAATTTCCCAGCGCTCATCCGACATGATTACGCCTCCATGTGGCCATCTGCAAGATGGGCTTTTGCTTGATCGGATATTCGGAATAAGCGGGTCCTACCCTTTTTCCGGACAGACAGTATTCCAGATTTATGCAATCCATTGAATATTTGTGATAATCGTGGCCGACCCACTGCAAGGTGGGCTTGTAAGGCAGAATCTGAAGGTGAGACCTCTCGTGCAATCGATGCCTCGACAATGATGATTTCAGAATCATTGAGAGACGATACCTTCTCGAAGTCTAACGGCAAAGTGGAGCCAGTTGGTTTGGGCTGTGACTTGCGAAGATTGTCCCCAATCGATTTGGCAGCCATGGGGTCCATAACAGGGGGAGCTTGAGGGGCGGGTTCAGGGAGAGTTTCAGCGACCCAGTAAGTGGTTTCGTCAGATTCGATTTGAGGCTCTTCGGGAGCGAAATTCATGCTTTTATCTGGTTTTGCCGTCAATGGCCCACTGGCCTTTGGTGCGAGAGCATTGTCCAAGCCAATTTCCACCTTGGCCGTACGTTGACGAGTAGCGAGACCTCCAAACGCATGCATTGGAGGGGGTGGTTCAGTCCCTGGTTCCATCTCAAGAATCGCGCCACCCAGTGCCTGGGACATGTCTGGTTCATCTGTTTCGTCGATCTCCATGGATGGAAATTCAAATTCTGAGGGGGTGTCTTCCACCGGTTCAAATGATGGATCCATTGGTTCCTCAGGGAATTCTTCCTCGACCTCAAGTTTCGGTTCAGGCAAATCCCAATTGAAATCGGTCTCCACATCTGGTTGTGATTCAGATTCGGGTGCAGATTCATCTGTCAAATCTTCTTTAGCGTCATCCAAGGGTTCCAGAGGCTCTACTTGAGGAGCCATTCGTTTCTTAGCGTCATTTGGCTCTAATTCCATGGATTCAATCATTTGCTGTTTACGAGAGAATGTTGTAGATGCACCTCGTTGTGAATCGATTAGATCCCTGAGGTGGCGGATGATTGGGGTTGCGCGCCCTCCTGTATGCGCGATTGCGTCTTCAATCAGAGACTGGGGTGCAATCCACCCCTCGTTACTGACTTGGCTGATTCGCTTGTCGATTAGAGAACGTATGGTTGAAGAGTCGAAATCTGCCAATGGTTCAGTGATATCATACTCATATTGTAAATCATCAGGCCATGTGCCCAATTGTGCTGGCGTAAGGGCCACGATGACCAACGCCCTCAAACGATTCAAAACAGGAGTTAATCTTTCAAAAACTTGGGCTAAATCAGCCCCTGCAACCCCTGGGAAATCGAAGGTGATCAACGGTAAATCCCCACTTTTCCCCTCTAACGTTGCGACCATTTCCTCAACCAATGTATTTGTCGAAGGAGGGACATCATGCCCCACGATAAGGCAAAACATCTCATGCAGGAGGCTTTTGCTGGGATTCTCCCCTGGATAGTAGGAGAATCGATACGGATTCGGTGAAAGGTTGCTTAATGACTGCAAAATAGAGGTTCGTCCCGAGCCGCGATCTCCAAGCAATACCATCAGGCGAGGGCTGCCAAAGCGCAGGTGCTGTCTCAAATCAGACATTAACTCACTTCGTCCGACCAACAATGCGTAGTCGTTGGCCTCAATCGGCTTTGGCGAGAAGGGGTTTGCACGCATATGAGGTAGGTGCAAAGCATTCGTCACACTATTCGACATCTATGGCCGCGAACTTCGGTTGGGTTTAACAAGTTAACGCGAATCTAACACATGGAGAATCCTGTTTCAAAGCGTTGAAGAGTGAACCGAATGCCATCATAGCGTATTTATGTTCTTTTTATTGGGTTAAATATTTCCAATTAACGCATTATTAACGCTTTGTTAACGCATGTAAAGCGTTAGTAACGCTTTGTTAACGCATACGTATCTGATGGCGTTCGCCATATTGCCCCAAATCAAGCGGTTGGAACAAACCTATTCGCAACCCTTTAGGACATCGAACTCAAGGAACAGAACGAGGATTAGCCATGCCTGTTGAGAACAGCCGTCTGAAGGGATTTTTCAAATTAAGTGTCAAAGAGCGAAGAGAGAAGGTTGCAGAATTGGCCGGATTGGATCAAGAGGCTATCGATGCGCTTGCCGCAACAGGAGAATTGTCAGAATCTGCTGCAGATCGGATCATTGAGAATGTCATCGGTACATTGGCACTCCCTGTAGGCGTTGCAACGAATTTCATTATCGATGATGAGCACTATATCGTACCCTTCGCCCTTGAAGAACCATCAGTGGTTGCTGCAGCCAGTAATATGGCCAAGCGATGTCATGCAAAAGGGGGCTTTGTGTCCAACAATACAGACCCAATCATGATTGGTCAGATTCAAGTCGTAGGGTGTGAAGATGTTTTTGCAGCCAAATCAGCCATCCTTGAAGCAAAAGACGGTTTGATTGAGGCCTGTAATGAGGTTGACCCAATTCTCGTCAAATTTGGAGGCGGGTGTCGAGATCTTGAGGCAAGAGTAATCGATACAGAATCCGGCCCAATGGTGATCGTCCATATTCTGGTCGATTGTCAGGATGCCATGGGTGCCAATGCAGTCAATACGATGGCAGAAACGATTGCACCGCGTGTCGAAGCGATTTCCGGAGGTACTGTCATTCTCCGTATCATCAGTAATTTGGCCATACACCGTTTGGCCCGCGTTAGTGCTACTTTCACCCCTGTAGAAATGTCAAATGCAGGTGATGCTGCCCAAGGCGCAGAAGTCATCGAAGGGATTCTACAAGCATACCACTTTGCCGCAGCAGACCCATTTAGAGCTACAACCCACAACAAGGGCATCATGAATGCGATTTCACCGATTGGAGTCGCCTGTGGACAAGATTGGCGTGCTATCGAATCTGGAGCGCATTCCTATGCATCATATGGACGAACATACGGTTCCCTGACACATTGGGAAAAGGATGCGGATGGAAACTTGGTTGGTTCGATTGAATTACCAATGCCCGTTGGTCTCGTTGGCGGCGCTGTGCGCGTACATCCTGTCGCCAAGGCAAATGTCGCCATCATGGGTGCCAGGACTGCCGATGACCTATCCAAGGTGATGGCAGCAGCAGGGCTGGCCCAGAATCTGGGTGCTCTACGCGCCCTCGCCACCGTTGGAATCCAAGCAGGTCACATGAAATTACATGCGAGGAATATGGCCGTTACAGCAGGTGCAGAGGATCATGAAGTCGATGTTGTAGTCGATATGATTCGGGCAAGTGGCGAAAGAATCACAGCAGCAGCGATTGAAAACGCACTGAATGAGCTTCGAGGATGATCACTCTTCCTCGTCACCTATGACTTCAGCGCTGGACTCATCCCAGTCTTCACCGACAGGGACTTCAGGTGCATCTTGAATCTCACCATCTCCGTCCCCTAGACTCGCGGCCAGTTCAGCACCATCCATGCCCATTTTGGCAGCATGTTCCCTGAACCACTTACGCACTTTTTTCGATTCAGCAAATGGGCAACCGAACATCTCCGCGAAACGGCGAGTTGTTGTCAAGCGCCTTGAGAGTCCATCACGCCGACGATCAATCAAACCAAGATGAGCGAGGTCACGAACATGATCATAGGCGCGTTGTCCAATCATTTCGACCAGTTGGCTCTGTGCCATTGGTTGATGATATGCAATCAGCGCTGCAGCAGCTAACAAGCGCTGAGGAATCTCAGTTCTGAATGACGATGGAATGTGGTTGGCCAATTTTGGTTTCACTTCCATAACCCATCTTCCACTGACGCTGGTCAGTTGGAGAGCCCCCCCTGGTCGACGTTTCATTGTGTGCTGTAACGACTCGAGATGTGCAACAATCTCACCCGGAGTTTGCTGTAGTGATTCTGCAAGCTCTTCAACAGAAAGAGAACGGCCGGCCCCGAACAAGGTTGCTTCTAGCAAGGTGCGTAGATCTACGTCACTCAGAATCATCACCTCTATCTGCTTGGCGTGGCCCGATACCGATCTCTGTAGATATGGCTGAAAAATCATCGTATTTCGGCCATTTGTCCTGTAAGAAAATATCTCCACTAGGGTATTCCATTTGCCACAAATCAGTGTAACCCCGGTGCGTGAGGAATAATGCAGAAACAAAACCCGTTACCTGGCCTTCTTCCTCGGCCTCCTTCAAAGTCCATCCTTCTGCAGCAGAATGCTCAGCTAGTTTTTCTGCGACTTGTTCCAGAGTGACGGGGGCACCATCTGGACTGGCAGCCCGAATCGCCTCCCAGCATCGCCGAATATCATCCTCAAGGTCTTCCTTGTGCATCCGAGTCGTCACATTTGACATCCAATCACTGACTTCGGCTGCATGTTTAATCCGGCTCTCTTCGCGAATCCGGCGTTCTTCAACCTCTTGATGTGCTCCCTGTAGAGACATCAACAATTCAGTAAGGGTAACGGGGCGACCTTCCTCACGTTTTACCCGTCCATCGAGAAGATTGGGCAACACATCAGTGGTTTGTCCAGTAATAATCCCTACACTGAAATTGTATTCTTCATCCTCAAATTCGGTTTGCCAACCTTCCAGGGCCCAAGGGTCATCCTCCCATTCTTCTTCAGCACGCTCTGCGCGATCGAGTAGTGTAGATGCTTGACCATGCAATACTTTCCAAGCCATTCGTATTAGGCGCCCACAGGTTGGGAGGTCGATATTTTCTGTATCCTTTGTACGGAGATTGAACTGTTCGATGAAAACACTCAAATCAACATCCCACGGATCCAAACTTGCATCGTTAAACATCTGGAAAACGAGTGCGACAGATCGATCAAATGGGTCGGCTAGGCTCTGATGTTCTGCGCTTTCTAAATCCGCAATTTCAATCAAACGATCGATATATCGATGCTTGTCGAGATTTGCATCATCTTGTTCACCAAGCAACTGTTTGACAATCGTCGCTTGCATGTCACGGGTCTCAAGTAGAGACATCGAAATCACTCCTGTTCCTCTACTTCAGGGACTTCAGTAATTTGCTCAACTGGCTCGGAACCTGCCTCTTCTTCAGCCTTTTTCGCATCCACTGCTTGCTCCCATTCGAGGCGTTCATCCATGTCCTCTTTTTCATCCGAGGCTCGATCAGCGAGTGAAGAAATTGTGATATCCGGCCCATCGTTTTCAACGATTTCAGGGCCCACTTCGGCTGAGACTGGAGTTTCACTTGCACTGTCTTCGGCATCCAATAATGAGCCACCCAGACTAGCTGGAGTCGGCAATTCTTCGGGTGCAGATTCCATCTTGGAAGGATCAGGGAGATCTTTGGTCAGTTTCGCCTTCTTCTCCAGGGTGGCTGTGGCCGCTTCAAGTTCTGCCTCAGCTGCCTCGCCGAGTTCGATGGCCTGTTCACGGTCAAAGTCAGTGATACGACGACTGCAACCATCGCCAGCATGAGTGATTCCGATGTGGTGGTCTGCAAGTTGTAGGCTGACTTTGCGCAATGTGACCATGATGAACTGAGCTCGTTGGCTACGTAGACGACAAAGGCGTGCGATATGTTCTGCGTTGTATGCATCGAGGTTCTGGTCAACTTCATCGAAGTAATAGAAAGGACTTGGGTCGTAATCTTGGATTGCGAAAATGAGAGCCAATGCCGCCATTGATTTCTCACCACCAGAGAGAAGACTGAGTTTGCTCTTGCTAGATTTGCCTCGCGGTTGGCACCACATCTCAAGGCCACCTGTAAAGGGATCTTTTGGATTCTCAAGGCGCAACTCAGCGTTACCACCATCAGATAATCTACTGTAAACTCGCTTGAAATTCTCAGAGACTATTTCCAATACAGTGGTCAACCTGGACTTGCGTTCGCCCTCCAACTTTTCAGTGAGTTGGATGAGGTCTGTACGACGCTTTCTTAGGACGCTAGAATCATCAGTGATGCGGACAAGACGTTCTTCAGCCTCATCATATTGTTCGATCGCCATCATGTTGACATCGCCTAGATTTGAAATCCGACGCTCGATATTTCGAACACTAGACTCTGCATCCCCTACGCTGGGCAAGTCAATATCTTCAGTCAGTGGTTCGACATTCTGGGCTGACATTTCCTGCGTCAACTCCTCAAGTAGCCTGCGTTTGTTCTCAATTTCTTGAGATAGTTCATCACAACGAGTTCGGAGAGATTCACGAGTGTTGCTATTTTGCTCAAGAGTTGCTTTGATGCCAGCACGATCTTCACGTAGTGACTTGGAACGCTCGTTGAGTTCCCGGTGTTCTTCAGCAACTTGTTCGTGGGCCTC
Organism: Marine Group II euryarchaeote MED-G33; assembly: GCA_002457195.1. Taxonomy (GTDB): domain Archaea; phylum Thermoplasmatota; class Poseidoniia; order Poseidoniales; family Thalassarchaeaceae; genus MGIIb-P. Next base: position 31,531 of record NTJU01000003.1, on the reverse strand, counting down.
CGAAACAGTTTCGAGTTCTGAATTCAAGGTCTCAATTTCTGCATTGAGTTCGCTGATACGTGCTTGTGACTTCTCGATGATTGAAGATTGCTCGGCAATACGCCTCTCGATTTCATTGACATTGTGCTGCAATAGTTCCGTATTCGCATTCCCTGTTGCCAGTTTAGATTCTGCGTCAATCTTCGCTTGCATTGCAGCAACACGGAGTTCATCGCTCGCCCTTAGGCGTTCTGAAAGATGTTCAGGTGATGATGAAAGTAAACTGTCGGAAGCAATCTGACGTTCATTGACAGCATTGTCGTAAGCCTCTGTTGCAGCATCAGCACGATCCTGTAACTTCTGATAGACATTCTTGGCTTCAACAAGTTGGGCGTTGCAAACCTTGAGCTTGTCTTGTGCCGATTCAAAGGCAGTGTTTGCTCGCTTCATATCTTCTTGCCACGCACGTAGTTTGAGACTTGTATCGTCACCACCAAGATTGTTGATTTTCTCCCGTAGACGATGTTGATTTTGACGTGCTTCAGCCAGAGCAGCGTTGACCGTATCGGAAAGCAATTCCAATCGGCTGATTTCGGTTTCAGCCTGCTGAACTGCATTCATGCCAGCAATATTGCCACCGAATTGGGGGCGGCGGCCTCGTACAGCACCACCGACCATGGCCCCACTTGCCTCTGTAATACTACCATCCAGAGTCACCATTCGTACGCCACCCATGTGACGTCTTGCAGTACCCATGTCTCGGACAATGAGTGTGTCTCGAACAGCGTGCTTGACTGCTGATTCAATCGTTTCATCAAACTCTAGTAGATTGAATGCAAAGCCTACAACACCGTCCTGACGAGCGGTCATGACTGCTTTCCCACCTGGTCGACGAACGGTGAGTTTGTTCAGTGGTAGGAATGTGGCCCGGCCGGCACGGTTGTCTCGCAACCACTTGATACAGGTCGCTGCGGTTTCATCGTCACGAACAATGATACTGTTCATTCCGCCACCCAGGGCGAACGCAAGAGCCTCTTCGTGCTCAGTATCCTTGGGCTCACACAATTGTCCAAGCGGTCCCAGAATCCCCTGAACCTGTCCTGAATCTTTGAGTGACATGACTGCGGAAACTGCTTGGGCCAATCCAGCCTTGGAACCTGACTTATTTTCCATTTCACCCTGAGCCCGGGCAAGGGAACGTTCTGCTTCGCGAACTTTCCGCTCAACTTCCTCGGTTTGCTCCATGAGTGTTCGTTCTTGACGTTGTAGGCGAGTCAATTCCTCAGCCATTTGGCTTCGATCATTTTCACCACTATCACCTTGAAGATCCTCTCCAACCAATTGTAAGTCATCACGAGTAAGGCGAGCATCGGCGAGCGACTCTTCCAATTCTGCGAGGCGTTCTTCGGCCATTGTCACTTGATTTTGTGATCGGTCAGCCTCTAGGGATGCTGTAACACGTAACTCGTCAGCTTTGGTCACAGCTTCTGTTGCTTTGCCGAAGGCACGATTGAGGTCATGGTTTGCGCGATCCCCGCCTGAAATGGCTTCGCGCGCTGCTTTCTCTTCTTCGGCTGCTGATTCCATGTCTGCATCGGCCTTGACCAATGCCTCTTGTGCCTCAGAGAGGCTGACTTGGTGGTTCTCAAGGGCTTGTTGAGCATTGGATTGTTCCTTGGAAAGTACTTGGCTCTCATCTTCAGCATCCTCGATTGCAGTTTCTGAGTCTGAAATTCGGTCTTTGCGGGTTTCGACATCGACTTGCAGTTTGCGCAGACGTTCGCCGAGTGCCTTCCCATCATCACCAAGAACTGAATCGAGTTGGCGTTCAATATCGGCAATTTCACCGTCTAAATCGAGAAGTTCAGAACCAGTTTCCTGGATTGATTTGGTAAGATTTTCAATGCGTGTAATGTAGCCTGTCCGCTCATCTGCAATCATTTGTATTTCATTTAATCGCGAACGGTGGCGAGCGTGGATGGCTGTAACACGCGCATTGTCTAGGGCTTCGGCTAAGTTACGATATTTCATCGCCTGTTCGCGTTCCTTGCTGAGTGTTTTGAGACGATCCTTGAGTTCCTCTTCAAGAAGGGATATGCGCTCAAGGTATTCTTCGGCCTTCTTGCGTTGCCGATCTGCGCGCTTAATTTCATCATCATAGGCCGTGACACCGGCGACATCGTCGAGGACCTTTCTTCGATCCCGAGTTGTCATGGTGGCCAAATGGGTGACGTCACCCTGGAGAACGATGTTGTAACCATCCCCCCGGGCTCCGGCCTCAGTGAGTATTCTTCGGAATTCGGTACTGGTTGAACTTCGTTCATTCAGATAGTAAGCAGTGACTGAATCATTCTTACGATTCAATTTGACTGTGCGTGTGAAGCGTACTTCGTCTGCATCGACACGCAAACGGCGTTGTCCCGAGTCGTCTGCGGTGTTGTCAAACACCAAAGTTGCAGTACAAGAACGGGCTGGCTTGTCCTTCTTCCCACCATTGAATATCAGATCCTTGACATTCTGGGCTCGTAGACTCTTGGCGCTACGGGGACCAAGAACGAATTGAATCGCATCCCCACAGTTGCTTTTTCCGCTACCATTGGGTCCAGTAATCGCAGTGAAACCCAATTCGTACGGAATCACCACCTCCCCTTTGAACGACTTGAAATTCTCTAATTCGATAGCCTTCAGAAACATCCCATCTCACCTGTTTGTATATCTTTGAATATACACGCTAGCATGGGCTTGAATCCCGACCACCATAAACACTGTGCTTCACGCACACGAGAAGGGATGGGTTTTTTGCAACCATTAGAGGCGCCGTGTTACGTTTATTATCAGCCCAAAGAACCGCTAAATCCACACTGGCTGCAACCTTCACCATTGCAGTAATGACAGGTACGCCCTACACCTTCGCCCCACTCATCGTCAGCATTGACTTGGAATGGATCTTCGAAGGCATCTAACATCAGGGCGCGACGAAGATCTCCCACTGAGAAATTACCTCCAAGATGGCGTTCTGCAGAACCGATGAATTTGCGTGAACCCGAATCGCGGCCCTGGGGACGTCGTCCCTTTCTTCGCAAGGATCCACCTATGAGTGATAGGAACAACGCAATGGTCAGTAAAATCAACGACATACCTCCCATCAATGGGAAGCCGAAAATCTCCCCTGCATCGAGTGGTCGCCCATCGTCAGTCAGCATTCCAAAGAAATCTGCAACGCCCACGAGTGCAACCAGCATACCAAGCCTCTGGAAACGCTTTCCTCGGCGCTCGGAACGGCTGGGTTTCCTCTGATTTGAGAACAACGCACGCAGTGACGACCAAGTTAGAGATACTCCGATTCCGAGGAGAGCCACATCGATGGGCTCCCACGTACCCAATGGTTGCAAGCACTCGGAGATTCCTGCGCTATTCAGATCCGCTTGAATGGCAGATTCACCACAAACACCACTGAATACCATGGTCAAGACCAGTTTGTGCATCTCCCCTCCACCCATCTGGTAGAAGCCGATATGGAGATTCCAGAGTGTCAGGACGGAAAGCAACAGGCCGATTGCGAGTTTCGCGACATGCTTTGCTCGACCCATTGGCTTCATTGTATACCGGACGAGTATTATGACTATCGCCGGGTTCCCCCGGGGAGGGTAACGTTGAATGCAATAATGCCAACCACCGAATCGAACGGGGTGATGTGATGGCGGATGTAGTGGTGGTTGGTTCTGGAATCGCAGGCCTGTTTGTAGCAACCCGCTGTGCCCGTGCAGGGTTGTCCACAATAGTCGTGACAAAGAAGAATCTCTCAGATTCATCCACAAATTGGGCGCAAGGTGGTATCGCAGCAGCAATGTCGAATACAGATTACCAAGCACATATCGACGATACTATTGATGCAGGTTGTGGCCTTAGCGACCCGAAAATCGTTGAAATGGTCGTCCGTGAAGCTTCAAATCGAATTGAGGATTTGATATCTTCAGGAGTTCAATTTGATTCAAATGAAGATGGGTTTGACCTAACTCTCGAAGGTGGGCATTCATCCCGGCGTATTCTGCATTCAAAGGATGCAACTGGAGCTGAAATTGAGCGGGCACTGATTATTGAAGCACGTGAATCTCCAAATCTAGAATTGCTTGAATCACATATGGCTGTTGATTTAATTCTAAAGGATAAATCCGCAGAAATCAAGGGTATTGCCGGTATTTGGGTCCTCACACCTGATGAGGTTGTGAAAACAATTCCAGCGCAATCAATCATTATCGCCACAGGAGGGGCTGGCCACATATATCGCCAGACCACAAATCCGCCCGTTGCAACCGGTGATGGAATTGCCATGGCTCACAGAGCCGGTGCGAAGGTGCGAGATCTTGAATTCGTCCAATTCCACCCCACAGCACTAGCCCTCTCAGGCGAAAGGCCATTTCTCATTTCCGAAGCATTACGAGGCCATGGAGCTATTTTGATGACATCCGAAAATTTGGCCAAATGGGAATCCGAAGGAGGTGAACCCACCGAATATTCATTCATGCTCAATCACGACACCCGTGGATCTTTGGCGACGAGAGATATCGTTGCCAGGGCTACGGATCAAGAGATGAAAGAAACCGGTGAAAACTGTGTTTGGTTGGTGACATCGCACCTCGATAAAGAGGAAATCCAACAACGATTCCCGACCATCCGGTCCAGATTGAAGAAGAATGGTTTGGAACTTGGAGTAGACCCCATTCCAGTCGCACCTGCTGCCCACTATATGGTCGGAGGAATTTCAGTTGATGAAAATGGTTTGGCGAGACAATCTCCGACCTTCTCAAATGAGATACAATACCCGGGTCTATATGCGATTGGAGAAGTTGCCTGCACGGGCTTACACGGTGCGAACAGATTGGCTTCAAACAGCCTGTTGGAAGCAGTTGTTTTCTCACACCGGTGTGCTGAACATGTGATTGCAAACATTGCCCCAGGTGGCGGAAACGAGGAGTTGCCAGAATGGCGTGCAGAAGGTTTGTCATCACTGGTTGAACATTCACCACTCAGAAGTGATCGAATCGCGCTTCAATCAACAATGACCGATGATGTTGGACTTGTAAAACGGAATTCTAGATTGCAGCGCGCGCAACGTCGATTGGAATTCCTCAGAGAAGAAGTCGAGCGAATCTGGAGGGGGAGCCTTCCAACACAAGAAGTCGTCGAACTACGGAATATGGTCCATGTATCTAGATTGGTTACCAGTGCAGCGATTAATCGCAAAGAAAACATCGGATTACACCACAATCTCGACTGTGACTAAACTCGTGTACTCTGCTCGATTCCCTTGACAAGAGCATGCAATGTTTGGTTTCGAGGGGTAGGGATACCCAGGGCTTCACCGCGCTTGACAACCTCCCCGCAGATGGAATCAATTTCTGTTTGGCGCCCCCCCATGATATCCTGTAACATGCTCACACGATTGTCAGCTGTCGCCCGACAAAGATCTTCCAATGATTGGGCCAAGTCAAAATCTGACAAATCCACCCCCTCTGCAGTAGCGATACGCGCGGCTTCTTCCATCGCTGCAAGACCGGTTTCGAACAACTCGGGTTGAAGGAGCATCTCGCCATTCAATACACCCGAGATTGCGCAAACTGGGTTTATGGCCACATTAAGCAATAATTTCGACCAAATTGTTTTGTCAATATCCTCTGACCAAATAGGGTTCAAACCGGCTTCATCCAAAGCGGACATCAAACTGTCAATTCGTGGTTCGACCGGTTCGAGGTCACTACCAGCCAAACCACCCATCACGAGGGTCCCTCGGCTTGTCCAGTGGACTTCCCCTGGACCAATTCGGATAGCCCCATGTGTGGTCGAGGCCCCAAGAACGCGATGTTTACCCACAAAATTGGCCAACTTTTCCATGTGACCAATCCCATTTGAAAGGCACATAGCGACTCCATTCAAAGAAAGAATCGTATCTGTAATTTTACACAATTCCGCGATGTCGTAACTTTTACCACATAGAATTGCATAATCTGCCCAACCCTGAATTTCAACAGGTATCTCTTGTTGATTGGTGTCAAAAACAGACCAACGATCTGGAGCCAATGCAATCGTACGACCATCTGGTGTATCGAGCAGTAGGCCAACCGCTGCTAGAGCCTGAGCGGTTTCCCCACGAGCACATAGCAACACTTCGCAACCGGAACGAGCCAGACGAGATGCGACTAAGCCACCAATTGCCCCGACACCAAGAACGGCTACACGCATCAGAACTCACATCCATCGGGATCTTCGCAGTGGCTGACAAAGTGTAGAATCCAATGTTCCGAAGTAGATTCAAGCCAGAAATATGGCTGGAACCCATTGTTCACATGTTGTACAAGGGGTGCGGAATCGAATGTCCATTCTTCACCAGGTTGTAGTGTAAATGAACTCAGACTCAAATTTGATTGACCACCGAATGTCGCTTGCTCGACTTCGATGAATACTGGAGCATCCCCGTGGTTCTTTATTGGAGATGTATGGGGTAGGAAAACCATTCCTTCGTATGAAGTGATGGCTGCGGGTGCTGGATTTAGTTCGGCCAGTGCATATTGCTGAAGATGGTGATAATCAGAGATTCCACCAAAACGGCACATCAACAAATTACCATCTTCGGGTAGGATGATTGTCCCATTATCAGAATGTGGGGTATTAGGGGAATAGATTCCATGAGGTATCTCGGATAAATTCCAAATCCAAGTACCATTCTCATCAACAGTTTGCCAACTCACATTTGCATTTATCGAAGGGGCGCCAATAGGACAGTGAATTGGCTCATCCTCTTCGAGGTGGATAAGGAATAGATCGACATGAGTCCCCATCGAAGGATAGTGGAATAATTCTGATGCAGGATATGAACCTGCAAACATTTGCAAGTGCTGCTCTGCAATTTCCAGCCTCCAATTGAATTCACTCCCATCATCCATCGTAGCTTTCAGAATTGGGGCCTCCATCGTATCCCCTACCAAAGATGGCCAGAGTGTGTGTGCAGAGCCCAACACCCCATTCATACAAACTGTCTGATTTTCTCCAATATTCAGCGGCAGGATGGAGTCACCTGCGAAAGAGAAACCTGGAGACTCCACAGACAAATTCCCGGGCATCACTTCATCAAGAAGAATTTCGATACAATACTGGGGATTATCCCAATCCCCATCCCATGTCCACTGCTGTGCGGCAGGTGCAGGTCGGTTCGAGGGGGTAAACGCGACTGAATGGGTGTGGGGTTCAAGATCCTCAAACCAATACAAATTCATTGTAAAGGGAGATGTAGATTGCATATCTACCTCCCAAACGCTGTATTCGATTGTGTAAGACTGATTCGACAGTGGTCCAATGTCTTCGAATTTACAGTTTGCAATTAAATCGAGAATATGCTCACCACAAGCATCCCAATGCGCCATAGGCTCCCTTCCTGTGAAAGTAACTTGGAATTCAACATCAATTGGGATGATTCCAATGGTCTCCAGAGGGAATTCAATCATCCCCGAATCACCCGGTGCAAAAGATACCTCCGTTGGCCATTCAGAAGTATCGAGGCCTGAATCCCAATTTTCCAATTGACCGACCGGCATCACCCCAGGGAAACCCAGCAAAAGCAAGGCCACCATGGCAATCCCAATGCGATTCTTTGCACTGCTATCGAAGCCAATAGATTCGTTCAACACGAATGGAGTCGATATTGATTCGAGACTAAATCGACGCCATGCCCCCAGCATGATTAGGGCCAACCAAGGCCAAAATCCACCATTTAGTAGAACGTAGATTCCCGCAGCAAGAATACCAACGAAAAGCCATGTTTGCGTACCACCATCCTCCATTTCCCCTGGATTCAATAGAGCTGAAAGAAGACGGTCACCAGGAAAACCAGGCAATGGTAACAGAAGAATCCAACCCATCATCCCGAGACTGATTCCTGCTAGACCGAGGGGGTGAAGCCAAACTGAACGAAGAGACACCTCCTCCGAAGTTAGGATCAAACTCAGTAACAAATCAGAGACAAGGGATGGTTCTACGAATGGAGCAGTAGTTTCAAAATTTGGTGAAGTGTTAGAAGTCATCCAAAACCCAACAATTGTGAATATCGTTCCAGAGATCACCATTGTCAAAGGAGCGATTAAAGAGATCACTGCCAATGATTTACGATCCCAAAAAGTCATCATATCCATCCGCCTTTGGCTTGTAAATCCAATCACTCCAAATGGCCAAATTGGGGCAGCAGGCGTCATCAAGAAAGGGACGGCAAGAGGGATGTGGTGCCCCAAATCGACTCCGTTTCTAAGTGCAAATCTACGGCGTGATTCACTCCCGATGAGCATGACAAGCGAAATTGGAAGTGCAAACCAGCAAAATGATTCAATGAGTAAATCCGAGTTCGTTAATTGGAGGGTTGGATCTTGTAATTGTAACCACGCAGCACCAGCAAGTGACAAGAAAAATGTGAACACCATCCAAACCGCTGTGACTTGCCCACTTGAGAGCCCTTCGCCTTGCGGAGGCTCTGGTAAAATGACGAGGTCGTAGGGATTCCCCTCTTGTAGAACCGCAATCCAAGAAAGACCTCGTAAGTGTTTGTTCAGTGCGTTGAGGGCTGTATCAGCGTTTTCTTGAGTGGCTTTGAGTTTGACCTGCCAACCGATTTCCACATCAGGCATTTCTTCGTCAACATGGAAAAAACGACCAATGATTCGTTCCAAAAGATCTCGATGAGACCACAATTCGGCGTCGATGCGGATGGATTCAATCGCCTCTGACTCGCCCATAGCCTCACCTCTGTTGGGACTTGCGACCCCTCAACCGATATATGACCCACGCTTATGCAAAGTCAAAGCAGAACCATAGGTTCTGATTATTTATTCTTGAATCTCTTGAGGCGGAACGTCTCTTCACGCTCCATTTCTTCAAGTCGAAGTTGAATAAATGATTGTGCTTCCTTCATCTCTGGAATGACCTTGAATTCCAAAGCGTTGACACGACGCTTTGTCGCTTCAATCTCAACGAGTAGTCGCTTCAATGTGGCTTCCATTTCAGCCGCCTTTACGATATTCCCAATCAAATCAGAATAGGCGTCTGCGGCTTCATCTATGTAGGCGGAACCGCCGATTAGACCCATGCCTCGCTCACTCATTGTGCTGGTCAGGTTTGTACCCTCAACACTTGGAACGACGACACCCATGATATTTCGCGGCTTGACTTCAACCTCCGGTCGATTTGAAATCGCGATCGCGGCACTCTTGACCGCCAAACCACCTTCGATGGCACCTGCCAAACTAATCGCTTGTACGGCTCCACGATATGTCGAAACCAGACCTTCTCTGGCTTCAATCATTTCAGAAAGTAGTGTCCGGAATTCGTGGAACAAACCGTCACGCTTCAACTTCAACAGATTGTATCCATTCTGTGTTTGCTTGATACGACGCTTGAGATTGATGAGTTCCGAGCGCGTGGGTTTGATGTCCAGTGCCATGATTCTCACCTCCAAATCCTTTCAATGACCAATTCACTTCTTTTCAGTAGGGTGGTACTTGTCAATCCACTTCTGGTCTAAGCGAACCAGATACTTGGTGGAAATATTCTGCATCAAATCCCAACACAAATCGAGAGTTTCGTCGATTGAACGGTTTTCATCTCGGCTCTGGCGAAGGAACTTGTCCTCAAACAATCCAGAGAAATCAAGCAGTTGCTTGTCACGTTCATTCAATGCATCCTCACCGACAATTGCCACAAGACCTCGGAGTTCACGTCCTTGGGCGTATGCAGCATACATCTGATCAGATACCGATTTGTGATCTTCGCGGGTTGTCTTCTCACCAATACAGCCACCCATCAATCGAGATAGGCTTGGAAGTACGTTGATCGGTGGATAGATACCTGAACCATGCAATTCACGAGAAATCACAATTTGTCCTTCTGTGATGTATCCTGAAAGGTCAGGAATCGGGTGCGTGATATCATCACCAGGCATGGTTAGAATTGGGAATTGTGTGATACTTCCCTTCTTGCCCTTCACCAAACCGGCGCGCTCGTAAAGCATGGCCAAATCAGTATACATGTATCCGGGGTAACCACGACGTCCTGGCACTTCTTCACGTGCTGCACCAATTTGACGCAGTGCATCACAGTAGTTTGTGACGTCCGTGTAAACCACCAGAACGTGGTAATCCTGCTCGAAAGCAAGGTATTCGGCTGCAGTCAATGCAAGTCGAGGTGTAATCAGGCGTTCGACAGCAGGATCGTCAGCTAGGTTGACGAATAGTACGGCATTTTCCAGTGCACCAGTTCGCTCTAGGTCACTACGGAAGAAATTGTATTCTTCTGCTGTAATTCCCATCGCACAGAATACCACAATGAATTCTTCATCGCTACCCTTCAACTTGGCTTGACGTGCAATCTGTAGAGCAATGTCATTGTGCGGTAGACCTGAAGCACTGAAAATGGGCAACTTCTGTCCACGAACAAGGGTTGTGCAGCAATCGATAGCACTGATTCCAGTTTGGATGAAATCGTGAGGTGATTGTCGGCTGTATGGGTTAATTGCAGCACCAATGATGTCTGCTTCACCTTCAGCAACGATGGCTGGGCCACCGTCACGTGGGCGTCCTGCTCCATCGAGAATGCGTCCGATCAAATCCTTGCTCACAGGGAGTTTGAACACATCGCCCATGAATTTTACACTGCTACCCAAATCAACACCGGCTGTGCCTTCGAAAACTTGTACGACAACCATATCATCGCTTGTATCCAAAACTTGTCCATTCTTCATGGTGCCATCTGTAAGGCGCAATTGTACGATTTCACCAAATGCTACTGGTTCTGTCTTCTCTAGGAAAACAAGAGGTCCTTTGACGTCTGTAATTGTTCGATATTCCTTTCCACTCATTCAAATTCCTCCTCAGTTTTCCTCCGCCGCAGCGGCTATTTGTTGGTTCATCTCATCGACTAAACCGTCGACTCGATCGACATATCCCGGCTCAAATCGGTCACGCATTAGGTTGGTTCTTGCAGGGACGTTGACAACGTCCTCCAACAGTCCACCGGCTGCTAGTGCCTTCTTGGCTGAATCTTGGAATGTCAAAATAGCCTTAGCCATCTTGTATTGTTGCTCTAGGCCCGTGTATGCATCCACATCATGGAATCCATTTTGCTGTAGGAAGAATTCACGAATCATTCGTGCGACTTCAAGGGTCAACTGTTGATCCACAGGCAATGCATCGGAACCCACCAACTGAACAATTTCTTGCAACTCAGCTTCCACTTGGAGAAGACTGCTGATTTCAGTTCGAATCTCCGGGAAATCTGTAGCAATATTATCTCGGAACCACTGATCTAGGCTCTGTGGGTATAGTGAGTATGAACTCAACCAATTGATTGCTGGGAAGTGACGTTGTCGCGCCAAACCTGCGTCCAATCCCCAAAACACCTTGACGATTCGAAGTGTACCCTGTGATACTGGCTCGCTGATGTCACCACCAGGTGGGGACACCGCACCAATTACAGTCACAGACCCATCTTCACCCTCAAGGGTTTCAACACGGCCTGCGCGCTCGTAGAATTCGGCCAATCTGCTGGACAAATATGCAGGATATCCCTCCTCACCAGGCATTTCTTCAAGGCGACTGCTGATTTCACGCATTGCTTCTGCCCATCGACTGGTCGAATCGGCCATCAATGCTACATCGTAGCCCATGTCACGGAAATATTCTGCAATTGTGATTCCCGTGTAAACGGATGCTTCACGTGCAGCCACAGGCATGTTTGAGGTGTTTGCAATCATCACGGTACGATTCATCAACGGTTTACCCGTGTTCGGGTCAATCAAGTGAGGGAACTCATCCAACACTTCCGTCATTTCATTACCACGCTCACCGCAGCCGATGTAAACCACGATTTGTGCATCGGAATACTTGGCCAGCGATTGCTGTGTTACCGTCTTCCCTGAACCGAATGGACCAGGGATTCCAGCAGCACCACCCTTAGCAAGGGGGAACAGGAAATCGAGAATGCGCATACCGGTGATGAGTGGGGTATCTGGCGCATACTTCTGGTGGTATGGTCGAGGTGTTCGAACCGGCCATTTTTGCATCATTTGAATCTCAGTACCATCTTCTAGAGTACAGACCGTCTGAGTGACGTTGAACGATCCGCTCTCAATACTGGCTACTTTGCCACTGTGGTTTGGAGGAAGCATGACTTTGTGGACAATGGTTTCTGTTTCTTGAACCGTCCCAATCACGGCACCTGGAGCGACTTCATCGCCGACCGATACGGTCGCCTCAAAGTCCCAGACCTTCTCAAGGTCGAGACCATCAGCATCGACACCACGTTCGATGAAGGTGCCCATGGTCTTCTCCAATACCGGTAGTGGGCGTTGGATTCCATCGTAAATCTGCGTTAGCAGACCTGGGCCCAACTGAACCGATAGCGTCTGACCGGTGCGTACCACCGGCTCGCCTGGACGGATGCCAGACGTATCTTCATACACTTGAATTACAGACTTGTCACCGTGTAGTTCGATCACTTCGCCCATCAATCCTTCATGCCCTACGCGTACAACTTCATACATCCGCGAACGAATGCCCGTGGCCGTCACCACTGGTCCAGATATACGGTAAATCACTCCATTTTCATCACTCATTTTTTGTCACTTCCTTTTTTTGGAATCACTTCCATAGATCGACGCCGAGCGCCGATTTAATCGACTCGCGGAGGGTGTTATCCTCCTCGGTCCCAATGCCCAATACTGTGGGCGTAATGCTATCTGCAATCTGCGAACGCAGCCTGTCAGACAAGCGAATTAGATCAGCACTATCAATCACGACAATGCCAATATCCTTCTGGCTGAGTAAATTTCGCATTGTAGATGCAAGTTCCTCATCACCTTCGGGATTGTGCAAGCGATTAACGCCTGCAAGCTGGAATCCTAGAGTGAATTCAGAAGTACCGACTACAGCAATTTCCATTCATTCACCTCACAGATTCATGTGCGCTTCAATGACCTCATCAGAGAGGCCTGCCGCCTTGCCACGCACAAGCAAGCGGATGTTTTGCACCTCGAGCACTTTGCTCTCGATGTAGTGTATTACGGGGAATGCCGATAACGGATTCAGGTATGAGAAACGACGCATCATTGAGTTGCGTTGTTCCTGCAACAGCGTGACCACAGGGTCTAGACTTGTCGCAGAAGCCTGAATCGCATCATCGAATCCATTGTCATCAAACGAAGGGGCTCGGCAGAGGGCCTCGAGCACACCTACATTTGAATCAGCTAATGATGCAGTTTTGAGAACTGCTTTGGAAATTTTTCCACCTCCAATCATCATTGCATCGCGATTTTCACCATTGATTCCTTGGCGAACACCTCGGAATTGATTGATGATATTTCGATGATCAATTTCAACTTGGATATATCGCTCTAAGAGCGGGGGGCTATCGGGTCCGCGAACTGCATCCAATGCATCTCGATAGTATGCAGAGTCGAGCATGTCTTCCATTTCTTGAAGGGTTGCATCAGGCTCTAAACGAGCAAGTGCGTGCCCCCAAGCGGTTCCCGACATCGCAGTAACTGCATCACTTAGAGTGTCACAGTTCCGAACAATATCAAGCCAGTCACTGTTACTTGCATTTTCTTCAGGAAGAACCTGACCAGCGACTATTTCGATATCCGCCCCACTATGTATCGCGCGTAAGACGGTCTTTGCATTCTGAAATGAGAATCGCGTAACATACACGGCAACTGTGCCTTTGAGACGTCCCTGGCAGAAGCCAAGCACAGTCGCAAGGTCAGCATCCAAATTGTGGTTCAGAGCTGCTTCAATTAGATCTGCACCAGACAACCTAGGTGCATACAAATCGATTTCATTTCGATATCCCATATCACCGATGGAAATACCGATTGTATCGGGTCCTTGTTGGAGTAATTGGCGCATCCGTGTGGAATCAATCAAGCCTGCTCTACGTGTTTTTGCACGTGCAGCGGCATTGGCCACGTTACTGCGACCATTGTTGATTCGAACCATTCAAACACCTCACTTAATTTCCAAATAGCGTTTCATTGACAGATGCCAAGCTGGCTTTCCAAGCCTCTTCTAGGCGGTTGTCAAATCTGTAATCTAGTACGATCGAACCATCTGCAGATTCGAGAGTGAATCCGCCTAGTCCGTCGATATCAGCTCCAAAATTGAATCCCTTTGCTTCCATCTCGAGGGCTTTACGATCGATGGAGACAGGACGCATAGTCATGCCATCTCCCTCTTTCTTGGCCTCGGCGACAAGCGCCTTGACCAGGGTGGCTCGGCCAGATAGTTTGGCTGAACCAACCTCTGCCTTGACAGCATCCCAGGTCGCGTTCAACTCACTTGCTCTTGCAATGAGTTGGCGCTTCTGGTTGTCCTGTCGAGAGGATGCAACGAGTTCCTTTGAGAGCTGTGTGGCTTCTCGCTCAGCCCGAGATACCAAGGCATCTCGGATTTCTGCGACCTCGGCCTCAGCCTCTTTGTTCAATGATTTGGCCGTTTTCTTGGCCCCATCTTTGAGGGCTTTGGCTTCCGCCTTTGCCTGAGCGGCAATTTCGTCAGCTAACGCATCTAGAGACATCATCACACATTCCATTTTGAGTCGTATCAGTGGTTTTGACCGTTCTGCTCAGAGCAGGAACATGGCCAAGAAACCGAACAGAACGATGGTCTCAGGCAGAGCTGTAAAGATCAATGCATGAGTGAATCGGTCCTTGTCTTCGGCAAGCATGCCGACTGCGGCTGCGCCAATTTGACCTTGGCTCATACCGGTTCCGATTCCAGTTAGACCGAGTGCAAGACCTGCACCGATCATCTTGTATGCATTTTCTGTGTTTACGTTGTCTGCTGAATCTCCTGTCTGAGCTGCTACAATACCGGTTAAGATAAACAGCACACTCATGACAAGCATCATTCTAACGCCTATTTTCAGGGTTTTATTTTTCATTTTATTTTCCTCCGTTTTTTCCGTTGCTAAGCAAGGAATGTGATATGCGCTATTCCACCTCCACGCGGCGCGCTTTGAATCCGAATGGCTTGAACGCCTCGCCACTCGAGTCATAGAACTGGCGCATCCATTCCACGAAGTGCAATCGCACCGCGTGGATGTTTGGACTGAATACACCAAGCCCCCATGCAAATAGTTGGACTGCAAACCAACCAATGAGAATGAATGGGAATAATGGGCTGGAGAAGTCGAGACTTCCATACAACATATTGTTCCCTGTTTCAGCTATTTTCACACCGACAACCCCGACGGCGAAGAGACGGACATAGGACAACACAGTGGGTAGCATACCGATTGCTTCAATGCCTGCCAAACCGATATTGATTGGGAATGGAACTCCATGGTACCGGTATAATGTCCACATCAGCATGCACAAACCTACACCGAACTTGGCCACTCCGACCATCATCACTGTATCCATCAAGTCTAGGTAGGCTGGATCGGGATTCATCCATTTTTCCTCGTATGCAGGAATAGAGAGGAAGGCATAGGCTGCAAGGAATCCACCAATGAGAATCAACATCCAACTGCCCTTCTCGAATGCGGCACAAACGAATCCTTGGTCGCCATGGCCATTTCCGTAAAGCCAGATGTCTCTGAATCCGACAGCCAAACCAATGAACACGTGTGCGAGGCCCAAGTAGATGGTCAAGAGAATCAAGTGTTCGAGGTTGCCACCATGAGCAGCGTCGGAGACGCGGTGGAATGGATATGCTAGAGTGAGTCCGAATGGACCATCCAAAACCCAGTGGACTTCGCCACCATTCGGGTAAAGTACAGTCATCCAAGAGACCCAACCTGGCAGATACTGATCGTGTTCAGTACCAAACTTGGGGTCTTTCCAGTGGTAGTGGCCATGGGAGCCGTCAGGTAGTACTGCGGCCTCACATTGGGCAACACCGATGATTCCTTCAACGTCACAGTGTCCGTGCGGGAGGAACTCAAACCCGGCAAATTCACCATAGATATAGCCGAAAATGACTGTTGCAATACCAATGTAGACTAGGAATTTCCCGCCCAAGTGCATGAGTTCGTTGTTACCCGCGCGCCTCATGACCATTGCACCCAGCCCAAGAGTGACCAAACCATAGGCCATGTCTCCAAGCATCAGACCGAAGAAAATTGGATACGTGATGAACATGAATAGAGTGGGGTCAATTCGACCATAGCCAGGGCGACCGACTGCATCTGTCAGCAACTCCATCGGCTTACTGGCAGTCCGATCAGGGTAAGCGATTGGAGGCATTTCTTGGTGGTGATGGTGGTCTGCATGTCCATGGCCACCGCCACCAGGTTCAATCTTGAACGGCTCGATATCAACAACAGTACATACTGAGGATAAAGCAGTCATGACCTCGTCAGATCGATCCATTTCGACCCAACCATCTACGATGAATGCGTGTTCTGTGGTTGCAATTCGCACGGGTGCGGTCGCCAATTCTTGGTCACGCTCTAACAATTCCAAACCGGAGTGGAGGGAATCTGCATTGGATTCAGCCCAAGACTCAAGACTGTTATTCAGTGACTCTTGTTCAGAGAGTAGTTGAGTTTTCTCAGAATCAATTTCGTCGATGCGCATATCGATACTACCATCATACTCTGGAACAGGGGTTGGGGAAAATCCTGCACCTTCCAAACTGGATTGTGCCGCGGACGCATCCTCATTCAACACAAAGACGCCGACAACTGCCTTCTTTCCAACATTGCCAGTAAACATCAACCCACCATTGGGAACCTCAACTGCTTGGACATCTCGAACCGTTCCAATGAAGCAGGTTAGATGGTTGTAGCCGGATAGTAGATCAATGTCCAATTTGAGTGGTGCAACCATTGAGAGAATCGATTCTTCATCAGCAAGTACCTTGAGATTCGATTCAACTTCATCAAGTCGTTCTTGAGTTGATACAAGTGTTTCGACCTCATCATACAAATTACCGGAAAGAGATGTTCGGACATCCTGAATCGATTTGACCGCGTTGGTTTTTGCCGTGACCATTCCTGCTGCATTACGCAACTTGTTGACGTCACGGCTTAACTGCTCAGCGGAATCACGAGGAGCACCCATCGACAAATCCCCATCTTCACCATCGTAATCGACCAGGTGTAGGGCTCGAAGTTGGGCGAGCATCTCAATGGTTGAATCCAACTTATCCAGTGTACCCGAAGCGACCAAACGGCCCATTTGTCGGGTGTGGATTTGAGACATTTTTCTCCCTCGAATCGGATTAAGCTCTGAAGGCATCAAGGACGACATCGACCGCTTTGGAACGGCTTGAATCTCCGCTGCCATGAATCGAATCAATGGCTTTGTCTCCTTTCTTGGAGACCTTGGCTGCTTCTTTCTCTGCGGCCTTGCGTGCATCGTCAATCATTTGCTGTGCATCCGATTGAGCCTGTGCCCTACCTTCAGTTACAGTTTCCGAGGCAGCGATACGCGCCTTGGTCACAATGTTGCTCGCTTCAGACTCAGCTTTGGCAAGCGTTGCGCTCGCATCAGCCTCGGCATCTTTGATGGTTCGTAGTACATCAGCACGACTCATACAATCACCTACGGTCTCGCGCGACTGTTGATGGGTTTATGATGATACCCGCATGACAACAAGACTTGGGAGATTGGGATTGTAAGAAATCGGCATTAGGATTGAACCAAATACACGATTGATTGCCGTAAGTCATGATGGATACGGAACGTATCGGCGACGAAGATTGGGCTGAACTGCAGCGCAACCTTGAGGCGACCATACCTGTCTACGATCGTATCAATCGATTTGCGACATTTGGCCAGGATAAAAAATGGAGGAGGATGGTTCGCAGTCGCCTTCCCAAGGAAGGGAGAATCCTCGAAGTCGGTTGTGGCCCAGGGACCTTCGCAGAAATGGTTCCAGACCGTGACTTGACTTGCCTAGACCCGATTCCAGCAATGCTTGCCGTGGCCAAAAAGAGAGTAAATGACAATCGAAATGAACCTGCTGAATTTGTCGAAGCGACAGCAGAGGACATGCCCTTTGAAGACGAAAGTTTCGAAGGAGTTTGCTCCTTGTTTTCATTCAGAGATTGGTATGACAAGAGGGCTGGGCTCGCCGAGGTCAAACGTGTCCTCAGACCAGGAGGGACCCTCGTCATTGTTGACCCCGCCAAAATGAATCGTGTGCATGGGTGGCTTGGCTATCTTTGGATGCGAATTTGGGTCGGTGCTTACGCGCGCTTTATTTGTAAGATGAAAGAACACCCTTGGAAATGGTTGACCAAAACTTACGTTCACTTTGGGACGACCAAGGACTACGTACGAATGCTTAACGAAAGCGGGTTTACAGAAGTAAAGGCGAAAGTGGTGTTCCCAGGGATGGCCACGATTTGGACTGCAAAAAAATCAAGTTAGATTCTAGGAATGTAATCATAGAATCCAAAACATTCTCCGACAGGTAACTGCGCGCCAAATGATACCTTTTGTCAAACGATTGAAAGTCAAATTTAGCATCCAATTTGGAAGACGGAATAGCAAGCTTCCAACCCGGAAGGCTCGCTTGGAGTTTCGCATCACTTTACCCATCTGTCGATCCCATCTATGCTCGTATTCCTCTAGAGCCGTTCCTTCACTCAAGTGTTGAGCAATGGTTTGTCCAGCGATTCGGCCACCAATCATGGCGATTGTAATGCCTGCACCATTGGAGGGGAGGACCATTCCTGCCGCGTCACCCACGAGCATGTAGTTGCCTTTGACAAAAGTCCGAATCGTACCGGACATCGGCAAGGAACCTGCACCACGGAATGAAATATCACCATCATACTTTGAAATGAATTCCTTCGCATATTGATTAAGGCTGATTCCCTTCGAAAAACTACGCTGAATCCCAAGTCCAATGTTGGCCCCACTTGATTTCGGAAACATCCAGGCATACCCACCAGGGGCCATCGAACCAAAGTGAAGTTCAACCGCTTCACCAAAGTCACCATCCATCAAAACAAATTTGACAGGGATTTTGAGAGATGATTCATCCCAATGATCACGGCGTAATGGGTCATTGTGACCTCCAGCCCCCACGATGACCTTTGCAGTGTATGTATCACCGCCCCGTACAATGACTTGGTTGCCAGTGACCCGTTCCACATGAGAGTCAACGAGATATTTAGCCCCGTTTTCTTCGGCCAATTCCACCAATGCCTCATCGTGTGCAACACGATTCAAGACCAATCCTTCAAAATCAAATTTTAGTGGTTTACCAGATGGTGGGACGATATGCATTTCAGTAGAACGTCTAGAAATTGCATCTTCCGGAGTTCGGAATAACTCATCCATATCTGGTACATTTGGACAAAGGCGTCGCATCTCATCATTACTTGGGACCAACTCGCCACACTGTAAGGGTGTGCCAATCGGATCACGTCCATCGATGACCAGGACATCGGCACCATTTGCGGCAGCATATCGAGCCACAGTACTGCCCGCAGGGCCACCTCCAATCACGATCACATCATGATGATTGGATTCATTCATTGCGCGTCATCACCTGCCGAGTCATCGCTTCAAGGACGTCTCTAACCTCAGATTGAGGGAATTCGTAAAGATGATTCAATGCACGCTCCAAATGATTGTGAATCAGGATTCGACAGTACCCAAATGAATCACCTTGTTCCAACAATGCCTCAAGTTCATCCCACCGGTCATCTCGGAATTCAGCTAAAACGTCAGCCAATATTCTCCGAGAATCACCATGTAACAGTGTAAGGGCGTGGATGATTGGAAGTGTCATTTTACCTTCATGGATGTCTGTGCCTCGGGCTTTGCCCATGCGTTCATCCCCGGTCAAATCGAGTATATCATCAACCAACTGGAATGCAATGCCCAGTTCCATCCCAAACTCACGCAATATGAGTGCATCGCGACCGGAAGCACCTGCAATAATAGCAGCACATTCACAAGCGGATGCGAATGGTCCTGCGGTTTTCCCTCGGACAATTTCATAGTAATCTTCCGGGGTGGTCGAAAGATCGGAAATATGCTGGATTTGCTTCAGTTCACCTGCGGCAATAGCTGCGCAGGTGTCAGCCATAATCCGTACAACACGTTCCTCATAGCGGCCCCCTAGGCCGAAACCCATAACGAAAAGGAAATCACCGCCAATAATTGCATGATCCAGACCGTGTTTTTCGTGAAGTGTCTGCACTCCACGACGTAATTTTGCACCATCGTAGATGTCGTCGTGTATCAGGGTCGCTGTGTGAATGAGTTCGGTTGCAACCGCAAAATCAAGCACCTCATCACGATCATCCCCTCCTGCCAATTCATAGGCGAGTAAGGTGAGCACGGGTCGTATTCGTTTACCACCAGCAAGAAGAATTTCTCGTGCGAGTTCCATGGCTGGAGCATAGGTACCGTTTAGAGAAGACTCAACGACTGACTCAATAGCGGATTCAACCTCAATTCGACGCTCGATGAGAAGCGAATTCTCAAGGATGTTTTCCGCCATTGAACCTTCGACGAGGGGTGCCTATATCAACAGGTGGCTACCGCCCAGAGCCGGGCACGTTACGTGTCTGCCTACGGCGGGATGAATATGGGAGCGGAAGCAGAACCCACTCAGATTCGCCTCGTATGTGTCGGTGATGATGATGTTGCAACCGGTTCTCATGTTCGGAAGTGGATGGAAACCAAGCCACTAGAGGACCTAGAAATCGATGTACAATTCGGCGTTGAACTAAATTCAGCACTTGAAATTCTAGAAAATGGCGAGACTGATTTACTCGCAATTTCAGCTTCGAGTTGGTACGTCTGTAAGGGTGCACCCAACACGATGGTTGCTGCGACGCTCCCCAGACGTGATGAAAATCATATTCTCGTCGCTAAAGATCGTCTGGATTACTTGGATTACAAGTCGATTATTCTCGTTGAAAATCGACTCCAAAGAAGGCAACTAAGGCGCTACCGACCAGATTTTAGAATACTAGACCCCATGGCTTTTGCAGACATGATCGGCAGAGAAATTCCGGCTAAATCCGGGCTGGGATTATTGGCGTGGATGGAAGACCTTCATGCGACGAAAATGATCACTGGATATGTAAGTGAAATGCACCTTTTCAATAGTGCAAAAATAGACTCCAGACGCCACAAGTTGATGACTGATTCGAAAGAGAATTCGGCCCGGTTTTTGCCAAGCCCACTGAACGGACTTACACTGTTAATTTCAAGAAAAGGATTCCCAGCTAGCCTAGCTGAAAAAATTGGAGATGCGGAATCGATGACTGCATGGGATTGTGAACGAACGATTCTGGACAGAATTGAACCGGACATTCACGATAAAATTGGGATGATCGTCCGCCACCGACAAATCCCCTCCCTACTGAATCAAGCAGAAAAAGAAAAAGATCTTTTACGCTCCACATCACTACTAGATTCAGAAGGTGATATCATTGGAGATGTATCATTGGTCGAAATTCTGATTGAAATTATTGGACGAACTGGGGAGAGGACAATGTTGGTGGAAAAATTGGTGGAAAAAGAGATGGCTCCAACACACGCTCGATTGGTTATGTCTGAGTGGCAAGACATGCTCAATTTGGTTACGAAAGAACATGAAGAAGACATTCGTTTGGGCCCTGCCCGACCCCCATTCCTCGATTTGTGACGGCGTTTTTCGAAGGGTCCCAAGACGGCCCTTAGGGCCGTTCTAGAAGCGTAACATATACAGGTGCCTAGGAGCGCAAACGGTGGCGAGGGTGAAGAATGGTCGATGAAAATCTGCTGTCAGAGTTGTATTCAGCCCGTTTGGATGAACTCAGGGAGATGGCGATTGCACAGGACATTTCCAAAGCCGGTAATGTCGAACAATTGCGTGCTAGATTGATTGACCAAGTCGCACTATCTGAGATCGATCTATCTTGGGATTCGCTTCAGGAAATGCCAAACAAAAATCTAGGTGAGATGCTCGGTGTATTCGGCGTCAAGCGCTCTGGTTCAATCAAGGAAAAGCGCCAACGACTTTGGTTGCACCTAAATCACGACCCTAAGAAATTGAATCCTGAAACGATTGCAGATGCAACACGGGACCAATTACACGAACTTTGCAAGGCACTCGAGTTGCCACGATCAGGTAGTAAACAACAACTATTCGCCAGGGTTGCAGGTGTTCTCTCGGCCCACGAGGGTGGTTGGGGCAAAGTCAAGAAAAGTTTGCGCAGAGGCAAAACCGCCCCAGTAATCCCCAGTACGCCTGTACCTGTTAATCCAATATCGACACCGGTAGCACCTACCTTCGTCCCTTCTGTTCAAGATGATGAGGCCGCAGAGTTGGCAGCGATGATTCAAGCATCGATTGATGCTGTCGATGTCGATGAATTGACAGATGTTCTAGAGGAACCCGACGAACCGGCACCCGAAGAATACGAAGGTATTGTAGAGCCTGAAATTGTGGTTGCAACACCTACAAATTTGACGATTGATGAAGGAACAGGTTCAGCAATCATTGAGCTGGATGCTCGAATCGCAGAATTACACAGCCATATACGGGAATTCTTACTCATCAGCCGTGAGCATGATGCAAACGATGTCACAGCATTTGTTGAGGACCTCGGTGCACAGGGCTTCCAAGTCTCACATGCCATGGTACGGAATCGAATCTTGGCAGAGATTACGGCAATGGCAAATCTTCGTGATGCTGAAAGTGATGCAAGTTCCCAGGCACCTGGTTCTTGGAGAGAGAGAAAAGCACTCAGGAAGCTCGAAGAGTGTAGATCGGAACTTTTGGATCAACTAGAGGCGATTCTAGATTCGAACAGTGAAGATCTTGCTTTGGCCAGAGTACGCTTTGAAACTGCGGCTGCAGAATCTGGTCTAGATTTAGAATTACCAGGAATTAGTGGCCGAGTACACGGTCTATTTGATTTACAGGTCAGCCTGAGAGAAGCCGAGGAAGATATCGACCCGGTGACTGCCCGTCGACAACGAGCGATGGAGGTCCTCTACAGAGGCACCCAAGATGTTTCCAGTGATGCAATGCGAACCCTACAGAAGTTTGAGGAGCAAATGGAAAACTTTGAGCGTATTGTCGAGACATTGGTTCGAAGGGCTGAGGGGCAGTTCGGCCCTGTTGAACACGCATTGTTGGTTCGCTTCCTTGAACGTAGAGGATGGGATGTTGGCCATCCAGAAGTGCGTTCACGTGCAATCGCAGCCGCAGGTGTTCTAGCAGCGGCCATGGGTTACATCAATTCAGAAGACATACCGGGCTTACCATCTTCAATATCCCTTGACCCCGATAAGGTATCAGATGTTGTTGATTCACTCCGGGGTTTACTCGTCGACATGGGCCGAAGTGCACCCACTGCAGATACCGTGGCCCATGGTATCTCTGCAGATGATGCTAAACAAGCTGCTGAGACTTCAAACATTGGACGAGTCAGGGGTAAATTGGATCAAGCGGATGAGTTGCTGAGCCGCCTATCCCGTGGGACCGATGCTGAAGCCGGCGAATGAAGGTTCAACGAGGTCGAACCATGTTCACGATCTTTAGGGCGGCTTTGGCTAAGTTCAAAGGAAAATGGGATGAATTCGACCCTGCGCTGCGATTCTTGCTTTATTGCGAAATCGGATTCTATTGTCTGTTAGCGTTTACTGTATTGATTTGGCAACCAGAATTCCTCTGACTCAATAGCGACCTAATCTTGTTTAACAATCACGGAATCAACGGTTTGCAGAATAGTAGGACTGGAAAACCTTGGTGACTTGCTCGATGCTACGGACACCTTGCGCCTGTAAATCGAGTAGGATTTGTTCACGCATTTGGATTGCAGCCTCGAAGTCAGAGGCACGAATTCCAGCAGATGCACACAGAGTCTCTCTGAATTTACTGGGTACACCTGTTTCCACAATGGAGTCCGTTGCTGGATCGTATTTCCAAATCGGGTTTAGACGGGGTTTGTTCCCTTCCATACCTGAAACCTCAGCGACCTCCGTAATTCTACGAAGTGTCTTACCACCTTTGTGTACTCGACTTTGCATAATGATTAGGTCTAATCCGGAGAGCATGATTGGAGGGACATCCATCGGGGCACTGGTGAGACGTGTGACCGTTTCCGAAGCAGTGTTTGAGTGGAGGCTCCCACAGGAACCGTCGTGACCAGTGTTCATCGCAGTCAGCAGTGTTGCAGCTTCAGGCCCACGTACTTCTCCAACAATGATTCGATCAGGACGCATTCGCAAACTCGATTTTAGACAATCATCCATCGAGATTGAAGAGGTTCCATCGGGCCGCTCTTGACGTGTTTCCATTCGCAACCAGTGATCATGGTAGACTTGCAATTCAGCGGTATCCTCAACTGTGAGGAGGCGCTTGTCCCACGGAATGAACATCCCGAGACAGTTGAGTGTGGTCGTCTTACCCGAACCTGTGCCGCCCGCAATCACGAAATTGGCAGGTCGGGCATTGAGGCCCTCGACCCAAACCCACATCATGGCTGCCAATCGACTGTTGACTGTGCCCCAACTCATCAGGTCAATGATGGTGATTGGATCCTCTCGGAATTTACGAATGGTGAGAGTTGGGCCGTCGGGGGAGATGGGTGGCAATGTACCGTTCACACGAGAACCATCTGGTAAACGCCCATCGAAGATTGGGACTAAACCTGGCCCGTTGCCAAGTGGGACGTTGGTAAAAGCGGCGATGTTCTTTGCAACCTGAATCCCTTCATCATCATTCATCCAAACGTTGGTTCGACAAATTCCAAAATCACGATGGGCGACTTTCACACATTGAGCCCCGCCATTGTACATGACTTCCTCAAGTTGATCGTCTTCAAGTAAAACTGCCAATTCCCCATACGGATTGTCAACAGCTTGACCATCGTAATGATACATCGGACTGGGATGTCCGGGTTCCATGTAAACCGTCACTGGGCCATATCGAGCAAGTACTGATTCTGACATATTTTCACCTCACGCCATTCCACTTTGAATCGCTTCAAACAAACCAATGTAGAGCAGGGCAGAGATTGTGGACCAAAATGGAATCCACCAAAGTGCCTGCTTGGTTCGCCCGAGCATTCGACCTGAAATGACGACACTGAGAGCGGCCGAAGCCATGAGATAAGGCATCATCACATTGTGAATATGGCCCCAATAGGCCCCTGCTGCTGCGAGGCCGAAAACTGCAAACATGAATCCCATCACACCAGGGAGGAGGAGGCACATCAGCATCAAAAGCAAGAATGATTGCCCAGACATTTCCTTTTCTCGAACATTGATGAGTTTATTCAAGCGATCATATTCGATGGACATTGAGTTGGTGACTTCGCCCAAAGGCGCGTCTTGTTCAATTGCAGTCGATAGTAAATTGACGACACGTTGAATCAAAATGCTTCGACTATTGATTGCATATTCTGCGAGCGCGGCATCGAATGATGTGGAACGGGAACGGTCGATGGCCTGGGTCAATAACTTCCCAGTTTCATCCTGCCTATTTCTAGAAATTTCAGTGAGTGCCTGCTGCAAACCTAATCCTGCACCGATGCTTGATGAAATTGATTCGAGAACCTCGGGGAGGGCCTCCTCCAATTGGCGGCGGCGGCGGCGTTCTAAGAATCCGGGAATGGCACCTGCCAAACAGGGTAACATAATTGGAATCACGAGCACAAGAAATATGCTTTGGCTAAACAAATCATACAAATCCCAGAGAATTTGCATCAAATCACCCCTGGGTCACTGGTATGTGCCTTGAAGCCAAACAAGGCCATCACAATCAATGTCATGAATAGGGCAGGGCCAAAACAGGATGCTGCGGCAGCAAGAGATGACATCCCCGGGATCCCACTGGTCATTAGCCCGGGTGCAATGACAGGAATCATTGCAGCAATTCCGAACATAATAGGGGATAGGATTCCGAATGTCAGGAGGATTGTAGGCATCCCAGATAATTTCTCGATGTAAGCAGCCAACTTGTCGTTGCGCTCTTCTTCTTCACGCTCTGATTGTTGCGACAAGGCCCGGACCAAATCGGTGTCACTAGTCACATTGGTCCTCAATGTATTGAGGAATCGTGAATAGGCCTTGCTACTTGCTTTAGAACTTAGACGTGAAAATTCTTTTTCCAACTTTGAGCCACGTTGCAAATTCGCGATAGCCTCTTTGAAATCTTTTGAAATCACTCCATAGCCACCTTGACCAATCATTTGCATGGCAGCCTCCAAACCAATACCTGACCCAAGTAATACCATGACTGCTCTCATGGCATAGAGGAGATCAGCTGATTCCTCGGCGTTGGTGGCCATGCCTAAATCACATCCTCAATCAATTCAAACGAATATGAGCCATCATCACCATCGTATTCCAATCGATGAAAAGCTACCTTGAGTTCTTTCTCAGTAAAGGGATCTAGCAACCAAACTTCAGCGCTTCGGAATATGTTGAGGACCTCTCTATACCCTGCAATTCCAAGATGCCCTTTCATGATGTAAACGGCAGACTCAGCGCCCTCATCAACAAGATCATCACCTTCACCACCACGCTTCACTTCGCGGGTAATTCTGCGTCGAATATTTACTGAAATTCGACAATTGTCGAACTGTAGCCAGTCGCCTTCGAACCCTCGAAGGAACACAGTACCCGCTTGTGCCATTGTCACGCCTCAAGGGGGGAACAACGTCGGACTACCTTCAAAGTAGCGGGAGAGAACCGTCCCTTAGGGACGGGTCTCACAATGTTTTGAACCAACCAAACCGTGGTTCCATAATCTCACACTTATCATCGCGAAGTGTGTAAATTGCATCTTCAATCGAATCTTCATCTGTGAATCCACTTTTAGAACAATGCTTCATGATTGAATCGTAATCAATACCCTCATCTCCTGCATGTTTTGAAATGATCTCAAGAACGACCGATTCGATGTCTAAACCATCTGTTGAAGCAGGGGTTGATTCCGCTGGTGCTTCACTGGCCACCTCGGCTTCGACCGACTCCTTGTCTTCAGTAACGGATTCAGAGGGAGCTTCGGCCTCATGCTCCTCAAATGACACAACCCGGCCTTCAGCAGCACTAAGCGCCTGTAGAACTCCTACTTTGTAGCCCTCTGCGTCCCATTCCCCATAATGGTTCAAGGCCAATCCGAGACCATCGATTAGGTCTTTTGGAACACCAGCATCACGCAGTGCATTGGAATCTGTCGTTTCCGCAGATTGAGCCTTCCCGAGAGCCTCAATTCTACGCATTGTTTGGTCTGCTGTTTCGACAAGCCAAGATGCATAAATATCTCGATCGATGATTGCATAATCCTCCATCTGCATTCGACATCTGAAACCACCGTCTTCAGTCGTGTAATGATTCGATTTACCGATACATGCCATCAGGAAGCGATCTCCACCCTCAAAACGAGCGACCAATTCTTCCATCTCAATGTGCAATTCAGGACGGAATGAACCTACACTCCATAGGTGCAAACCGGTTGGATCTCGAACGGCGCCACTGAACATAGGTCCTCTTTCAGTATCTCTGCGCTCAAGACGCTCTACAACACCACAAACGAACATCCGATTGACTCGTGCACCCAGTTTGGTGACGATGAAACGGGGATCATATTCTCCTTGGCCCCCATCGGGTAGAGTCGATTCATAGAATTCACGGGCAAAAAGTCGAATGGCGGTCTGACGACGACTGCGTTGCTGCTGGCCACCAATCATGCGAACACCCCCCAGCGTTCTCGAACTTCATTGGCAGATTCGGTCAAATCCATTTCTGATAAGGAGAAATTGTCAGCCATAAGTAACGCGCCTTGCGCATCGATCATGGCTCGACCGGTGAATGTGTGCTTTCGTCCCAACATCTGGCCTCGTAATTCGGCCAAGAATGATTCACCACCATCTGTTTCGCAGGCTGCTCTAACTTCTGCCATCGTCTTACCGAGGAATGCTTCAGCACTAGTGCGGCCCAAGATTAGGGCGCCATTGGAGAGGC
Source organism: Marine Group II euryarchaeote MED-G33 (assembly GCA_002457195.1). Taxonomy (GTDB): domain Archaea; phylum Thermoplasmatota; class Poseidoniia; order Poseidoniales; family Thalassarchaeaceae; genus MGIIb-P. The sequence goes on along the minus strand of NTJU01000003.1, from coordinate 3,582 downwards.
CATCATCCAGGATGATTCGTAATCGTAAATCCTCAACCCCTTCTTGTGGCCCATGTTCTCTGCAGGCCCCGTCACGCATCGCTTTGTTACAATCTGGGCATCGATGAATGATTCCTGAACCCGAGGCTACAGAGATTACCGTTGCTGAACTGGTTACTCCACTTCGTGAACCCCCGGATAGCAATTCTGTAAAATCTACCTCAACTGAGTGTTGACTGGCATCAATTGTCTCCCATGGGATGGAATCTAGAACTTCGACTTGTTCACTTCTGTCAACCGTCAAATCGGGTGTACCTTGCCATGAACGAACTCGGACATTGTTGAGTTTGACCGCAAGAGGGAGTGAACCATCATCGATCGGGAGTTCAGTCCAAGCTGTCAGCCTACATATTCCAGTTGGATCAACAGCGTCGCCCCCCCAAACGGTTTTCTCAGCGCCATCTTTTCCAGTAAAAGTACGACTGCCCCAAGTTGTCAATTGGACAGTAATGGCAACATCGGCTGAACCATCTCGAAGTTGTCCAATTTGCATTACAGAGGATTGTTCAAGATCTTCAAGGCTCGCAAAACTATTGTCGTGATAGACTTCGACCTTTGTTCGATCTCCGATGTTAAGTTCAGGTGTGTTTCGGAATCTACGGATTGGTGCGCTCTCAATCTTTAGAAGCGTGCCAACCGGGTGTTCAAATTCACCAAAACAAGCAAACCCAATGGTGCCAGTATCATCCGCTAGGCGTCCTTTCACCATGTCGAGAGTACCGCTACCATCCTTTTTGTTTACAGTCATCTGACGTGTTGAGATCACTCGCGCAACAACGGTTGCAAACCCATCCATGCCCAACACACGTTCAATCGAAGTTGGGTCAGAGGGAGCTGCGACAACCTTACGCTCACTACCACGAAGAACCGCAACGCGACTGGTTTGGTTGATGTTGAGGGAGAATTTACCGTTCCACTCATTGACTGAAACGCCCTCTAGACGGACGACACTACCAGGGCTGAGATTTTCAGCATGATTACCCCAGTCCTTGAAGTCCCAACGTGTTCGTTGGCCGCCTTCTTCCCAAGGATTGTCCTCAATCCAACCAAATGCGGTCTGTTTTTCCTCACCACGGACCATGGTCATTCGTGGAACGTAGGTCACAACTTCAACCTCGATGGTGACATTTTTGTCATCGGAAGCAAGATTGGAAAAACGCTCCACGGATTTGGCGACTGAACGGGTCGAGGTCTTTGGAGCATTGACTTCCATTCCGGCTTCTTTTTGGAAATGCTCAATGACACTGCGCAGTGCGTGTTTTGGTGGGACGAGGAATTCATCTCGATAGCGGGTAAATTCCGCGGCTATCTTATCTTCATCGGCGTCGGGTACGGCTTCTTTGACCGCACTAATCTCTTGTTCAAATTCTTCTGGGTTAGACATTTCGAATTACTCCTGAGGAGGGTCAAAAGACCGCGTCCGCACGAGCACGTCCTGCTTGGGCTGAGTTACAACCCGGGCAGAGAACAATGGTCGGTCGTGCAGTTTGGGGAAGACGCGGCACTCCATTACCTCCGGGAAATCACACCGGGTTGTGGGGGTTCTTGAACTCTCGCATATCGGTGTTGTAAGGAATTGTGAGCAGGGCAGGGATTGTTATCAAATGAGAATCTGGGGTTGACGTGGCCGACATGGATTCCTTTCATTTTGAGGGTGCCGAAATTGCACCTGGAACGGGCCAGGAAGTGTCACTTGAACTCGGTGATGGCCCCGCTGGTAACCCCCGCAGCATCCCGGTTTACATCATCCATGGCACCAAACCGGGTCCGGTTTTGGCAATCACAGCAGGTATTCATGGCGATGAACTGAATGGAGTGTCAGTCGCGCATCATCTCATCCATGGGGATGATCATATTGCAGGAACCGATGATGACCGAATCCGCCGCGATGAACTCGTCGGTACAATCATTTGTGTCCCTGTTGTCAATATCGAAGGAATGTTGCTCGAACAGAGAGGAGCCCCCGATAACAAGGACATCAATCGACTCTTCCCCGGCAAGGCCCAAGGCAATCAATCTCAACGAATCGCTTACGCCTTATTCCAATCTGTTGTCAAGAGAGCAGATTGCCTTATCGACCTTCATTCTGCACCCCATTCGAGAACAAACCTCCCACACGTGCGTGCCAATTTTGACGAAAAGGAATGTATGGAACTTGCACGGGCTTTTGGAACCCAAATCATTCTGCACTCGAAAGGTCCCAAGGGGTCACTTCGGCGAGCGGCAACCAATGATGGGACGCCGACAATCTTGCTGGAGGCTGGAACCGCCCACCGTTTTGAGATGGATGCGGTGCACGCTGGAATTGAAGGAGTTCTCAATGTCATGGGTCACCTAGGAATGATTGAACGGGAGGTGCGACTACCAGCGGTCCGACTGCTTGTCCGCCGTTCAAAGTGGGCACGAGCTGAAGCAGGAGGGCTACTCTATAGCCGTGTCAATGTGGGCGAACATGTCTCAAAAGGACAGGAAATCGCACTGGTTACAGATCCACTCGGTGAGAAAACCCACCGCATTGAAAGTCCGAGAACGGGAGTCATCGTCGGCTTGGCACTAAACCCGTTGGTTCGAGCAGGAGACCCGATTGCAAACATTGTCTTGTGTTCGAAAGCGAAATGGAAGAGAGCACAGAGTGACTTAGATGGAGACAAACCCGAGGAAGAATCCGTCGATGATGAGGAATCTCTCGACGATGCCTGAGGCTCGATGAATCGATGTCCTAAGATGGAGAGGGCACCGAACACTCAAGAACTCCTCTTTACCGCTGCACTCCCATGACTGAGGAAGAGGTTGTCTCCGATGACAAAACCTTCTGGTGGTCAAACTGGATTCGAGTCGAGAATCTAGAGTTAATCTTCTCGTTGGTATCGATTGGCATCGTTATTTTCGTGATTCAAGAAGATTTGGTGAACTCAAATCCCACATTGTTCTGGATTTTGTCGATCATCGATCTCGCATTGGTTGGATTCTTCGTGGCTGAACTCGCGAAAGACCTCTCGTTGACCAATGACCGCTCTGAATGGTGGCGTGCTCAAAGTTGGGGAATGCTCGGTTTGACCCCTGTTATTCTAGCCGCATTCCCCCAATTCAGTGTCATTGTTCTATTGAGATTGGTCCATTTGACGAAGGTTTATTCATTGGCCACGAATTTGCTTGGATTACAAGAAACAAGTGAAGAGTCGCCCGTTCAGCGCCAGATTCAGCACCTTATTTTCGTCGTCACTGCAATTGGATTTGCAGGAGGTTTCATCGCTTATCTCTTCGAACAGCACGCATCACAGGCCGCTTGTGGAGATACATGTATCAATACGCTGCCAGAGGCTATGTGGTGGGCGATTACCACAGCAACCACCGTTGGTTACGGAGACTACGCCCCTGTGACGAACGGAGGGAGGGCTGTTGCGATTTTCTTGATGTTCACCGGTATTGCACTGTACGGATTATTGACGGCAACGCTTTCGCAACTCATCTGGTCAAAGGGTCGAAGAAATGGAAATGGAAATCAAGGCAACCTAGATTCAAATGAAATGATTGAACGACTTG
>NTJU01000029.1 GCA_002457195.1 Marine Group II euryarchaeote MED-G33 | reverse complement strand
TTGTCATCACCAGTGATCGTGAACACAATTCAAATCTAGTCCCGTGGTTACAGCAAGCGACTTCTGGCGTCAAACTCCAAACTGTGAAAAGTCAATCAGACAACCAATTTGACCTCGAAGCATTTGAGGAGGCGTGTGCAAATGCTGGGGAATCGCTTAGAGTTGTATCACTGGTCCATGTTGGCAATTTAGATGGTGTTGAAATTCCAGTTGCGAAGGCCGCCAAGATCGCCCACGATTATGATGCAATCGTCCATGTCGATGGTGCTCAATCTGCACCACATATTCCAATTGATGTTGACGAATTAGGTTGCGATTTATTCTCGTTCAGCCTCCACAAAATGCTCGGACCAACAGGAGTGGGAGCCCTTTGGGGTCACGAAGAAATCCTGTCACAACTTGAACCAATTTGTGCAGGAGGTGGCACGGTCGCAAATGCCACGGCCGAGCAATATTCTCTGCGTCCAATCCCAGATCGACTTGAGGGGGGGTTGGGGCATTATGCAGGCATCTGTGGCACCGAGGCAGCACTGGATTTACTTGGACAGTATAACATGCATGATTTTTCTGAACAGGAAGTTCGCTTAAATCGAATCATGAGTGAAGGGATTGGCCACCATCCTGGCGTCGAAATCATTGGACCCAAGGATGCCTCAAAGCGAGGTGGTATTTGCTCGATAATGCTGAAGGATTTGGACATCCAAAATGTTGGAATCCTGATGGACGAAGTTGGCAAGGTATTTGTCCGCTCAGGGTTGCACTGTGTCAATCAGTGGTTTGATGCTCGTGGTATCGAAGATGGAAGTTTGCGTGCTTCGGCCTACGCTTACAATACTGAAGAAGAAGCTCGTATTTTCGTAGATACATTCAACGAAATCATTGATGGTTTGACGGAGTGATTGTCATGGAATTTGATGCGATTCTGAATGATATGCCAGAGGCTCCGATGCAACCGCCTAGGAAGGCCTTTGGTTCAGAGGTTAATTTTGAGATTATCCTTCAAAGAGGAGGGGCTTTTGCCCTGTTCGTCGTTTCGATTTTACTTGTGGTTTGGGCGTTTGGTCTCTTAGAAAGAGGACTCTTGGATCCTTACCCACCAGAGTTGTCTGAGAGGCATGAGGAATTCAAACAATTGTCTGGTTTCGACAATGTGACGACCAGTGGAAACGGTGTTGAAGTTTGTATCGTAGATACAGGTATCGATCTTGGGCACCCTGACCTATCACACGTTGAACTTGCAGGCTGGAGAGATTTTGTCAGCAACAGAGGAGAACCCTACGATGATCAGGGCCACGGAACCGGAATGGCAGGTATTTTGGTTGCCAAAAACCGCCTACCGGGTATCGCACCGGATGTGGATTTGTACATCGCCAAAGCCATTTCAAAATCAGGAACTGGGTCTGATACTGACATCGCCGATGCTGTCGATTGGTGTGTTGAAAATAACGTCGACATTATTTCACTCAGTTTGGGTGGAGCACAAGGCATAGATTGGATTTTCATTGAAACTGATGCACTTGAAGATGCGGTCGATCGCGCCATCGACGAGGGCATATTTGTCGTCGCAGCGGCAGGGAATGATGGTGGACCAGATGATGATGGTGATGTGGCTAGCCCGGGTAGTGTATCTGATGTGATCTGTGTTGGGGCAATCGATACAGATGGGACCATTTGGAGTAATTCTTCAGTCGGGAACAATGGCTTCAATCCACCAGAAACATGGTTTCCACGTCAAGATCCTGACAAAAAACCCGAACTTGTCGCACCTGGTGAAAAATTACCCATCCTCAATGCACAAATCGGGACTGATGTCCTCTATGCATGGGGATCAGGCACCAGTGGTGCTACAGTGTGGGTTAGTGGAGCCATTGCACACCTATTGGAACACAGACCTGATCTTGGCCAGAATGGTTCATCTGGAGGGTCAAGAAACACTGTGGAAGATGTCAAAGGATGGATCAAGGATAGCGTTGCACCCAAAGACGGGCAGGCTGAACACGACAATTACTACGGATATGGGAGACTGCAGGTCGATGCATTACTCGCAATGGGTGGTCAGGCCTGAATAATCCCCACCAAAGTTCCACCAAATAGTGGAACGAAACCAACAGGGTTCGTCTGGTTGATTTCCGAGATAAACTGAGTCCATTCATTGAATGCAGCAACACGGGCCTGTCCGGGATTAATCGGACCCGATTCTGGAATCTCACCAACGTCGTCAACCGGAACTTCTGGTTCGGCTGTGAGGATTAAACCCCCTGGCACCAGGAGATTGAATGATTGTTGAATGGCTTCCACCTTCCCGATATCCCCTACATCTACGATAATAATTTCATATGGCGCTCGCAGAGGTGGCGCAGTGGTAGCAGCAGCTTCGTCGGTCGTTGTATTGGCTGCTTTCCAACTGTCTAACTCAGCACATAATGATTCAAAGTCACCCACCCGAATATGCGCCCAGTCTTCTGAATCATAGCGACGTATTAGACGGGTTAGAATTACACTGAACTTCCCGCCAGCCTCAATCATGTCAAAATGCTCAGGTTTAGAGTTGGACGACCAGTAATCGAGCAACCATGCACTCAGATGTCCAATTCCCGAACCAACTTCACATACTCGATTTGGTTCAACACGGGAGATTATATCACGGATTCTTCGACGTAAACTGGTCGGCATGGAATCGAGTTCCATGTGCTCAAGTTGGGCCCCAATGGATGCAGCAACATCTGGTTCATCCTTTGGTTGATCTGGATTCTTAGACAGCAGCGCTGCCAAGGCGTCTTCGATGCTCAGTCCCACACTTCGCCGGGTAAGTAATTGGTTTTCAAATCTCGGAGACATGGGATGTCGTGAAATACCCCTTGTGGGCCGGTCGGTATGGAGGAGTTGACGTGGACGACGAAGTTGAGGAACTCGACCACGTGACACGTTGTCCAAGTTGCAATACCCGGCAAGCGCATGAAATCCTCAAAGAAAAGCAGCTCAAGAATGATGCAGGAGTTGATTATCTCCTTCGATGTGAAGGATGCAGCAACATCCACACGGTGATTTTTCGAAGTAAGAAACCTGTTCTGGTTAAATTTACCTTATCGGACGGGGCGGATTCAATCCCATATGAAATCGAAGTCGATGATGATGAGATATTTGTATTGGGTGATGAATTTGAGGCAAATGATCTACTCTGGAGAATCACGCGTTTGGAAACCGATGGCGATGCTAAACCTCGGGTACTAGAGGCTGGAAAAGTCAAGCGAGTTTGGGCAACGAGAATTGATTTGGCAAGAATCAAGCGCACATTCAGCGACGGTGATATTTCCTTCTCCGATACCATCGAAGTCGAACCTGAAAAAATGTTCTCATGCGGTACAATCGTCAAGCATCGTGGCGAAACATGGCGGATCAGGGCTCTTCATTCCGGAACCGCGAGAACTCTTACCGGTAAGATGGAAGCCCGAAATATCAGACGGATCTTCCTTCATCGCCCACCTACACCTGAAGAAATTGCTGAAAGGAAAAAGTTGGAACGAGGCAATTGGAAGGGACAGGATTTCCCTGGCCGCGAGGAACATCAAGCAAAATGGCATGGTGACAATGATGGATGAACGACATGACCCGAGCGCTTGTCGTCGGATTTTGCGTGAAGCACGCGAAAATGGATTGTCAAGAAAACTGTTTGACATGGCACAGGATTTACAGGATGGAATCTACCGAGCCGAAGCACTTTGCGGTCTTTGTGGACATGAAGAAATGGATGAGGAAGACCGATTTGAATGGGCCCCAATCATTGTTGAATCGATGTTAGATGAAGAACGTGCTTGGCGCTTGGCCGAAAGTATTGGAATCATTGCCAAATCGGCCGGTAATTGGCCAGGAGGGCGCGCCAGAAAGGCACTGATGCAGGATATCATTGGCATGACCGGGGAGCTACCAGCAGGCGAAGCGAGAGTGGACGCCCTCAAGTCGATTGCAAATCGTGTATCCAAGCAAAAATTACCAGAACTATTCCTTTTTGCCCTAGAAAATGATGGGATGGAAGCAAAAGCAGCCAGACCAATCATGAAGGCGATCGTTGCGACTGGAGATAAGCAGATGATTGACGAAATCATACCTTTGGTTACCGATGCATCACCAGATTTGTCAGTCAAGTTTCTAGACAACTTACATCGCCTAACAAACCAAGCAGATTTGACATTGGAACCGAGTGCTTTTGAACTCGCTTTACCTTTTCTCGACGGCGCAGATTTTGAAACCATTCGCACACTATGTAGTCACTCGAACCATCCGGATGAAGTCAGGATGTTGGCTGAAAAATTGTCTGGTGTGGATGAGGATTCAGTGCGATTCATGGTTACACTCGCTGGACGAGCCGATCGTGTGGGTGATGCCGAATTGGCAAGGGAATTACTCGAAACTGCGTCCCAAAATGTCGAGGATTTAGACCCACATATCGCCATTCGAATCAAGAAAAATCTTGCCAAGGCGTTTGAACGACTTGGAGATTCAGAGCGTGCTGAAAAATTAACCACAGTCCGTACCCCGTCTGCTCCAAGCACACGACAAAGTAGTCGTGATATCGAAAGAGTCGGGCACACAATGGCCCTGGTGGGGACCTACGATGGATCGATCGGTACACCACACCTTCGTGCCTTGGCCCGTGCTTCTGGAATCGCTTGGGGATTTGGACTCGATATCGCATTAATCGATTGGCCCACTGATGATCTTGAATCTCTTTGTGAACGTGCACAAAAAGAGTCAGGTACCGCGGGTGTCAATCATTTGCCATCCTTACTCGAATCTAATCGCATTCAGTTACTGTCGATTGACGATGCACTTCGTGGAGTTGCCGGGCACCCGATTGCCACCACCCACCAACCGAAGGGGGGTTCGGTCGATTTGACCACATATGATGGAGGAATTTGCATGTTCATCGGTCTTGGCCGGCATGGATTACCAGAGAATTTACTCAACAATTGTTCTGACCAATTTGAATTAACAGGGATTGGGGCAAGCTTGGAAACTGCTGTCGCAATGGGTGCGATTGCGCAAAGATTAGCCGACCTGTGATTAGCGACGATTGGTCCATGGCATGAATATCGATTTCGTGATATGCATTGCAACATCTGGATTTTCATCTAAACGACGCATGCTGTATTCATACCATCGTTCCCCATACGGGATGTAAATTCGAGTTCGGTGTCCCGCTTTCGCCAATCGACGTCGGATATTACCCCTTACACCGAGTAGCATTTGGAATTCATATCCTGGTCCTTTGCCCAAGCGCTTACCCGCACTACCTTCGCGAGGATCTGAATCCCCTGGACCCATGCCTCTGGCCTCGATTGCCGCCAAAGAATGCTCGATAATTGGCCAATCATGTGATGCGATGCCCGCATATGCACCATGATCTAAAATTAGGTCAATATGTTCATTGAATGCATCCACGATGGGCCTATACTCTGTATGGGAGATGGATGAATCTTCAAGATAGACGCCTTTACAAATACGGAAATCGGCACCACCTCCCAACTGATTGCAAATCAATTCGATATCTGATGACGTTCTGAAAAGACGAGATTGCAAAACTGTGCCTACATTTTGTAAGCCCTTTGCGTGCATAGCGATGACAATGTCGATTGTCGGTTGAGTTACTCGATTGTCTTCCATATCCAGACGAACAAAGATGTCATGTTCGTCAGCATTACGGAGGAGCCTTTCGATATTTTCGTATGCTTTTTGTTCATCGATTAGCAACCCGAAAGCTGTGGGTTTGATACTCAGATTTGCATCGAGTTTGTTTTCAATAATTGCATCTAGAACTCGATCATATTCATCGATGAAGAATTGTGCTTCAGCCAAGTTGGATATTTCCTCACCAAGAACGTCGACCGTGAAACAAGCACCTTCAGTACTGAGTTTTTTCATGACCGCAACCGCACTTTCGATGTCCTTTCCAGCGACATATCTTCGAGCGACGCCCGCGACAAAAAAACGCGGCATGAGTTTGGTAATACCAACCATGAACCGTCCTAGGACCCCCATTCTATGCCTCCCGTTTTGATTGACTGGCAGGGGCGCCCTTTGACGATTACTTACCGACTTTCAGTTCAAACATGGTCCAAAAGGAGTCCATTGGCCCCGATTATCCAATACCCAAAGGCCGTCCTCACCACGATTGAATATACTGTGTCCAATTTCTGATCGTGCTGAAGAACTCAATGCGGGTATCCCGGCAGGTGACCAAACGATATCTTCTCGCCATCCAGTAATTGACCAAAACCCATCTTGGTAAACAGCATCTTGGATTGGACCCTGAACATTTTCGATGAGGAGGGTGTCATCGGCAGGATCCCAGTATACCATTCGATCGTGACTCAATCCGAATAACCACACTCCTGTTCCAGAACTCCACACACGATTAATTTTTGATTTCAATTGCAAAATACCACTGCGTAGAACAGACCCATCTGTTGCATTGATTTCCGCCCAACCACCACCCAAGGAGAATGCCCAAATCGATTCGTCACTTGTGACCAGTTCTACAATCACTTCACCATCCGGTAAATCCACAAGAGAATCCCATTCAATCGGATTGCGCCTCCAGACCTCTTCAGAGTTTGCAGTGACTCGGTAAATACCTCTGTGATGCGTACAGAAAATCAGATCTTCTTTGTATGTACACAATGCGAGAGGTTCAGCATCTAGAATATGGGACCACTTGGCACCAGAAACGTGGTAGTGATCGATTTTACCGCTTTCAATCGCTGCACGCAAGTCAGGAAGTTCAACACCATCTTCAATGGGTTGACTCAGATCTAAAGCTGCCAATCTCGCTAGAGAAATTTCACGTTCGACCCAAGTTGAGATCAGAAGGTTGTCACCCAATAGAACTGCATTGGTGATGTCCCCTGGGAACGGAGTCCGGACCGGATCGAGGGCATTGAGTCGCTCAGGGTGCAGCAAACACATCCCACCTTCAGTATCGACGAATACTGTTCGTCCAGCATTAGTCAAAAAAAATCGAGGAGGGGTCGGCGTGTCGGGTAGTGACATCAACCGGTGGTAGGGGTCTCGATTCATGAAGCAATGGGCTGCGAATGCTGAAGCGTAGAGGCGTATTCGCTCCGTCAATGGTGACACTCCTTATCGTATCGAATCTCGATATCGCTTCAACCATTCAAGGTGATGCACTTCTGGCCAGAGGGGGTTGGTCCGAGATGGATTCGGTCGAGGGTGGACGAGTTTGGAAACATCAGGTCAATGAGGTCTGGCTCTGGTGGTTTGGAGGTCGATTTTTAATGGAAGATGAGCTAGATACACGATTTTCTACGGGTGTAGGTGTTTCTGTAGATGAAGTGATTTTCCTTTCACGTCATTATGCTGCTAGTGGAAGACCCAGCCTAACATTACACGTCCTAGGTGTGCCAGGTGAAACCCCGCATGGTGAACGGGCTGAACACGGTGGCATCAAAGGTGAAGTGATGTTACCATGTACTCGATTCGCCTCTTGGTACCGATTGATGTGCGATGCTGCACACCATCATCAACTCGTACCTGAATTTGAGTTGACAATAGAAACAACTCACCATGGCCCCCGACTTGATGTTCCAACAATGTTCATCGAAATTGGTTCCTCTGAGACGCATTGGGGTCGAGTTGACGCCGCTGAAGCTTGGGCTGATGTAATGGTGATTGGTCTAGGACTCGAAGGTGGAATGGGCATTGGCGAATGGAATTCTTTGTCTGATGAAGAGAAATCTGAGCAAAAAGTGATGATTGGTGTTGGCGGAGGGCATTATGCCCCAAGACATACGGATGTACTCAGAAAAACGAATTGTTGGGCAGGCCATCAACTCGCAAATTATGCTCTTGGAATGGAGAAGCCCCAAGATGAGGCATGGGACCCGGATGAGGGGGTTTTACCTGACGGGGCATGGAATCATGCAATTCGTGTCTCAGTAGAGAGTACACGTAGGGCATTCCCTGGCGGAAATGTCATGGTACACTTGGATCGAAAATCGTTCAAAGGTTGGCAACGTCGAGTCATTAAGCGACTACTCAACGAATTGGGGGTCCCTGTGGGCAGAACTCGAGATTTCGAGTAATTACTCTATTTTCTCAGAATGGCCACAACGACCACAGGTCATGCGATCTGAGTGGACACCCATGAAAACACCAGGTCCACATTTCGGGCAGACTACACCCTTACGGGTTAGTTTACCATCTTCTATGCTATACTTGGACCACTTTGCAGATGTGTTTGGACTGTCTCCCATCACTCCTCACCTCCAGCAATTTCTGCTGCCTCTGCATCTTCAGTTGGTGCTTCAACAGGTGCTTCGGTAGCCGTTTCTTCTTCAGATCCACCGTGTCTTGCGAGAATATACTTTGGTTCTTTCTCAAGGTCGGCACGATCACCATAAACGAGGGCGTTTCCTGTAGTCAATGGTTGACCAAAACGAGTGTTGACCGATTTGATAACTACACAATCTTTTGTAGCACTAGGCTCCATCTTCATTACTGCAGCAATGATTTGTGCACGGGTTGGAGTCGCTTCTCCAGTGTGTCTCCATTGCCAAGTCAACTCGATGCGATTTAGAATTGAATTTTCTTTCCGTTCAATGATTTCCATACAAATTCCTCCATGATTACTGATGTCGAACCTTTAGGGCATAACTGCCTGATGCATCAATCCCAAGAGCACGTGCAACCTCGCTCCGCGGTGGGTTGATTAGAACTGTGAATCCTTGCCAATCTGCACTGAGTTGGGCATCAGGGCAGCGTGCACACTTTGGTTCCGCAACCCTGACTTTCTCCATATCGTCCTTGTTTTCTTTTTCCCAAGCCTTGCGCTCCTTTTCATCGGGATTACGACCATTGGCTGTAGAGAAAGCCAAGATTGCAAGTTGTTTCTTGTTCTTTGCCTTGAGTGAATTGTTTGATTTGAGCCACCAACCAGGGTTGCCTTGTTGGACCTCAATAATCATGTGGCATTCGGTGCAGGCTAGATGTTTCTTGACCATCATCATGCCTCCTCGTTAAGCCAATCGTGTGCACCAAGGGCGGTTTGCTTACAAGTCAAACCAATCTTGCTTGAACGTGGATCGTGTGGATTTAGTGAAAGCGATACAATCCGAGCTCGGACTGCTGTCCCTTCGGCTAGATATTTACCCGACTGTCGCCCTTCAATACGGCGTAGTCCGACGTTGATATCGATTTGTTCATCCAGAATCTGGCTCTTGTGTAGTAGGGCTTCCATCGGGCCGATTCGTACGAATGCTCCAAACTCGTGGACTTCGCTAACAGCACCATCTACAATTTCGTTACCATCCATGGTGAACAGAAGTGCCTTGAAGCGGACTTTTTGGTAAATTGCGCCATCTCCATGGATGATTCGTCCACGGCCTTGTAGTTCGTGATCCAACGTGAGCAAGATGTAGTTTCCATCATCGTCAAATTTACCCTCAAAAGCAGTTGCTGCTAGACGGTCGACGTGTTCCGAAAGGGATTTCCCCTTTTCGATATACTCCGCTGGAATTCGAATGGTATCTTCGATTGTTTCGAGACTGTACATTTTTTTTCCTCCACCCGGATTTACCCTCAGCAGAGAGGAAGCCTAGGACGGGAGACCCGTGAGCCTCCCGTCCCTCATCGGCTTCCGCCTCCAGAGGAGAGGTCGTCCAAGACGATTCGGCGACCGAAGACCCCTCTATGAACGCTTCGCAAATTGATGATTTCGGAAAACAGCATTCTGGGACACTATGTGTCCCATGAATAGCCTTGACGCACGAACGTTCAAGAGGTGTTCTGTGGGCATAACCATTGATGGCGAGCGGAGCCCATGCGGTGACGAGAACACCAATTCTCATGATTGGGTTGATTCTACTCTTGATCGGGCAAAGTTTGTCACCACTCGCATTTGTGGAAGATGAGGCTGAAAAGTCCACGCAAGGGCGAAATGGCGATGTTTGGATCGATGGGGGCATCAGTTGGCCGCAATTTGGCCGGACCCCTGGTCACGAGTCTGCAGTCCCCCCTCATGACCCGACAGAACCTGAATCAGGTGAATTGTTGAGCATTACCAATCCAGTTGTAAATTGGAACCACTACGATACGGAAGATACAGGCGTCGAAACATTGGGCGTTTCAGTGGGCAACTTTAGTGGGAATATTGACACAGGGGGGCTCATCCTTGATTCTTGTGCCAGAGATAGTTTATCTCCGATTTTCATCCATCAGGAGAATTCACATGCTTGGTTGAGAATTGTCGATGGAGACACCAGTGATACGATGTGGGAGGTCGACATTGGCGCCATCGATCGTGAAGTTAAATCTACACCACTGATTGTCGATCTCGAGGATGATGGCGCGCTTGAAATCATTGTCGTTTATGACACGAATGGGCAAGCGACTGTTGAATTGTGGTCGCCTGATATCGAATGCGACGTCACAGGTTGGAAGCCGGGTGGAAACCATGAAACTGAACGCTTGTGGAGATGGAGTCATTCGACATTTGAAATGGCAGCAGACCGCACCTGCCAAACATGCCACGACCCAGTCGCACAACCACTTCTTGCAGATTTGTTCTTGGATGGAAGTCCTGAACTTGTTCTTGCAATGATGGATGATGTAAACGACGAACCAAATGTCGTCGCCTTGCCTTTGCCAACATCTGGCACGCCCAACTCCCTTTGGGAGGTGACACTGGGTGAGGGGACTCACCCTTCTGATCCCGCTTGGGTGCAAATTGATGCTGTATCATCATCTATTGTCTTGACAACCATTAATGAAAACAATGGCAACATGTGGGTCTGGAAATTAAATGCGGCAAATGGTCAAATCGAGTATGAAGAAACGCTGAGTAACCTCGATGGTGATACATCTTCACCTCACGTCCGTTTACCTGGCCCCATCATCACCCAATTAGACACAGACCCCGCCCCTGAGATGGTTGTGACAATTCCCTCTGACGCTGATGGTCCAGGCACAGCCGATGGTGCAACATTCGTAGGTCTTGATGTCACGGATGCAGCCACGATTTTCTCTTTAACAGCATCAAATGGATATGCCGATGCACCCCCTGCCTTGATGGACACAGATGGCAATGGCATTACCGATCGAATCTGTTGGAACACATGGTATCGAGATGGGATTTCTTGGCATGGCATGGTTGGTTGCCATGATTACAACGAACAGAATCAGAATACATGGCTCGACTGGAATCAAATTGTAGAAGGTACATCTGGAAATCCAAATGATGAGATTGCTGTCTCGGCACCAACACCGATGGATATCGACGGAACTGGTTTCGAAGAGATATTGGTCACATTTGGGCGCACCATCTACGCACATGATGGAGAAACAGGTTCACGTTCATCAATCAATGCAGACTGGGTTTCAGGGCTTGAATTACCCCACCGTACATGGGCTGATCATGCGCTTGCTGATTTTGATAATGACGGTGCACTGGATTTGCTTGTCGGAGACATGTTGATTTCTCAAGCTGGAGCTGACATCAGGCCATATGAAGATGGATTGGGCATTCGATTCAATCCCAGCACACCAGATCCTGGCCAAATGGTTTCAGTCACGGCCTTCTTTGAAAATGCGGGAACGGACTCAACCACGACTGACACCTTCGCAAGAATGTATGTCGATGGTGAATTGAAGCATACTCACAGAGAGGGGGTATTGGACCCTAGGCCACCAACTGGAAATGGTGCTTCTGCTTCGTTTTCATTCGATTGGTCTGGTGGATTGGGTGAACACACCTTTGAATTACGCCTTGATGAACATGGCAATGTCACCCAAACGCGTACCGATAATGATGTCGCGACGACCGTCCTGAATATCATTGCACCATACAATGTCAGCATAGGCCTCCCACCCGACCCTGTAAGGGTCCTGCCTGGTGGACAGACGAATGTTCAACCACTCATCACCTCAACCGGTAGAATCGCTGGCACTTGGTCAATGACCATCGATGAATTGGGTCTGCCGACAAACTGGTCAATTGTTGATCTGGACCCGGGTTCATCTTCAGAAGTGGAAATCGATGTGGGTTCGACATGGAGCCCCACTTTGCAAATTTCGGCACCAGCAGAAGCTCTTGGAACGGATTCTGGTTTCGTTGAAATTACGATGACTCTCGATTCGAATCAAAGTATATCTCAAACTGCTATTTTAGCAATTGAGGCTGAGCGTACGAGAGGGCTTTCACTCAGGGGTGCAGATGGAACTGCAAATTCGAATGGAATGGGCATCCCTGGCGAACCTGCAGCAGCTTGGATCCTCGTTGAAAATCTCGGCAATGCCCCCGAAACAATCTCTTTGCAATGGCAACAAACATCCTGGGACCCAATCATCACCTTGCATGATTCATCGGGTCAAGAGGTCAACCCATTGGTATTGGCACCGAATGAAATTCGAGAACTGACTGCACATCACGACGTTCCGCCCTCAGCATCGTTGGGAGACAATGTTTCCACGCAACTGTCTATGTGTATCGGTTCAGGAAATGATGAAGAATGCAGAACAATCGATTTGACGTTCACAGCAAATCAAGTTCAAGTTTTGCCCCCGCATATTCGTTCAGTGCCAGCAGATAACCGAACATGGGGGCTCGAGATTCAGTTGCCACCTGGTGTCGATGAAATGGAATGGGATATGGCAGCAGCAGGGATGATTATGCCGGGCTGGGTTTGGAGTTCGAGTGGTGCATTGTCAATCGATGGGACCACACTTCGAGCCACTGGTAATTCAGGTGCACGTGTAACTGGTTCCCTGATTCTTGACATGCCATATGCCGCACCCCCTATGTTGCACACATGGATGGCACATGAAGCAAATAACAGTGGTTGTATTCTATCACTCTCCCTGCAAGTACTACAAATCCACAGGGCGGTCCTAGAGGTGACGTCTCCAGTCATCCAGCCGCATCGAATGGATGTAGACACACAGGACACGTTGATGCTCCGACTTTTGAATCCAGGGAATGGCCCTGATGCCTATGACATTTCTTGGAGCGTTATTGCAAATGCCAATTTCACGGAAGACCCTGGTCTACAAATTCAAATTCCATCACCCCAGTACGCCCTTGGAGCAGGGGAACTACGGAGTGTTCCAGTCTCAATTACACTACCACAAGAAATGGCAGCCGCTGCCGTCCTAATCCTTAGATTCGAGATGCAATCAAACGGCGACCTAGGTGTCAATTCAACCACAGACATCCTCATCGAGGCAAGGCAAGATCATCGTTGGGACATGGAATTGGCTTACAATGGTGCGGAAATCAATAATGGCGATACTTTGAGTGCAGACCCAGATGAGCAACTCAACTTCGTCCTCAGTGTAACCAATATCGGCAACCTTGCAGACCAAATCGACATCAATCCTGTAATTTCCGTCCAAACATCTGGAGATGATGATGGCACAGGGTGGACCGCATGGGGGGCCCCAAGTGACAACATTTTGGTGAACCAAACCCAAAACATATCCATTGGAGTGAATGTCTCATCAGTCGCATGGAAGGATACAATTGCAACCATTAGTTTCAATGGACTCAGTGATGATACACCAATCGCCCCATTTGTCATACATATCCAAATTAACCACGTACCTGGGTGGTGGGTATTGGCAGGTGGTGCCGACTTAGACATCGATCGTAATGGTGCCAATATTTCACTCATCGTTGAACAACGGGGGAATTCCCCCGCTCAACCTTTCATCAATGGCTGGGTCGATGCTGGAGGTTGGAGCATTAATGTCAGCGAAAATATACCCACTCTCGCACCAGGTGAGAGTACAAACTTTACCTGCGAGATTATTCCACCTCAAGGAGCGATTTCAGGCCATACTGTCGAACTAACATTGCGTGCAAGGAACGGTGATGGAGCAGGAATGGGACAAACAACACTTCCGTTGCGTGTCGCAGCTTGGCACGATTATACGCTTGATTATGAAGAGGACTGGGCCATTTCATCAGTGGGTGGATTGCCATTGGCCATGCTTTCAAATTTAGGAAATGCACCCACAACGATTGATATTGAAATCCTAGGGTTACCTGAAGGTTGGTCCACCACAGGACCAAACCAAGTGAGTCTAGGTGTGGGGGAAAGTTCGGGGATCCCGATCTCTGCTATCCCTCCAAGTTCCGACCAAACTGGATTCGGTTCAAGTGTGACCCTACGAACTACTGATGAAAGTGGTACTCAACGTGAAGCAACGTTGGCCCTTACGCAAAGTAATCGCTCTTGGGCTACCAGCCCAGTATTGTTTGGGACATCTGGGGACAGATTAGAATTGAACTTCAACCCTGGATTCGAGGTCGTTTCTGTCAAAGAAGGAAGTGATACACTTCCGGAAGCAGACGATGGTGGTTGGCTCTGGACTGTACCAGTAATGGATTCTGATGGCCAACTCGATGTGGATGGAATAATTCTTGACTTCTGGGCCCGAGTACGGGCCCCACCTACACGTGCAGGGAGTTGTACAATCAACACACTGGATTCTGAACCTCAAGCGACATGTTCAATCAACAATGGAACTTCAGAAATTGGTTGGACTGCAATCCTACGCGATGAAACTGGCATGGTTATTGATTACAAATCGGGTCGCCTACTTTCCAATACTCAACTTACTGCGGATTCAAAGATTAACCTTTCAGCGCTGACATGGGACCCCACCCCGGGTGAACATACCTTGAAAGCAACATTGCTCAATGAGAATGGGGCCCTGATTGCAGAAGTTTCCAGAGACGTCATCGTACGAGATGTCAACTGGAATTTGGGAATCACTGCTGTGGAAATTCGTGAAAATTCCGGGGCCCAGGAAATTGTAATTTCGATTAGTCGGGAAAACCAATCCAAGTTTGCTGATGCAAACTGTTTCATCGAACTTGCCGCCACAGGGTGGGATGAGGGAGCACTACATCGAATTGATGTTGGAGGTGATTTGGCCCCACAAATTACCATTGAGCGCCCAGACCTACCTGTTGGTACTACAATCAATACTGAATTACAGTGTGAATCACCTTGGGATCAAGACAGTGACCCTTCAGATAACAGCAACCTGATTGTATTGCCTGCTGGGATTGCAGAACCAAGCGAGGGGCTGGATTTCACCATGCTCCTAGGCAGCCTAGTGATTGTCTTCGGCACAATGGGCTTACTAGGAATGATTCGGCCGGATTCAGGGCCAAGGCAGGTTGAGAAGAGAATGAGAGTGCGGAAGAAATCGGCACCAACTAAGAAAGTCACATCTAAACCACTTGATGAAGATGAAGATATTCATCTCGAAGCAATGGATGAAGAGCCAGAACCTTTGGTTGAAATTGAACCTGAAACTGAGGAAATAGAAGAGTTACGTGAAGAGAAAACCTCACCTGTTGATGAATTTGAAGCCCGGCTTCAGCGACTTCGAGAGCGAAGAGACAAACTAGGAGGGAAGTGATTGCAACCCCTTGATACGAAGGGGGTAGCACCCTTCCACACTTTCGACCCCATGGAAGGAGATTCTGCTTCTGAACTCGCTGATATATTGGATTCAATTCGAGAAGGAGGGGATGATCTACTCACTAATTTGTCTGAATCGAATCCTGAAATCGCCTCGAATCTTGAGTCGCAGGGAATCATTGTTTCATCAGGAAGAAAATCAATCGGATGGGACGATGCTACAATTCTATTCATCGCCCTTAGAGAAACCACTGATGATGGTGGTCCTGCTGAACCACTAGACAGGGGGATATCAATGGAGAGACTGGGGAGATTCCCCTCTGATGACGGGAACGCCATTGCCTATCTGCGGGAGTATTTAATTCCGGAATCAGATGGGGACACAGGTTGTACACTCTTGACTCAACTCGATTCAGGTTTCCGCAAAGAAACGAGGGGTCATGACAATTTGAGTGTGGGTTTTGGTGGGCTAAAACTACATGGTTGGCTAACAATAAATGATGTGTCCAATTTGAGGACATATCTACAGAAATCATCTTGGAAAGTCGCAAGCGATGAACGGCTAGATGGTGGGGTCAGAGAAATCGTTCGACACCTCGTCATCATCCTCAAAACCGCTGAAAAAAGGGGTGTTGGGATTTTGATGCGCGCACATGGCGATTAGAATTCCACACCAGTCAAGCGTTCATACATACTGCCGTATAATTCAGCGGTTTGGTCGATAATCGTTTGTGGAAGAGCTGGAATTGGGGGTTCTTCAGTGCCCGCCTCTCGCGCCTCATACAAGTCATTGTGATGCCCAGTTCCAAGATAGTGTTCACGAACAAATTCTTTCGATAATGAAACGATTGTACCTTTTTCGTAATCTTCAGCCCCCCACCAACGATCTTCATCCAACGTTCCAAATGAGTCCACTAGCACAGGTACACGTCCGGGACCGAGAGCGAATTCCTTTTTCCCATCCACATGAATCAAACCTCGTTTTGCTGCCTCGCGTTCAATGATGTTGTCTACCTGAACGACGATTGCTAGGATCGAATCAAATTCTTCATCGGTTAGATTGGAAATCTCAAGCGCCTCTTTACGATCGAGAAGGCGATCAAATTTCTCAAATTTAGTGGACACTTCCAAGTAAGGCTCGGGTAGTTTGACACCTTCTTCTAGAACAGTCCCTGGCTCAAAACCAAATTCCTCGGCACCCACGTCACCTCGCTTGTAGCGCCTCCAGCCTCCACCAGCCAAGTAATGACGGCAGATGACCTCAAGCGGTACGAACACATTCTCCATATCTCGAGGGATCGCACCTGGTTCTCGAATTACTTCAAATCGGCGAGCAAGAACGCGATCGGGGGCATTCATCTCGATAATATGTGTGTCACAAATTCCAGCATCTTCAACCAGTTTGAACCAATGGCACGAAGTACGATTGAGACTTTCACCCTTCCTCGGAATCAGGGATGGAATAATTTGATCAAAGACTGATATCTGATTTGTATATCGAAATTCAATCACATCAGGATCGTCTGTACTCCAAACTTGCTTGACCTTTCCCGAGTATAGGAGTTCTGCCATAGACTGAGTGTCTGCCAAATCCGTCTTTGAACATTGGGTGAACCAAGAATCCTTAGATTAAGCCCAAAGCATCCTCGATTCTGTTTAACTCGGGACCTGTTGTTTGTGAACCGGCCCAAGCGCCTTTGTCTGTAGAAACACAACCTGAACCGACATACGGGGAACCAAAATTAACCGTTCCAACCATCGCAGGAACATCCAAGATTGATTCAATGGTCTCTACTTCAATCTCAGAAACATCCGGATGTAAGAGGACACCTTTGTTGTTACAAACAGCAACACTTCCAGGTGTATCATTTCCAGCGATACTGATAGCAGCACAATTCACTTTCAAAGTCTCACTGAGAACATCCAATCCATCTTGGGGTAAAATAGGACTTGCTACAGCCCCATTTTCGTTGATAATCAATAGATTCCCTGCTGCGTTGACACCACTTTCCATCACAACAACATCGCCAAATGAGGTCAGATGATCAATCTCTTCCTCAGTAGCGATATCTGCTACTGCAATTCCATTCGTATTTCCAGCGATTAGTGAACCGACGAGAGTACTACCACCCACTGACATTTGAGCGACTTCTAGGCCCAGAGAATCTTCAAGTGAGGCTACCTCTTTCTTTGAAATTTGAAGTGGTGCAAAAAGAACACGCCCAATCATTGCGAGGTGAACACCCACTTGACTGGTACCAAGTAAATCCGATGCTTTCAGCCCCATGCGCGTGCCTCCGTTGAGACTGCGCCAGTGCCCGTGTCTCTTAGCCGTGCCGATGATATATTGCGGACAGCCTACCGGCCAGAGACAAAAAAATGCGGGGGTTGTAAAAAAGTTGGATCCCGGCCGCCCCGAAAGGCGGCCGGAATCCGGAAAGAGGAGTAAAGGAGACACAACGACACGCGTTCCCGTGGACTCTCGTACCACAGTACAAACAATGACGCAGGAGGTCTTGACTTCCGGGTTCGGAATGGGACCGGGTAGACACCTCCGCTATGGTCGTGCACAACTCCTCTCGAATTTGAATCGACGTTTTTATTGAACAGAGGCCCACACAGGTGTGGGTGCGGAAAATAAAGAAGATGCTCGAGCGATTAGTGCTGCTGGGCTACACACCTCGGCGAACCTTGGTGCTTACACCCGCAGTCTATCAAACCGATCTTTTATCGGAGCTCTGAGATACCTCGTCTTCAGGTTGACTTCGAGCTTAGATGCTTTCAGCTCTTATCCATTGGTGCGTGGCTACCCAGCATTGCCTTAGCAGACAACTGGTAGACTAGTGGCACCGAGACTCCGTTCCTCTCGTACTAAGAGCCCCTTCCCGTCAGGTATCTTACGCGCTTCAGCCACAAAGCAACAAACCTGTCTCACGACGGTCTAAACCCATCTCACGATCCCTTTTAATGGGCGAACAACCCCACCCTTGGGTCCTGCTGCAGACCCAGGATAGGAAGAGACGACATCGAAGTAGCAA
>NTJU01000028.1 GCA_002457195.1 Marine Group II euryarchaeote MED-G33 | reverse complement strand
CCAACTGCCACGAAATACGTCGTCTGCGGAGAGTGGGCGCGTGTCAACCAATCAACGTACAATGACCAGTAATCTGCGCCATCATCATGTGCACTAGACCAACCAAATGAGAATGAACCAATTTGCCCTTGATCATGTGAAGTTGAACCATTTCCATCATATCCTTCTGAAATAAATCGCATGGAATCAAGGTATGACCCTCCACCATAGAAATTGGCAACAGAAATCAATTCACTACCTGGAGCCATTCCGAGTACGGCACCATTGGCGATGACGCCTTGTGCAGATACAGCCGATGCGCATAGAGTTCCATGATTCCCACCTCCTTCAGATGCATCATTGAGCATCAATAATACCAGTTCACCAGCACCTGCAATACGGTTCTGATATCCGCTTCTTGCCGCGTAAACATCACCATATGGCACCCCATGAATTCCATCTGAAATCCACCACAACAATCCTGCACTTTGATCCCACAGGCCGTCTGCATCCGTATCCCGGCCATATGTTGGATTGGACTTGTTAATGGGAGTCTCATCTCCAAATTCCCCATCACGATCAATGTCGATATAGATGGTATCATACACGCCGGAAAGTATTGTGTCGACAACCAATATTGCTACATCCCCTCCAGCTTTCTGAATTAAATTAGAATCCGAATGCTCACCGTAATGATAAGTCCCCGAAATCGAGACCTGTATCCCTGTAATATCCCAGCCCTGTGAATCCAATTCAGAATCGTTATCTGAATCACTGTCAGTATTCGATGAATCGACCCACCAGGAATTATCTGCAGCAGGATAAGCCAAACCATCTCGCTGCCACCGAAGCAGTGAAACGGGGTCGTGCATTATCCCCCATCCATCATATGGAGACGAAGGTTCGTCGAGTATCGCCTGGGTTCCATTCAAATCTGGATGTGCGAAATCAATTCCCGAATCGGCAACAGCCACTCGAACCCCCGAACCATTGTAACCCCGTGCCCATGCCTCCGTTGCACCGTGAATTTCGCCACTGCGTACGGAGGTTGGTTCACCCGGAAGAGAACCTGCCGGTTCAGGCCCGGCACTCGCATCAATCACTGCGAAAACACCCTCAACCCCTGCCAATTTGGGCACGAGACTGCCGGGCATTGTGATTTGTCGATGCTCTACGATACCACTGGATGGTTGTACAGAATGGAAATCTCCAGGTGCTTGGTGTGGCAATAATTCATGTTCGACTTGCCATTGATGCAGAGCCTGTAAATCCCGGGTCAGAACCATTGGTTTGGCAACCTCTTGCCCAATCCAAAAATCAAGGTTTGGTGAAAATGCAGTTTCAATTGGGATCGGAACTTCTGTTTCTACGACTTGACTTTGACTCGAAGTGGAAGGCTTTGTTTCACCCACATCGATTAGAGGTGAAAAACTGCTCAAAATGAATAGAATCACCATACTTATCGATAGAATTCCGCGGCGCATAGCGCCGCGAGGAGGGCCATGCCGCTTGACCTTTCGCTCGCGGCTCTGTCGCACCGTTCAATAATCATGGGCCCCCCCGGCGGTCTGCAGTCCCGTTGTGTAGCGGTCCATCATCTCTGGTTTTGGTCCAGGGGACGGAGGTTCGAATCCTCCCGGGACTACCACTCTTCAACAGCCTTCTTGAACTCGTTCAGGTCCAACCCTTGCGCTTCATAAATTTCTGCTTGTAGGGCCATATCCAACTTGTCTAAGTAACGAACAAATTGTGATTCTTCAGTCAATTGTTGTTCGTATTCTGCAAAGACTTCTTCAGCATCAATTCCCATTGTTCGGATTGCTTCTACTTCCAAACGGTGCTTTTCAGAAGACGCGATGCCATCATGTGGTGTGATGTCACCCACGATGACTTCTGCAACATCGTGCAAGATACACAATTCGAGTACACGTTGAAGATTCAGATGCTCAGGACATAGTTGTGTGGCCAACATGGCCATGCCCCATGAATGAGCCGCAACCGATTCTGGCTGTATCACACCAGCACGAACCCATCCAGCTCGAACTACATTCTTGAGGCCAAGCGCCTCAATCAGTGCATCCTTGGATTCCATGATTAATCCTCAATGGGATCAGGATTCTTTGCCAAATCACGGGTGATGTTTTTCTGATGGCTTTCGAGAGTGCCTCCGCCAATTTCCAATAGCTTTGCATCCCTCCAAAGTCGTTCAACGACATATTCGCCAACATATCCATACCCGCCCATTACCTGTATGGCTCGATCTGCAATGTTTTTCGCGGCGGTTGTGGCGAACAATTTGACACCGTCAGAGTCTAGCCGTTGCCCGCCTGTATCCAAATCCATGACCCGACAGGTTTCATACACATACGCGCGCATTGCACGATATTCAGCCCATGACTCGCCGATATGTCGCTGCATTTGGCCAAACTGTTGGATTGGTTTACCGAACGCCTCGCGTTCACCCGCATATCGTGACATGTCGGCAAGACAGCGTCTTGATATTCCGATCGCCTGAGCCGCCAAAGCGACTCGTTCAATCTCAAGATTACGCATCATGTGATGGATTGAACTTCCTGGTTCGCCAACCAAATTAGCAGCAGGAACAATACAATCTTCAAAAACGAGTTCAGCAGTATTGGATGCCCGCATCCCTAGTTTGTCGATGATCTTCTGGCCTGATTTGTATCCTGGCATGCCCTTTTCGATAATGAATGTCGAAAGTTCGGGGCGACCCTTTTCAGTTGTACCTGTGCGTGCGTACAACCAAACGATATCTGCAGGGGTACCATCCTCATCGATGACTCCATTTGTAATCCACATCTTTCGGCCATTGATACACCAATTCCCATCTTCCTGTAGAATGGCAGTGGTGGCCATGCCCAGAACATCTGTTCCATAGTCGGGTTCAGACATTGCCATACACCCAACCAACTCACCAGAGCAAAGCCCAGGGAGATACCTCAACTTCTGCTCTTGAGAGCCATTAAACGCCAGATTGTTGACAGTCAATTGTGAATGTGCAAGATATGCAAGACAGAAGCCAGGATCGGAATAGGATAGTTCCTCATTTACGATCGCAACAGCTGTAGCATCCATATTGGCCCCTCCAAAATCCTCACTGACGGTGATTCCTAGTAAACCATAATCACCAAGTTTTCGAAACAATTCAAGGTTGAATTTTTCATCGCGATCATACTCTAATGCCTGCGGTTCAACCTCTTCCTTTACGAAGTCACGAACCATCTCGCGAATCATCCTATGTTCCTCGGTTGGATTCGCAATGTCGAAGTTTCGCCAGTCGTCCATGACCCCTCGACACAGGGCATGCTCATGAAAATTGCCACAATGTGCTGAGAGATGCTCGTACCGGAATTCGAATCCGGGTCGATGGATTGAGAGTCCACCATGATGGGCCGCTACACCATACGAGCGTATGGCGGGCGATTGATAGCCCGTATATCAACGGAACGCTGTGAATATGCTCCTGATGCTTCAGTTTCAGATAAATGTGAATTTGAAAAACGAGGGGCTGCGTCGCTAAAGCACTTTCATATTCATTTACACACACCTACTTTTCTTCATAGGCACCCCCACCTTGGCAACCTTCATGCAAACCGAAAAAATGCAGCAAGTAGAATCGGTCTCGTTTGCCACCCTCGTGGCGACACGGAGACCACGGAACACGAAAGATGGGGCCCTCGTGCACGCGAGTGGCAACAAAGAGAATGGAAATTGGCGACCCCTCGCACAACAAACCGCCTGGAAGCACCTGCACCAGCGAAGTCTGGAGGCGATGGCTTGAGTCGAACAAAGAGACTCCGAGAAGAAGTGCACATCTTCCTCGCTGAACGTGGACGGGCGAATACGGTCGAGGTTTTCGATCATCTTAACGAGCGCTTCAGTTGGGGAGCCACGATGAACCAGGTTGGCAATATTTTGGCCAAAGATATCCGTTTCGAAAAGGTTGGAAGTGTCAGGGATTTCTTTCGGGGGGCCAGATATAGTGTCTGCCTGTGGGCTCTATCTGGACGAAATCATAGTGGTAGTGGGCCGACGAAGGCGACAGCGTAGGCATCAAGTGATGTCTGCACGACGCGAGTAACATGACCCACCCTGTGTGGCACCTCGTGCGCGGAGGCAATGTCCTTGTTGGGGCCTCCACAGTAGCTGTTGGCGCATTGATGGTGACTACGGAATTCACGCAAGTTGAATTGTTACTCGTATTACTACATTCGATATGTGTAGCGACTTTCATGGCTGCATGGAATGCATTCAATGATGTACAAGATCACGAAACTGATGCACTCAATCATCCAGAAAGGCCAATCCCTAGTGGTGCATTGACACTGATTCAAGCCAAAGCGGTTGGCCGTGCTGCATTCCTATCGTCAATCATCGCATTGCTCGGTGCCATGACTGTTGCAGCACTCTATTCTGAACACCTAATCTCGTGGCTACCAAGTATCGGGATTTGGTTTGTCGCATTTCTATTAATGTTTCATTACGAAATGGTTGTCCCTGCATCATTCATGCTCAAGCACAAAGGTCTCTCGGGCAACATTGCAGTTTCATTGCTCGTTGGTATCGTCATCGTATTTGGCGCTGCGGCTGTAAATGGAATTTCAACACCGCTTGTTTGGATAGTTGCCCTGGTTGCAATGTTGGTCAATGCTGCACGTGAGATTGTAAAGGATATTGAGGATCAAAGTGGGGATGAAGATCGTGAAACTTTGCCAAAACAAATTGGGGCTGAACGTTCGAGAACGATTGCACAATTGTTGGTTCTTGCCGCCCTCATACCACTCGTTGCACCTTATGCCAGAGGGTTACTTCCGATGGAACTTCTCTTGTTGCAGACTCCAGCAATGTTCATACTGGTATCCATCAAACCACGCCTCTATAGAGGTGAAGACCACGCGGCGCAAAAGAGTCTTCGAATGGCCATGCTTCTTGGGCTGGCTGGATTCTTGGCGACCGTTCTAATTTCTGCCTAATACAACTCGTTGTAGGCATGGAATGCAGCAGGGTTGCATAGGTATGTCATAATCGCCATTTGTGCCCACATTCTATTCTCTGCTTGATCAAAAACAATACTATTGTCACTATCGATTACACCATCAGTGACCTCTTCCCCTCTATGGGCTGGTAGACAATGCATGAATCCGTAATCACTCGTTGCATGAGCAACCAATTCTTCGTTAACTTGGAATCCCTTGAAAGCATTCATTTTGTCAGTAAGATGTTCCTCACCCATACTGATGAAAACATCTGTGTAAATGATTGTAGCATTCTTACATGCATCCACCGGGTTGTTCGTTTCAATCAATATCGAATCTGTTTTTTCGGCTATTTCATTCGCCATATCAACAACGTCTTGATCCGGTTCGAAACCCTTGGGAACAGCCCACGTGCAGTCTACACCCAGCATTGCACAGGCCAGCATCAAATCGTGCAATACATTGTTGCCATCTCCAACCCAAGCAACTCTTTCCCCTTCTAAAGTGGGATTTCGCTCCATGATTGTCATCAGATCAGCCGCGGCTTGACAGGGGTGGTGTTTGTCAGAGAGCGCATTGATTACAGGAACTGTTGAGCTCTCAGAAAGTGTGGAAACCATATCGTGGCCAAAGCAACGGTAAGTGATACCATCTAGGAAACGAGAAAGAACCGCCCCCGTATCAGCGATTGTCTCGGATTTACCCATCTGAATATCATTCTTCAGTAGAGTGAGAGGTTGCCCCCCCAATTTGTGAATGCCAACCTCGAATGAGACTCTGGTTCTCGTACTGGGTTTTTCGTAAATGCAACCGATACTGAGTTCATCGAGGGGCTTGAAATCATAATCGGGTTCTGGATCTTGCTTGTATTGGATTGCCCATTCGAGAATGCTTCGGAAATCGTCGCCTAAATCTGCAATTGACAGAAGGTGCTGAATCTCACTCATTGTATCCCTCAATTTCGCTCATGATCAATATCGCCAGCAAAACCATCACGGGTATCCGCCATGCCTCCAAAAATACTCTGGGCGAACGATAGGATGTCTGCAAGTCCCTCTTCTTGCTCACTCGATAGAGGGATTAGACCGGGTTGAATTTGTGCATTTTGCATCATTCTCAATTGACCGATGGCAAATTCTGTTCTTTGTCCGCCGGCTTCTTCGAACAATGCGGCTTCGAGTTGATCTAAATCTTCACCCCACCCGAGAACTCGTTCAAGGTCTTCTGGTGGTAACAAATCTGCCTTAGACAGGAAATTGGCTGTAGGAAGGCCCAATCTGAAATGGACAATGTTGGAGAGTAGCATTTGTGACACGAAGCCTGAAGCAGATTGGGACAACATTGGATCAAACAGGAAAACAAGAGCCGCCTGACCTTGGCCAAGTACTTCGACCATGTGAGAACTGGCTTCACGAAAGGCAAACAATTCGACTTGCCCTGGCGTATCGATGACGAGTAAATCCCCTGAAAGACCCTCTAATTCATCCTGAATATCATAAGATTGGGCTGCAACTAGATCCGCTGCTAGAATTTGTGCACCATTGGGGCCCAGATCGTATTCCTCCATGACTTCGTGGAGTGAAATCAAATCTCTAACGTCAAACTCAGGGTCATAGTGTACTCTTTCGGCACCAGGGTCAAGGTTAATCGTAAGACACTCTACTTCGAGGAAACGAGTCCAACGTTGGAATGCTGTAACCAGCGTGCTCTTACCAGCACCAGCGGTTCCTACTACGAAAATTACGGGGGGCGTGCTGCTATCGCTTACACTCACAATGGGGGGCCATCAACAGTGGTTCATCAACCCTCCGACACTCCTACGGTCCTATGGACCGGGCTATTTGCCGTTCAACAATGGTTATACGGCCTCCAATATCGTCGTGATATTATCCCACGCATTGCGATGGAGGAATTTCAATGAGCGACGAAAACGATGATGGAAACATACCCCCAATGCCACCTGGACTACCACAGGCTCCGCCGGAGGCGCCACCTGCACCCCCGGCACCGCCTGGACTGGTACCACCAACACCACCTACGCCCCCGGCTCCACCTGGGCTAGAACCACCGACACCACCAACTCCACCAGCACCACCTGGATTGGAACCGCCTGCGCCACCCGAAGCTCCTGAAGCCCCACCGGCACCACCTGAGATGGCACCACCAGCGCCACCAATGATGGACGATGATTTGGGCGACCCCTTGGAGCTTTTAGCAGATGATTCAGAAGATGAAGAAATCGAGATGCCTGAACCACCTGCACCACCCGGGCTCGATTTACTCGCCCCACCCGAACCACCTGCGCCACCTGGGCTCGATTTACTCGCCCCACCCGAACCACCTGCGCCACCTGGGCTCGATCTACCCCCTCTGCCCGAACAACCTGACGACGTTGAGGATGCCACCCCTCCTGCACCACCAGGGCTTGACTTACTAACACAACCCGCTCCATCTGATGAGCAAGTCGAAGAGGAAGCACCTGCACCACCTAGCTTTGATTTACTTGGTTCATCTGACGATGCTGGCGAAGTAATTGAACAAGCAACAACTCTTACCGCCCCCTCAATGGCGGGAGGAAAGATTCGAAGTGCGGCAGATGTCGATGCAATTCCTGGTCACAAATTGGTAGGAACTCTTAGCGAATCAGAAAACGTAACACTTACTGCTGATGGAGATATGGTCAAGCAATCTGTAAAGGGTATTCTTACACTGAAGAACCCTAGCGATAAAGATCGATTGTGGGATATTGATGTTTTGTTAAACAACACTGATTTCTCCGATATTGAATCAGACCTTCCTTTCTCAGAACTAGAAGCTGGCGCCGATGAAACTGTGGGTTACAGTGTTGACGGGCCCCGAATGTTGTGTGTTCGAGAACGAATTGATACAAACCCATCACGGAACCAAGAAAGAAGTCTATCGCTTGAACGAAGTGGAGATGCACAGGATATTGATTTGGAACTTGAAGTCGAAAACATGAGCCCTGTTCAACTCAATGATATTGTCGTTACACGAACATTCCCGATTGAAATCCAAGTCAATGACGGTGATGGATACGAAAAGCAAGGCGACACAGTAACATGGACTGTGGGTCGATTGGCTTCCGGTGAAAGTCGAACTCTTTCGATTCCCACGGCAGTTACTGCACAGTCAGTAGGTGCAATTGATGCTGGACATGCGACTGCGACTTACGCAGCAGATGCTACACTTTCGGGTATGAACTTCGATGAAGTTGATGCACACTGTCGTGGATTCTCATACATGGTTGTCGATGAAGACGAAAGACCTGACAATTATCGCTGTCAGGCTGTTTTTGAAAATAGATCCTCATTTACGGTTGATTTGACCAAGTTAACCGTGAGTCAAACCGGAGTAGAAGAGCACCTTTTCGAAGTCGATGATGTCGAAGATGATGTTCTTCCAGATGGACGATGGGAAAGCGATGTCAAGGTTGTTCACTCTACAGAGAAACCAACATTCAGTCAAGAATTACTCTACACTGTCTTGCCACGAGTCAGTCAAACGACTGAAGGTACTGTTACGTTGCAACCACTCACCATCGAGGTTCTTGAAGCAGAAGTTGAAAAATCGTATTCTATCGATGTACTTCGTCATTATCGAGAGACTGAATTGATGGCCACAATGGATATTGAAAATACTGGTTCGGCCACCATCAATTTGCTTCGAATCACCGATGATATACCTGGCATTTTCAGTGCCCCTGATGCGGAAAGTGTCAAGGCGACTATCGATGGGAATGAGCTCATCCGCGACCAATTCAAAATCGAACTCAAAGAAGGGATTACACTTGAGGAGAATCGGACATCTCCAGATGGTCTAGGGCATACGATGTTGATTACAATCGGCACCAAGGGCCCCATCGGTTTGGCTCCAGGTCACAAGATGTGCATCACATACCCATTGGTTGCTCCAGATCCGAGCCCCTCAAACGATGTTGTCGCTGGGCCTGCTCGAATCGATTTCAGTTCCGAGCGGTATGGTCCTGTGGCGACACGGGGACTCAATGTCGTCCCTGCAGTACGCGTAACACACAGAAAGGTCAACTATGACTCTGGGAAGGAAGTATTCCCTGCTGGTGGAGCCGGACGATATGAAGCCATGATTATGTTCAACAACCGGGCAGATTCAGCACTCAAGGATGTCGTAATCCATGATGTAATCCCTGGTGCATTTGAGTTGCTAGAATGGAAGGTTGTATCATCCACGGGTAAGACAGTAGATTGTGATATGGTCGAAGATGCAACTACAGATGGCAAGAAGATGTCATGGAACATCGGCACTGTTTCTCGAGGTGAGAGAATTGAGGTCACCTACGAATTCAAAGGTGATTCAGAAACTGGTTTCAAGGTCAGTGATGCCCAAGAAATCCATGGCATTGATGTGGGTGCTGAAATTGAAGATGATGAACCCCCGGAAGCACTTCCAATGGCCGAATCTGAAGATGAAGAAGAGGTCGTTGAAACTTCAGACGATGATGAACACGTAGAGTCTGAAGAAGAGGCTGTCGAAGAGTCTGATGATGACCATGAAGAGGATGAAGAAGAAGTTGTTGAAGAGGTTGATGATGCTGATGACGAAGAGGCTGAAGAAGATGTCGAGGAACCAACCGAAGATTCAGACGATGAAATCGATTCACAAGAGGAAAATGATGCGGATGATGACCAAATGGATGCTGCCTTAGCCAAGTTAACAGGAGGTGCGGCTGACGACTCAGGTGACGAAGTTGTAGAAGCGACTACCTGTCCAATTTGCAGTGCTGATGTCGCCCCAGGTATGACAATGTGTCCCGTTTGCTCATACACATTCTAATCAGTCAAAATCGAATAAGTCGTCCGGAATATCAATGTCTGTACGAGATGCCTTGACGCTTGGGCCTTGGCTCATTGCGCTCATGTCAATTTGTTGTTCTCTTTCGTCTAGATCCAATAAATCTGTAATCACATCATTGGATGGTGAGGGCAAATCTTTCGCCTGTATACCGGCCATTGATTCAACCGAATCCGCTGAAAAGGTTGCAGGTTGAATAGCCAATTCTCTACGTGTAGTGGGGGATTGATATTCGTCACCCAATTGGCCAGTTTCCAGGAGGTCAATCTCTGGCACTTGCGTACCGATGACCGGTGAACACTCGCGAAGAAAATCGTGTAGAACCCGACTTGAATTACCACCTTGAATGAATGCACTGTAAGCACGTTCCCAAGATTCCTCCTTACGACCGCGAATCCAAATCGCGCGACATAATCCAACGGTTGCAACATCTGTTGGGGCACCTACAGAAAGGGCCCGAGACCAAAGTAATTCAGCCAAACGTGCTTTATTCAGAGACGATGCTGTTTCAGCCGCAGCTGTAGCAGCATCAGCACGTTGTGGGTGGGCCTTGAGAACTGAGCGGTAAACTTTCAACGCTTTCTTCTCATACCCAAGACTTCGCAGAACTTTACCATGACGCATTTTGAATTCGGGTTCTCTGCGCCATTGTTTACTGGCCACCCGAAGTATGGATTCAGCCAAATGCAGGTCGCCATCGACCTCCGCTGCGTGAGCATCACGCAAGGCTTGCTCTGGGGAGTCCACAGTCTCGCATACCCTTCGTAGAGTTGAATACTTCCCTTCATATTCGATTTTTACACTATTTCAACCCGAAGAGTTGATGGCGCGCCCTCAACGGGCCAGTATTATGGCTGAGGATATTCCTGATCAACCCGAGATGCCTCTCGGCCAATTGTTCACACCAATTATCCTCTTAATTGGGATGTCATTCATCCTCATGAGTGAAGGTTTACGACTATCCATGGCGAACCTTGCAGGGGGTGTTCTTGAACCTGCACTCCCCTTCCATGATCTCTATTTCGTGCCCACAGTATTGATTGTCGGGTCCTCAATTATGATCGTCAATACCGTATTTCGATCTTTGTTCATGGATCCCATGTTGCAAGCACATCTCAATCATCGAAACAAACAATTGCGTAAATTGATGCAGGAAGCTAGACTATCTCGCGATCACGTCCGTTTGGAGAAAATACAGAAGATGCAGATGCATCTAATGCCTGAAACAACAAAGTTGCAAATGTCGATGATGAAACCAATGATGTTCACAATGATTTTCGTGATTGGTATTTTTAGTTGGATGTATGTCATGGTTGAAAATTTCAGAGTCGACTATGTGAGTCTACCATGGAATCCTCAGTGGGGATTCAATGGCCGAATTCTGCTATTCCCTGCCTGGATATTGGCCTATATCACTCTGAGTGCCCCACTCGGTAGAATTGTCGACCGACACATCAAGTTATTCCGCTATCGGAGCCATCCAATGGTCATGTCTGGTGAAAAATTGGAAGAGCCTTTGCTCGTCCTTCTTAAGGAAAAGAAAACAAACAAGAAGAGCAATCGAAGAACGCAGCGCAGTCAGAGACGCAACCGTGGGGCAACTGAAGAAAAGGAAGAGGCAAAGGAGGCTGAAAAGTCGGGCGCACTCACATTTTCCCGCGTCCTAGAGGGGGTAGCCTGTCGATCATGTGGTGGCCTAGATGTCATTCGAACCAAAACGGGTCGAAACCGATGCCAAATTTGTCTTGATGAATGGAGGCGGTGACGTGGTTACTAGGGTGACGATTAGTGGACATCCAGGTTCTGGAACGAGTACACTTGTCAGTGGTTTGTGCCAGAGTCTGAACTGGAAACAAATCAACGGGGGCCAAGTTTTTCGTGACATGGCAGAGGAACAGGGCCTTACCTTAGAGGAATTTGGAAAGAAATGTAAGGAGGATGATTCTGTTGATCAAGCCCTCGACAAACTACTCATCGAAACAATGCTTTCTCCGGACAGTCCTGAGATTGTCGAAAGCCGGTTGTCAGGTTGGTGGGCTTACATGAACAACTTACAGTGCCCGCGAATTTGGATTGATGTCAGCGAACAAGTTCGTGCAGAGCGGGTTGTCGAACGCGAAGGAGGCACAATCGACGAGCAATTGAGGCTCATCCGCGAGAGAATGAATTCTGATGCATCTCGCTACATGCAATTTTATGACCTCGATATCAATTCACACATCCCCTATACTCATGTCATCGATTCTGATGTAAAAAATGCTGAAGAAGTCTTGCGTGATGTGCTCAAACACTTGGAGGGATACAATTGATTATCTTAGATGCTGATGCCAAAACGTCACCAGCCCATGGCTGCATTCCTTCTGAGAGATCTATTGAGCAACTACTCGAGGGAGGGATGGTTGTTATCGACAAACCAGCCGGCCCGAATAGCCACCAAGTCTCTGCTTGGGCCAGGGACATACTCGGTGTAGAGAAGCTTGGACATGGTGGGACATTGGATCCCTTTGCAACGGGTGTTTTGGTACTACTGGCGGGTCGCTCAATGAGATTGACAAAAAAAGTTCTCAGTCACGATAAAACCTATGTCGGGGTTATTCGAGGATCTAGAAATTTTGATGCTGAGGTTTTGGGCCGGGCGGTTACTCAGCTATCGGGTCAGGTGTACAATGTGCCGCCAGAAATTTCAGCCGTGAAGATTCAAGTTCGAAGTCGTCAAATGCAAACTAGACTTATCGAGGTAGATGGCCGTGATGCTGCAATTGAAGTCACCTGTGAAGCAGGCACATACATCCGTACCTTCGCCCGTGATTTGGGCTTGTTAATTGGACATCCTGTTGAACTCAAAGAATTGAGGAGAACCCAATCAGGTCGGTTTAAAGAGCCACAATCTATCACTCTTCAAGATCTAAAGGATGCCATTTGGCTTTGGCAAGAGAAGGGAGAAGAAGTTGCTATACGCAGAATTTTGACACCGATTGAGTCACTTGTGCAGGACCTGCCGAAAATTGTAGTGAAGGATGGTGCCGCAGCTGCTATTGCGCATGGTGCACCCTTAATGCGTCCAGGAATTGCGTCCATCTCTGATAATTTGGAACGAGGAGACAAGGTCAGATTGGTGACTCTAAAGGAAGAGTTGGTCGCTTTGGCAACAATGCATACGCGTTCCGAAATGGTCGCAGAAATGAAGGAAGGAGAAATCGCACGCCCAGATGCCGTGTTCCTACCGCCGGAAACATATCCGCGTACTTGGAAGAAGAATGATTCCCCTGCTGATCTTTGAGCATCATGCTTGTTCAAATTCTTCGAATACCCACGTCTCTGTTTCGAGACGAATCTTTAGTTTCGCCATGTGTATTACCACCCCTGTACCCACCCCCCGATTGGAGCACCAATCATTGTGGGAACAGCCCGTAGAAGCGACTACCCCGTATAATGATTCAGGCCGAAAAATGCATTATCGGCCCACATGGGGTTTTTTAGACTCGGAAACCACTAGTCGATCTTACGAATTTGGTTGGGCCCATACAGGAATACCATCAAAGTGAGTAATCCTAACACAATGACACTGACCCAAAGGGCTGAATTGTATTCCTTCAAAAATGGGGTTGATTGTTCATTATTGCTTGAGTCACTGGACTCTAGATTTCGATCTTGGACGGTGATCGTGGTTGACCATAAGTTGTCGACTTCATTTGTTTCATCAACTTCGTCCGTCCAGTCAATCTCAATTTCCAATGTCACCTCGCCTGATTGAATGTCCAAGCGATTCCATTCATCACAGGAAGCCGTTTCAAGCCCCCCTGGAGAAATCATTGCGATTTGAGGTGTTCCAATTGTTTGCCCATTTACTGAACAGCGTATCGTCACGGGTTGCGCGATGCTATTCCCACTATTTCGGACAAACACATCGATTCCGATGTCATTCCCCTCGATGACTGAGTTTTCACCAGTGTTACGATCAAGAATTCCGATACTCTGCACCCACACATTAGCCCTCTGGGTAACGATGATAGTGACATTCTGAGTGACAACTGTTTGTTCATCGGAAATTGAAATCATCATTGTGTATGTGCCCATGCTGTTTGGATCGAGTACAATTTCACCTGCTGAGAAAACAGCCCAGGCTGGAGTAATCTGAATATCGACTAAGTTTGATGCTGTGTCCGAATCCCAATATGTGAATGGTATTGAAATTGGATCATCTATTTCTAAGGTAATCGTTGGTGGGAGGGTGTCCATTTCTGGTGAATCATCGATTGCTGTAATCAATACAGATATTTCGTCAGTCCACGCATTTTGGCGCTCATCCATCACTGTGATTGTAGCAGTGGTTTCACCATGGGCATTGGGAAGAGGTTGGAGGCGAATCTGTCCATTGACAAAATTTGCATCTAGAATCGAAGTGTCAGCACTGGAAACTGTGACTGAAAGGTCGTTGTTTGATGTGATATCATCTGTGCAGGTATACAGGAAATCAAGCAACCGCCCGCCGCCATCTTCCTCAAACACTTGGTCGGTTTGACCATCGCAAACGGGATCGCGATCCCATTCAATCAGGAAACCACCAACAATACTCATTGTTTCCACATGTACTACGATCTCCTCTGAACTTCCATCACTGGACCAATGGA
The DNA here is from genome assembly GCA_002457195.1 of Marine Group II euryarchaeote MED-G33. GTDB lineage: Archaea > Thermoplasmatota > Poseidoniia > Poseidoniales > Thalassarchaeaceae > MGIIb-P. The sequence continues at coordinate 4,937 of NTJU01000028.1, read as the reverse complement.
ATCGGGTGGACAAGCCAACTTCTACATCCCCTCCATTCGCAGACAGTAGGTGTCCCACAGATGCAGTCAGTTCGAATGTGGAATTGTCAGCAGAAATTTCGTAGGATGCAACCTCATCACCATTCATCGCGATTCGTAATTTTGCAAAATTGGGTACCATCGAATTAACATCGCCGATAATTTCGCCCTGAATTGTTAGAGTTGGGTCGTTGATGTCGACATTCAAATCTTCAATGCAACCATCGTAAAGTGTTGCATGGAATTTGAGATACTCTGCACTGGTTTGCAATAATTCACCGGCCGAAATTGAACTAGGGGCTGACCAAGTTTGACCATCATCTGAGGTCGAATATTGCCAACTGGCATTGCCAACAACATCGGGATGGAACCGACCCCATGTCTGTTGATATGGTAGTGAAATTGGTGCTGTATCCCATGTTCCTGAATTCTGAGCTGAATTTTCCAGCCCACAAGGAGATTGTAATAGATCTTGATGAATACCCGTGGTTGGATTTACATTGATCACTGGGAATTCATCAAAGGAGACAAGGTGTGATGCTTGAGCCAATTCAAAAGTTCCCCAGGGTTGTAAATATTTGACAATTAGTCCGGCTGCGTCAACTTGCAGTTCTGTATCGTCAAATTCACCCTGGGACACGTAATCCAGCATGATTTTGAGATTTGACAATTCACTCCAAGTCCAGTTTTTAATGCCATCAAGGGAATAGACATGTGCATTGTAATTCATATGGTTCAATTCACCCATAGTATGTGCATATGTTCGGACCAAGTGTTGTGTACCTCCAGATTCGACAATGAATTGCACACTGTCCTGTTGAAGGGCATCTGGAACACGGAATGCAACCGTAAGGGACACATTCGAGATTTCATAATCTGAACCAGCACTTAAATCAAAACCAGACAGTTCGATAATGGGTCCTTTAGTCCACGAAAAACCTCCATCTGAATCGCCGTCCAAATCATTGTCACAAACAGGGTCAGATACAGGTTTGAAACAGTCAGGATTACCGATAGAAAGGTTATCCCCTGTAGGAGATACTGATGACCATGCACTAATTTCGTTGAAATTCGCAGGACGATTGTGCGTGAATGAAAGCCGGCCATCGGCAACCATCGATTGAGAGTATTCAGCTGGATCGGAACTGTAAGCCTTATTGGTGGAAACGTCCCATTCTGAAGCATTGTCGAAAGTGCCCGCGGGCAACAAATCAACAGTTTCTGAGCGGATGACTGTGTCACCACTCACAGGGGTCGTCATGAGCGAAAACGTGAGCAGGACGACCATCAGAACCGATAGCCTGCGGGTGTGCATGAACCTGCGCTACCGAGCAGCCCCTTCAATCCCTCGCTTGCGTGCGTATGCGGATTAGGTGTAGCAACGCACTGCGCTTGCTTGAAATACCGAGCGCAGGTCGCCGATTTACACCGTGGCTGCGGTGGTCTAGTGGTTAGGACGGTAGATTGTGGCTCTGCCACCCCGGGTTCAACTCCCGGTCGCGGCCCCTTTACTCAATTCCGAGCTCATGCTGTGAAATTTCATGACCCATGCGTTTGGCCTTGGTTTCCAAGTAAGCGAGGTTTTCTTCGTTGATTCCTACAATCAATGGTTTTCGCTCTGAAACTGTAATGCCCAGTTCTTGAAGTGCCGAAACTTTGTCGGGATTGTTGGTGAGTAAACAAACATCACCGATCCCAACGGCAAGAAGCATGTCTGCAGCAATACGGTAGTCCCGGGCATCGGCTGGATGACCGAGCATCAGATTCGCATCGAGAGTGTCCGCACCTTGATCTTGCAGGTTGTACGCTTGAATTTTCGCGTGTAAACCGATTCCGCGGCCTTCTTGACGCAAATACAGCAAACACCCCCAACCATGCTCCTGAATGGCTTGTAGGGCGGAATCAAGCTGGGGGCCACAGTCACATCGTTCAGACCCAAATGCATCACCGGTTAGACATTCGGAATGCAAGCGCACCAAAACAGAATCAGGTCCACTCATATCGCCCAATGTCAATGCGACGTGATCAAAACCAGTACTTTGGTCATGGAATACACGAATTCGAAACTCACCATGATTGGTAGGCAACCTAGCATCAGCTGGAACATCACCAGTCTCTACAATCGTCATTCTTTGGCCTCCTTGCGAATGCGGTAGTGGTATTCCCCTGCCTCATCCTCTACATCCAGAAGTGTGTCACCACTTCTATTCAAGAGTGCTGGAATATCGATTTTGGTTTCAGGATCATCTGTCATCACCAAAATGACCTCTCCCGGAGACATTTTTGACAATGCACGTTTGGTTTCATGGACCGGTACTGGGCAATGAAAACCCAGCACATCCAGAGTGGTGTCTGCCCCAGCATGTGCCATGTTCTAGGGCGGGTGCTCTCCTTTCTTCAATTCGTCGGGGATTTGATGAGAGGGATTGAAGCGGGAATGGGTCTTGGGATGGTTGTGCGAGGGAACAAAAAGGCGGGCCAAAAGGATGACCTCACATGGTCTGAAGTTGGTGAAATGGCCTATGGCTATCTCCGTATTCCCTTGGCATTGGTCTTTGTTGAAATCATCTATTGGTGGGGAACTGAACCTTCTGCAAGCCTAGAACCGCTACAGGTTCTCTTGGCTTGGTTATGGACTGGCGTTTCCAATCTCATCTGGCCTGGTTCTGCCGAGCTTGTATTCCATGGCCCCTCACAGTCTTGGACGGGAGTCAACCTCATCGGTTCTGGTTTCAATTATGGAGAAGTGCCGCTCTACATCGATGCTGAGTGTGCGGGTGTTCACGAAACTATGTTCCTTGGAGTATTGATGCTCCTTACACCGGGCGTAGAACGAAGTATACGTCAACGATCATTGATTGGTATGATTGCGATTGTTCAATTTCTGAATTTTCTCAGGCTGGTTGCCCTATATCCGATTGGAATGCAATATGGTGAGGCGCAAATGAATGAAATGCACGAATTCATTTTTAGACAAGGATTCCTGATATTACTCGTATTGTTTTGGATTATTTGGTACATCCAATTAAACCGGAATGGCAATCTAGACAGGGAAGTGAAACCATCGCTTTCAGACATTCCGAAATTGAGCCAAATCAAAGTCCGAGAATCGCTACCGAGGGCATCTATTGTCACCCTCATCCTCTGCGCAGTGATTGCAATATGGGCTACCCATGAAGTCACGATGAATGAAGAAAATCTACAGTTCAAAGCAGCCGCTGAAGAATGTGAAAATTCTGAATGTCAAAATGACGAGGCGAAAATTTGGTCAAATGTTTGGGACCGATCCATTCGATGGTGGCTATTCTCAGGCATTGTTACCGGCTTGGCCATCCTCAATGTGAATCCAGCCGGAACAGTGAACGAAGAGGAATAATCAATTTGCAATTTGCACATTGATATTCGAACCATTCATCGATTTACCTTTGAGGGCATCCAGTGCGTGCTGTGCCTTCTCTCTGTGAATTTCAACAATCGCTTCAGTACCGTCGGCTCGAATTTGTCCTATGGCCAAGTCGGGAAGACGTGCTTGTTCTGTAACAAAACAATGAATCGCCAATTTTGAGGTCTCATTGGTCGACAAACGGAGAGGAACCATGCCGAAAACGTCTGCACTTTCACCCCAATCCATTTGCTTTCGAACTGGATCTCGATCGATACCATCTGGAAGTTCAGGGGCTTCAACCTCCTTCACAACCATGTTCCATGTCGAGATGATTTTCGTCATGTTTGGTGCATCGTCACCAGAGACAAACGACCATGCTTCTCCCTTTCGACCCATTCGACCGGTTCGACCGATTCGATGGACATAAGATTCTGAATCCGAGGGGATGTCATAATTGACAACCATGGTTACACCGTCGACATCCAATCCACGTGCAGCAACATCTGTTGCAATTACAACACGAGTCTTTCCATCACGGAAATCACTGATGATTCTCTCACGTTTATTTTGGGCCATATCGCCATGTAATCCTGTTGATGAGAATCTATGACGGTCTAGGCGTTCCACCAATAGGTCTACCATTCGTTTTGTATTGGTGAAAATAATCACCTGGTCTTCCTTTGTCAGACGGACCATCAGGCGGCCCAGAACCCAGAGTTTGTTTGCACGACCGATTCTAACCATGAACTGATCAATTTCTGGAACTTCAACATCCAAGTCATCACTCATGATGTGCTCAGCATCCGAAATGAATTCATTGGCTGCTTCAAGGACCTCTTGTGGGAATGTTGCTGAAAAGAGAAGTGTCTGTTGCCGATTTGTCAAGCGCTCAAGGCACCACAGGATATCGGGGAAGAAACCCATGTCCAACATTCGATCTGCTTCATCAAGAGCGAAGTGTGTGATGTTCTCCAAATCGATATGACCGCGTTTACTCATATCGATTACACGGCCGGGTGTGCCGACAATGATGTCGCAGCCACTATCGAGGACTTTCGCCTGCTTGTCAATATCTGTACCACCATACACTGTGACAAATTTGAGACCTTTTTCACCTTGTAGCCACTGCATCTCCTCGCCAACCTGTGTTGCCAATTCACGAGTTGGGCAAAGTACCAATGCCTGAGTCACGCCGGTTGGTTTACAATTCTCGATGATTGGAATTCCAAACGCTGCAGTCTTGCCAGACCCCGTGCGGGCTTGTCCAACTATGTCGCGCCCAGAACGGGCAAGTGGGATGGCCTCGGCTTGAATCGGTGTCGCAAAATCCCAACCTTTCGAAGAGATGGAATTTGCAATTTCAGGAGAAAGGTCCCAATCCGTAAAACGGACGGTCGAAAGTGCATTGGCGGCAGACATTTGTGTCAGCTCGTTCAGAAGGTCTCCGCGTCGCGCATTTCCTTCTGCAATTCACCCATCCAGTACTTCTCGCAGTTTTCCCGGGTCAGCGCCACTCGCTTTTGGCGGACGTGTT
>NTJU01000027.1 GCA_002457195.1 Marine Group II euryarchaeote MED-G33 | reverse complement strand
TTCGAAGTATGGACACATTGTTCGATGATATCAGGGATTTCGAAGTCGTATTCAGCGCACTACCCTCAGATGTTGCAATCACTGTAGAAAAACCTCTCGCTGAAAGGGGGCTATTCGTTTTCAGTAATGCTAGTACACACCGTATGGATGACGATGTACCGCTCATTGTTGCTGATCTCAATCCTCATCATCTCCTTGCTCTTCACGATGGGGGCGGAACAACTGGATTTGTGGCATGCAGTACCAATTGCACGATTATTCCCGCAGCCTTGCCACTCAAACCACTGTGGGATTTCATCGGTCTCGATGGTGTTTCAATCGCCACTGAACAATCTCTTTCTGGAGGCGGAATCAATTTGCTCACCAGTTTCCGCGAGACAAACGAATATTCATCAGATATTCCCGGTGAAGCCGAAAAGATGCGTGAGGAATGCCTGAGTTTACTCGGACGCGCACAATTAGATTGTGTGAGGTTGGCCAACCTACCGGTGGAAGTCACTGTGCAAAGAGTGAATCGCGAGTATGGACATGTCGTCAATGTGATCGCAGACTTGCATACTGAAAAAGAAGAAAATGAGGTCCGTGAATGGATGGAAAATTATCGATCTAGGCCTCAAGCCTTGAATCTACCATCAGCCCCTGAAACACCATTCGTTTTTGTTGACGATTTGATTCCAAGTTCATTGCCCGACCCTGCCAATGATCTGAAGTCAGGGATGGCGGTTCGAATTGGAGAATTCGATGTAGACGGAGACATGGTCACATTCAGAGCTTGGTCGGAGAATACAATCCGGGGGGCTGCTGGAGGAACCGTGCTGTTGGCTGAATTGGCTTTGGCTGAAGGCTTGCTGGGCGAATGAGGGCCATCCTCAAGTGCTCGATAGACTGACGATATGGCATGGGCGAGGTTGAAATTGTCGAATCGGGTTCTCTCGATGGACTAACCAACGGTTGGGATCAATACGGTGCCAGAACACGAATTATGATGCTAGGCGCCCGTGCGGATCGACACGCACTTCGAAATCACGGGCGTACTGTCGCCATCGAGGAAACTGCGGTTTCAGTTTTCCATCGACCTCGTGAGGAGCGCTCTGAAATCGAGGCCCTTGGGTTGGATCACACTCGCGCTTCATTCCAATTTGTCGATGTTGCAATGGCTGATCTAGGACGCTGGATGCAACCACTGATTGGACAAGGATGGACTCGTTCTGAAGTTCAAATCGTCCCCTCTGCAGGAACCTCTTTCGAAGAGGAAACTTGGGCTTGCTTTCACCACCCAGCAATCCCACTGCCTGAGAAAATACCTCTTACTGAATCACCATCAATGATGTCTCGAAAGGCATTTGTCACCCATCCTGGACCTATTTTGGATGATGCAACAGATTCTGTAATGGAAAATCTCGCCGCATCGATGATGGATGAAATATCACAAGCGATGGAGGAGACCGTTGACGAAACATCGGTCGAAGAGGAAGAGGTTGCTGAACCTGAACCCAATATCCAAACTGAACCCATACCAATGACGGAAGAGAATCTACCACCGGTGACAACACCACAACCAGAATCCCCACTTGAATCTGAAATGCGACAAGTGATCTCTTTGCTTGTTGCGGGTGGTCAAGAAATGGGTGATATCATGGAGCATCCACAGTTCATCGAAGTCAGTGAGCGGGCCGCAGCTGCTGGTGTCGATGTGTGGGGAATGTTCGTACGCATATCCGAGGAATCCTAACCCCCCTAGAGCCACCTTCATAGAGGGCCGATGTGACCGGTGGACTGTTCCCATGGTCTTCTGCACGGATTGCGCGCAACAACAGGAAGACTCGCAGAAATTTTGCCGGTTCTGTGGTGAGCGTTTGCCCGGCGCCACGCTGATTCAACAGCTCCGCGATGAAGCCGCCAATATCAAAGCTCAGAAGACCGGGCAGATTACACAAACGCAACAAGCAAATCTCGCGACTCTCAAGGCCATTGAACTCGCTAGGCAGCAGTCACCCAACGGTCAGTCTTGATGGACTTTGACGGTCTCGGCTTTTCCATGCGCTTGCGACACTTGGCAATGGCGCTGTCAAAATTACCCCCTCACCCACAGCATGATGTGGCGCTGGAGCAGTATGCTACAGAGGGTGATTTTGCGGCGCGTTGGATTGCCGAAATTGTCCAACGCGGAGACCTTGATCAAGATACCAGGGTTGTCGACTTAGGGGCTGGAAACGGCATCTTGGGAATCGCTTGTCATCTAGCTGGTGCAACATCAACACTTTTGGTTGAAAAAGATGAAACTTGTTACCATCATTATGAGGGGGTGGAATGGTTGCTGGCAGACATCAGTGAATGGAATCAAAAAGATGTGGACTTGGTCATCATGAATCCACCCTGGGGTGCACAAACTTCGAGAGCGGATCGCCCCTTCTTGGAAGCCGCATTCAGTTCTGATGCAAAGGTGATCTATCTTCTTCATTCATCGAATGCGACACATATTCAGTCACTTGCTGAATCATTCAATTGGATGGGTGAAATCGCATTGGAAGGGTCATTCAAATTACCCGCGAAATATGAACACCATCGCTCACGAGAAGGTGTGACTCAAGTCACTGTTTGGCGCTTCATACGCAATTGACGTTGGGCGGCGCCTTCAAATGGAGGACGTGGGTCGCCGGGTTGTGCGAAGCGGTCCCCCCTAAGGGGACCGGGTTGGCGAAAGGAGCGTGAAGCGAAATGACTACCCCCGCAAATGTGGGAACATTCGTCGTGCCTGGCACGGCGGTACAGAAGAACGATGATGACAGTCTAGGTCGCGGTGTGACCGAAGCGAGAAATGGTGTTGTAGCCACAGTTGTGGGTACTCTCAACCGAAAAGAAGGCATACTCTTCGTCGATCAACAGACCGATCCCATTCGGGAAATCGAAATGGGAGATGTTGTCATTGGTGAAGTCAATCGAATCAATCCTAAAACAGCAGAAATTAGAATTCTACATGTTGAAGGAAAACCTGTTCGCACACTTCCAGCCACACATCTATTCGCTGATATTTTCGTCGCTAAAATCGTTGACAAATTCATGCCCAGCCCAGGAGATGCCATGCGAAAGCGTGACTTGATTAGGGCTAAAATCGAGCAACTCAGCCCTATGCTGCGTGCTGAATGTCGTTCACATCCAGATTTAGGAATCATCAAGGCAATTTGCCCAGCGTGTGGAGAATATCTCGTAACATCCAGTGCAGAACCAGATGTAAACGTCGTTTGTGAGCGGTGTGATTATGTTGGGTTCAGAGCTCTTTCAAACGGATTTGGACATGGGTATGAAATTCCCGAAGGTAGTTCAATTTCCGAACTCAACCGTGATGGAGAAAGATGGTCAAATGCATCGATGGCCTTCATTTCTAAGGATGGGGAGCGCCCTTACCTTTCACCACTTTCAGATCATCGCCGTGGTAGCGTACACCCTACCCCTAAGGATGTTGAAAAATTCCTTGGAGGACTGCAACAGGGTGGTGGCCGTGGTGGCCGAGGTGGCGGTGGCCGTGGTGGTCAGCGTCCCCGCCGTGAAATGCATGCAGCGAAGTGTACAATGTGTGGAACAGATACGAAGTTACCCTTTGAGCCAACACCTGGCATTCCTGCGCGATGTTCCCCCTGTAAAGAAAAGGTCGACAATGGTGACGCGAGTAAAGAAGAATTGGCAGCAGAGCGAGAAGTACTCAACAAGGCTCGCGAAGCTGCAAAGGAAACAATGGGCATGAAGCTCTTCATCGGAGGTTTACCATACTCAACCTCTGAAGAACAGTTGACTGAATTGTTTGTCGCCCATGGTGAACTGAAAGAAGTTCATATCGCCAAAGACAAGGAAACTGGTAACAGCAAAGGTTTCGCGTTTGTGACCTACAAATCTTACAAAGAAGGAGAGGCTGCAATTGAAGCCCTCAAGGGGACAAAAATCGAAGGTCGGAAACTCACCATTCAAGAATCCAAACCGAAAGGTGGACGTGATCGAGGTGGTCGTGGTGGCGGTGGAAATCGCCAGAATAATCGTGGCCGAGGGCGTCGAGATCGCCGCTGAGGTGATTTCCTGGCGTGGCTTGTCATCGATGGATACGAGGATGAGCCTGCCGCATTCGGCGTGCCGCCATACATTGGTTTCCACGTCCGTTACATCTGTGGTGTCTTCGAAACCCGGAGTATTGAATATGATTATATCACCATAGATCAATGGAGATTGGGTTCACGCCCTGATTTGAAAGATCTCGACGGTATTGTCCTGATTGCAGGGGCTGTAGTTCCTGGGAAATATCTCCGTGGGACACCAATCAGTTTGCGAGAAACTGATGAATTGGTCAAAACGCTACCACTAAACATTCCCTTCTTTGCAGGTGGGTGGGCCATTCGAGGTTGGAAGCAACAAGGATGGCAACCTCTTCGCAAAAATCTGCACTTATGTGTTCAAGATACGGATGCAACACTCTCGTGGTACCTCTCAACAGGAGAATATCGCCATAAGAGACGAAACGATGTGGAATGGACTGCATGGGCACAAGCGGGAGCGGTTTCAAAGGCGGTTACAGAGCACCCGGACCTATCTGGTCCGCTGACATATGAGGTAGAAGTCTACCAAGGCTGTGTTCGCTACAAGCGTGGATGCAAATTCTGTATCGAGCCGAAGAAAGGTGTACCGATTTGGAGAACACCCCACGATGTGGTTACCGAAGTGACGCGGGCTCTAGAAAAGGGTGTCAAGCATGTAAGACTCGGAGGCATGACCGATGTATACACCTACATGGCAGAAGGTGTTGTTGAGATGGAATATCCAATTCCCAATCCTGAACCATTGGCAGAATTGTTGCATGGATTACGCGAAGATGAACGATTACAGACCTTGCATGTTGACAATGCCAATCCATCGATTATTGCTGAAAATTTAGAGCCTGCAGCAGAGATTACCAAAACATTGGTCGAAACATTGTCGGATGGTTCAGTCCTTTCATTCGGTCTGGAATCTGCCGACCCTGCAGTTCATGAAGCAAATTGGTTGAATTGTGATACTGAGCAACTGAAAACTGCAATACGGCATATCAACCAATTTGGAAGAGAACGGGGTGAAAGGGGTTTGCCAAAACTACTCCCTGGTCTCAACTTCATTGCGGGTTTGAACGGTGAAACCGCATCGAGTTATCAGATGAACAAAGAACTCTTGAAATCCATTCGAGATGAGGGCTTGTGGTTACGAAGAATCAACATTAGACAAGTCGAAGGAGAAGGTTTCCAAGAAATCCCTACCGAACATTTTGCAGATTTTAAAACATGGACAAGAGATCATGTTGATTCACCCCTGTTGAAGGAATTGTTCCCATTGGGCCAGTTGTTAACAGATGTAACATGGGAATCCCATGACGGTCGTATTCGATTGCCAGCCCATTTGGATGAAAGTCATCGCGATCCTGCAATCCATGGAAAATCAGGCATCACATTTGGACGACAGATTGGGGCCTACCCGATTCTGATTGGCGTCCCATACCACATCCCACTCGAAACCCAGGGTGACATACTGGTCACAGGACATGGAGCTCGTTCGATTACAGGTGTCGAAATCAATCTCGACATGAATACAGTCAATCAAAAACAGTTGGTGGCCATCCCTGGAATTGGAGAAAAGTCTGCATGGAATTTGATTTCAACACGGGTGAAAGAAGCACGGAATAATCGGCGATTTGGTAGCATACAAACTTGGTTTGATGCAGCAGGTGTTGAACTCCCTGAGATCGCCCACAAAATCCTGAGGTGTCAAATTGGTTCGTGAATTGATTCGACTAGAGGACGTGCATCGGGCATTTGGTGCAGTCACGGTACTCGATGGCATCAATCTGCGAATTGATGAAGGTGACCGGATTGGAGTTGTTGGGCACAATGGTGCCGGAAAAACAACCCTACTGCGGACAATTTCAGAACAAGATCAAGATGTGGGCGACATCAACTTCGCCCCCGGTTTACGCATTGCCTATCTCACACAGGTTCGCGACATCCATGAGGATGCCACACTTGAGGAAGAATTGAATCGACGTGGGCACCAATTCAAGGAACTTGAAGAAGAAATTTTGGCCATTGAAAATCAAATGACTGACCCCGCGTTTTACGATGGCGATTGGCAACCTGTTCTCGATCGCTATTCGGAGTTACAAGCGTTGTCGGCACGCTCTGGAGGCTCGGACGTAGCAGGGCACGCAAAGAATATTCTCAACGCATTGGAATTGGGACACCACCCCCTGGAAATGCCATTGTCAAAATTGTCCGGTGGTGAAAGAGCAAAGGTCGCACTGGCAAGACAATTGGTCGGCCTTGGTGAAATCGATGTATTCTTCCTCGATGAACCGACCAATCACCTTGATTTACCAACATTACAATGGCTTGAGACGTTCCTAACAAAATTTCAAGGTGCCCAATTGATTGTCAGTCACGATCGGTTTTTCTTGGATCGAATTTGTACGCATATCCTTGAAATTCACGATGGACATACCCGTGGATATGCAGGAAATTATAGTGCATATTTACAGCAAAAAGAACTCTTCTTGCAGACGCTTGCTGATCGGATAGAAAAATGTGAGAAAGAAATCAAACGGTTGAACGGAGCCTTACAATCGATGAAAAGAGCCAACAAATATGACAAATCTATCTCTCAGAAACATCAGATGTTATCGCGTTCCCAACGTGAACTCAAATGGTTGAAGAAACTCAAACCAAAAGAGCGGAGAGAATTGCAATTCAATTTGCAATCCACTGAAAAATCGAGTTTGGATGTACTGGACTTCAGGCAAGCGAGCCTCAAGTTCGAGGGATTGCAACGACCGATTCTAAACAAGGTAGAAATCGGTGTTCGCCGCGGTCAGAAAATTGGGATCGTAGGACCAAATGGTGCTGGTAAAACAACACTCTTGAGAATCATCAACAAAGAAATATCACTCGATGAAGGAATCATCGATGTACGACCGGGTGTTGAAATCGGATACTTCCATCAAGATCACAGAACCTTAGACTTCGACTTGACACCTGTAGAACAAGTTCAGAAATTGAAACCCAGAATGGATTATGGAGACATTCGAGCAATGCTCGGGCAATTTCAATTCACCAAAGAGATGGTTGCTACACCGTTGAAAAAACTCAGTGGGGGTGAACGTGCCCGAATCGCAATGCTGAAACTTTTACTTGAGGATAACAACATGCTTCTTCTTGATGAGCCGACCAATCACTTGGATACGGATGCCAAGGAGGCACTCGAAGAGACGTTGAAAAATTATGACGGGTGTATCTTGACCGTCAGTCACGATCGATGGTTCCTCGACATGGTCTGTGACACGATTTGGGAATTGCCTGGCAACGGTACCATTGTGGTCCATCCTGGAAATTACTCAGACTACATTCGACGAAAGAACGGAGAGTGAACACATGGATGCGGTGCTAGAAGCTGCGAAACTTCTCCGGGATACAACAAATGAGTTAAGTCCGTCCCTGCTTAGAAATTGCAAGCAAATCGATTGGATTTACAACCCGCTAGATTACGCATGGGCCCCACACCAAGAATGGATTCGAAGGTTCTCTGGAAATGGAGCGGACACACTATTGGTGGGAATGAATCCAGGACATGGGATGGGGAATACGGGTGTACCATTCGGTTGTCCCGAGCAGGTCAGAAATTTTCTATCGATAACAGACCTTGAAGTGTACCAACCATCACAAATCCATCCAAAGCGAACGGTGTATGGTTTGGAGTGCCCCAAACCGGAAGTGAGTGGGCGACGAATTTGGACCGCATTGGCGGAACACTATGGCTCACCCGAAGAGGTTAGCAAACACATCTACATCGTCAATCATTGTCCACTTTGGATGTTCAATGGAGCTGGACAAAATATCACACCGGACAAGTTGACAGGGGTTGCATCAAAGAAACTCAAGGCGATTTGTGATCAACATCTGCGTACAGTGGTAGATGTAATGGGAATTACCCGGGTGATTGGTGTTGGAAGATATGCCCAACGACAAGCAGCGGAAATATTCGATGAGATTGAAGTTGATTGGGTGCCCCACCCAAGCCCTGCATCACCCTTTGCCAATCGAAATGGCGGAGCGGATTGGAGAGCTGCTTTCGCCGATGTTTTGCAGATTTAAGGGCTCAATCCATCGGGGAGAATGTTAAGTGAGGCCTTCCGGCCTAGAGGATACATGATAACCCCCCAATACCTGTTTGAAAATGCTGAAAAATATGGCAATATGCCGGCAATGTCAACAAGAAAAGGAGAGGCTGAGAGAGGCGTTCCTTGGGAATGGAACACCGATACTTGGTCTGAAGTTCTCGAAAAAACTTTGGCAATTGCAAAATCTCTGCACGCCTTAGGCTATGAAAAGCATGACAAGCTCAGTATTTACTCATACAATCGACCAGAATGGTTCCTAATCTATGCCGCTTCACAGATGCTCAATGGTGTCGCAGTTGGCGTATACCACACCTGTTCACCCGAAGAGGTTGAATGGGTTGTAGGAAACTCAGAATCAAAGTTTGTCTTCGTGGGTACAAACCCTCAGGGTGGTTCAGATTCTCAGAAAATGCCCAACACCCGGATGGACAAAATCATCGGAAACCTGCCTCTAATTCAGAATGCGATTGTTCTGAATAATTCAGGCTCCATGGAGTCCGATCTGGCAATGAATTGGGCTGATTTCTTGGCTGCTGGAGAAGGTGTTGATGATTCGGTCATCAAGGAGCGCATGAATGGAGTAGACCCTCACGATACATGTGCCCTAATCTACACATCAGGGACCACGGGCAACCCAAAGGGTGTCGAGTTGACTTATGACAACTTCACGTTTGAATTGGACAGTATCGAACAAGTCATCCAATTCACCCCGGGAGACTGCTATGTTTCATGGCTCCCATTGGCCCACGTGTTTGGCCAAGTTGCCGACAATCATCTTTGGGTGCGCGATGCCATGCATCTGCATGTGGTAGACAATGCATTGCATGCTGTCGATTACGCCAAGAAGGTGCAACCTGCACTGTTCATCGGTGTTCCAAGAATTTATGAGAAGGTCTATTCAAATCTCAAGAGTACCTTAGACTCTAAGGCGGTCATCCGAATTGGCCTCAAGATTCCAGGATTGAAGAAGGTCTTGCAAAAGGCTGTCAAGAAGAAGATTGGAATGGTCAATTGCAAATATGCAATTACCGGGGCTGCCCCCATCAACCCTGACATTCTGAAATTATTCCACCACATTGGTGTCCCATTGTATGAAGGATATGGAATGACTGAGACCACTGCTGGAGCTTCAATCAATTACAAGAATAATGTGAAGATTGGTAGCGTAGGAAGATCAATGCCTGGTACCGAACTCAAAACCGATTCTGATGGTGAAATCATGTTCCGTGGACGGCATGTCATGAAGGGATACTACAACAATCCCGAAGCAACGGCTGAAGTCATGGATGGTGACTGGCTACGCTCCGGTGACATCGGAAAGATCGATTCAGATGGATTCGTCACCATCACCGGTCGAAAGAAGGAACTGTACATCAGTTCGGGTGGCAAGAATATCGCTCCCTTGCTGATTGAAGAGACGATGAAAGCAATCCCATTGGTCTCGCAATGCTTCTTGGTTGGAGACGGTCGTAAATTCTGTAGTGCCCTATTGACTCTCGATGTATCGGCTATTTTACGTGACAAGTTTGGAATGGATGGAGCACATCTACCCAAAGATCCTGCCAAGCAAATCGCACTCTTGAACGAACAAGGACACCAACTTTCCGAATACACAGACAGTGCAGATATACACGCTGAAGTTGAAGCGCAAGTGATGGAACTGAACAAGCAATTTGCCCCACCTGAGCAGATTAAGAAGTTCACAATTCTACCACGTGACCTCACTGTCGATGATGGTGAATTGACACCTACTCTGAAGATTCGTCGAATCCAAATCCGTGAGAATTGGGCGACTGAAATTGAAGACATGTACGCCTGAAACCAAACATCTCGCGTATGCGCACGGTGGCCTACGGCCACCGCCGATGGTCTCAAGCGTTGCAGTGACCTCGCATTTGCATGGCGAGTGGGGCTTCTGCGCCGGCTTCTGATGATGTTGTCAGTGCCTTTGATGCATCAGGCGTCCCACTGCGCGTGGTTACTGCCGCCTCACTATTCGATGGTCACGATGCAGCCATCAACGTCATGCGACGCTTGATTCAAGCCGCAGGATGTGAAGTCATTCATCTCGGTCACGACCGAAGTGCACTCGATGTTGTCAAGGCCGCCATTGAGGAGGATGCTCACGCTGTGGCCCTGACTTCCTATCAGGGTGGGCACATGGAATATTTCACCTATATCCGGGAATTGCTAAACGCTGCAGGAAGAGAGGATGTTCGGATCTTTGGGGGTGGTGGCGGAACCATTACACCACCAGAGATTCGGGATTTGCACTCTGCTGGTATTACCCGAATTTATTCCCCTGATGATGGTCGACAAATGGGTCTCCTCGGAATGATTGATGATTTGGTTCAGCAGGCGAGTGACTGCAATATCTTAGCTCAAGATATGGACCTCAATTCCCCGGTGACACCTGCTCAACGGGAAAAGGTTGCACGCCTCATTTCCCTCGCTGAAAATGCAGATCCTGTGACCTTTGCACAATCTCTCAAGGCATGTCGAAGTCGACCGATGGAGACCCGTGTACCCGTCATTGGGTTCACTGGAACGGGTGGGGCTGGTAAGTCGAGTTTGCTAGATGAATTGATGCGCCGAATTACAACACAAAACCCGCAACTGAATGTAGCACTACTCTGCACTGACCCGACTCGGAAACGAACAGGAGGGGCATTGTTGGGAGACCGAATACGAATGAATACACTCACCAGCGATCGATTGTTTATGCGAAGTCTAGCCAGTCGCTCTAGCGGAAAGGAACTCTCGGAAAAAACCCGTGAAGCCATCGAAGTTTGCCAAGCGACAGGGTATGATCTCATCTTTGTCGAAACAAGTGGAATTGGTCAAGGCAGTGATGGTATCACAGATGTCAGCGATGTCAGCCTGTATGTGATGACCAGTGAGTTTGGTGCACATACACAATTGGAAAAAATTGAGATGCTGGATGTCGCTGATTTGGTGGTTCTCAACAAATTCGAAAAACGTGGTGCTGAAGATGCACTTCGAGCAATTCGCAAACAGGTCAAGCGCAATCGCAACCTGTTTGAGATGGAAGATTCGGCTCTACCTGTCATTCCAACGATTGCGAGTCAGTTTTCAGATCCAGGAGTGGATTTACTTTGGGAGCGATTGGCAGGGATTCTTTCAGACCGCCATGAGATGATTCTGGCCGCACGTGAACCACAATTACCTGAAAGTGGAATGCCCGAACCACAACACATCATCCCTCCTGAGAGAATCCATTACCTCGCAGACATTTCTCGAACGGTTCGAGGTTATCATTCACGAACGGGAGAAATGTCACAAAAAGTCCGCTTGGTACAGCAGTTGGAAGCCGCTGCACGTCACATGGCAGGACTGGCCGATGGCACAGGTACCACCCTCTCTACTGGTGCGGCGGCAGCTGTTGCAGACATCCGTATTCAGGCTGAAGAAATTCGAAAAACAATTCACCCAATTGTTTGGACGATGATTTCTGAATACGAAGAGAAAGCAAAGCAGTATCGTAGCGGCACCTACACCTACCAAGTTCGTGGCAAGGATTTCTCGGTAGACACTACCACTGAATCACTGGCGCATTCAAGCATCCCAAGAGTGGCGTTGCCGAACTTTGCGGATGCGGGTGATCTCCTTGGATGGTTACGTCGCGAGAATGTTCCGGGAAACTTCCCGTACACTGCTGGCGTCTTCCCGTTCAAACGAGCGGATGAGTTGCCGACCCGGATGTTTGCGGGTGAAGGACCTGCGGCTCGGACCAACAGGAGGTTCCACTATCTCTCGAAAGGCGAGGACTACGCTCGTTTGTCCACTGCTTTCGATAGCGTCACACTGTATGGGAGAGATCCGCATACACGCCCCGATATTTACGGGAAGGTAGGCGAATCAGGCGTCAGTATCTACACCATCGATGAAATGAGTACGCTATTCGATGGATTCGATCTGTGTGATCCAAACACCAGTGTATCGATGACAATCAATGGACCAGCAGCCATTGTTTTGGCGATGTTCTTCAACGCAGCCATTCGACAGCAGGTTACCAAGTTCAGCGAAGAGAATGGACGTGATCCGACCGAAGCAGAGCACGCAGAGATTTCACAGAAGACTTTGAAAACGGTTCGGGGAACTGTTCAGGCTGATATCCTCAAGGAAGATCAAGCTCAGAACACTTGCATCTTTTCCACAGAGTTTAGCCTCAAACTGATGGGAGATGTGCAGCAATTCTACATCGACCAAGGTGTGCGAAACCACTACTCTGTCAGCATCTCGGGTTACCATATCGCTGAAGCGGGTGCCAACCCGATTAGTCAACTCGCATTCACGCTTGCAAACGGTTTCACCTACGTCGAATACTACCGCAGTCGTGGCATGGACATCGATTCCTTCGCACCTAATCTTTCCTTCTTCTTCTCCAATGGATTGGACCCCGAATACACCGTGATTGGACGTGTTGCACGTCGTATATGGGCCGTGGCCATGCGTGACCTGTATAGTGGTAATGAGCGATCTCAGAAACTGAAGTATCACATTCAGACCTCGGGTCGTTCACTGCACGCACAGGAGATTGACTTCAACGATATTCGTACCACTCTACAGGCCCTGTTGGCCGTTCAAGATCAAGCCAACAGTTTGCATACCAACGCGTATGATGAAGCGATTACGACACCTACAGAGGAAAGTGTCCGTAGAGCATTGGCAGTCCAACTAATCGTCAACAAGGAAAGTGGTTGGACCAAGACCGAGAATCCACTACAGGGTTCATTCATCGTCGACGAATTGACCGACCTGGTTGAGGAAGCGGTGCTGACTGAGTTCGAACGAATTGCTGAACGCGGCGGCGTACTCGGTGCCATGGAGACCATGTACCAACGTGGTAAAATCCAAGATGAATCACTCTATTACGAAGAAAGGAAGCATTCTGGAGAGTTGCCCATCACCGGTGTGAACTTCTTCGAAAACCCAAATGCAGCTGCGTTTGATGAATCCAGTGCGGATGACTTCGACATGGAATTGGCACGCGCGACCCCCGAAGAAAAACAAGGCTGTCTGTCCCGCCTCGCTCAATTCCACAAGACACATGTCAAGGAAACACCAGAAGCACTCGTACGTCTGCAAGAAGTTGCACGCACTGGCGGGAATGTCTTCGCCGAACTGATGGAGACTGTGAAGGTTGCAAGTCTCGGCCAAATCACTGAAGCGCTATTCGAAGTTGGTGGACAATACCGCCGCAACATGTAATCTCTAGTGTCTGAAGATTATTCTGAACTTTCTTCACCAGGAGTCATCTTGTCCCACAGTAGTACACCAAGTAAGGCGCCCATGATTGGGCCCACTGTGTAGATGATGAGATCGATATTGTTCGCCGTGTCCATGCCCATATCTCCCCAGACCCAGACACCTGCCCAGCGAGCTGGATTCATTGCCGCGCCGGTGAGGGGGCCACCCATCAGGATGTCCGCCATGACCACCAAACCAATGCCAAACCCGGCAATACCTGCAGGAGCACGGTCATCAACTGCGGTTCCCATGATTACAGTCATGAGAAGGAAGGTGAGAATCGCTTCAATCAAGATGGCTTGTTGGGTGCTTACATCAATAATCGTGTCACCTGGAGCCGGTGTTCCGGCGATTACATCTGCACCGATGGAATAGAGGACGAAACCCGCAAGGATAGCCCCTCCTAATTGTGCTAAAATGTACTGTATGCCAAGTTTAGAATCGATTCGATTGGTGGCCATGAATCCAATTGTGACCGCCGGATTGATGTGTGCTCCGGAGATATTCATCGTTGCCGAAACCATGACTGAAAGTATGATTCCATGCGCTACGGCCACCGTTAATAGATCACCGCCGGATACCCAAATGGCGCCTGCACCAATGAACGTCAAGGCGAACGTGGCCACTCCTTCGGCATACAACTTGGCTTCAGTTTCTTTGCTCATATTGCTTAGCATATTTGACAACAATGTAATCACTCTGAATCTTTGATTCAAATGACTCTCACAGAGATTCGCCTATGAACAATGCGGATACTTATACCAAAAAGATACTGAATTTAGGTTTACCAACCACCCGCCATGACGGCGATACAGCCAAAGAATCCGATGACGGGATACGATACGAGAGCGACCGTTGCACCAACACCCATTGCTTTCGCTCCGCTCACAGCAAATCCGTAAACCATCATTACAATCGATAAAAGGGGTGCAGCCAGGCAGATGATCCACGAAATTCCAAGCAATACATCGATTGTATTTTGAGTATTTTCAGCCTCTTCGTAGGAGTCGATACCGCGTGTTTCAATATTAATCTCGATAGAAGCACCATGATCATCTCCACTATCGAAATAGAATACGCCTTCATCTTCAGTCCAATGACCGACCTCAACTCGCGCATAGATTGTCATCGGAATTTGCGAGCCGTGGTCCTCTCCATTGTCAAATTCAACCAAACCTGATGTACCATTCCATTGGCCAACTTCGTCGGAACTATAGTCGCCATTGTAATATGTCTCCTCAATGATGTGTAAATGACTTGACGGCGTTTGATGGGCTTTACAAAACACCCAACCATTACCTGATACTCGAATATCGCAGCCATCAATTGACTGATTAGATTCCAGGGTGAAATTCGCATAATAGGATGTGCCATTCCCACGGAACAGAGAAAATGATTGCTCTTCAATGGCAAATATGGTCAACGAAGATTCGCTGGTGGGTTCACAATAATACCAGTCATCTCCAGATTGTCCGCCTGATTCACCAAACCAACACCATTCGAGTTCCTTATCGGGCCCGAGATTGTAATCCGTTGCGTAAGTAGTGCCATTGACCAATTGCAAATCGATTTTTTCGTTTTCGTACTCATCGTCCCAGGGGTCCATCCCTTCCGCAATACTTGCGAGGATGATTGGAATAATCATCAGGAAAAGGGGTATTCCGAGACCAATGAAGAACTTCTTCCAAAGGAATGGTTCCTTCATCACAGCGTAGGTTTGACCATCTGGCCCCGTGATGAAATTGTATTCACCAGAACCATCTGGAGTAGACGGAGATGCTTCAGAACCAGTCAGTACTGTGGGAGTTCCTGTCAAACTCGGAGTTTCAACAGACATGATTGGAGTGCCCGGTTCATACTCATCATTCATCGGCAACATCTCCTTGTGCCATAGGCAAGTTCCCCAGTAAATTGCGCTTCTCTTTCGGTGTTAAAAGAGCCATGCCCGCAAGTGCAAGCTCTCGACGTATTGGTTCGAGGACGGTCTCCTCCAATTCTCCACGATAGAACATGTTGTAGGTGTCGAATGGAATCAAGCGTAGGTCTGGACTGACGATGTGTACACAGGTTTTCTTCACGCTACGCAAATCGAATGAGTGAGCGTCGATGAAATCCATGATGATGATACGGAATACATTGTCGTAAGAGAATTGGGTTGGCATCTCAAGTTCGGGTAGACAGCACAACAATTGGGCTAGAGAATGTCCGGCTGAATCGGGGCTGTGTGCGGTTGAAAGTAAACTCAGAACTTTGGCTTTCAATTCCTGATCTTGCTCAAATTGAATGGTTGAACGTGGACCTGCAAGAAGGGTCTCATCGTCGATATGTCGTGTGAGTGGAACTGTGGTTCCGCCCATTCTAAGGGCATAGGCCATGGCGATGGAATCGGGGTGACAAGGAACTGGAAGCATGTCTTCAACCTCGAAGGTGTCAGATTGTTCCCCAATCATACGTCGAACCTCGGAAAGTGTCAGCCGATCCTTAGAAACGTCGTAGTCCTCGTGTCGACCCGCTTCCTGAATTGGTTGGAAGGTAACACCACGAACACAATTCCAGGAGAGCGCATGCTCGATGATTTCACCAATTTCATGGTCATTCAAACCCTTTTGTAAAGTGACGACAAGCGTTGTTGAGACATTGTGAGCCTCAAGATTTTCCAATGCTTTACGGCGAACATCCCGAAGATCAGCACCACGAAGGCGCATCAATGGTTCACGCTCTAGACTGTCGAACTGTAGGTACAATTCGAAGCCGGGTTTGTATTCAGCCAGTCTCGCGGCGAATTCAGGCTCATTGGCGATGCGGATTCCATTTGTGTTGACCATCAAGTGTTGAACTGGACGTTCACGAACCGCATCAAGAATCTCGAAGAAATTTGGATGAAGAGTTGGTTCACCTCCTGAAATTTGAATCACATCTGGCTCCAGTTCATTTTCAACCACGGCATCCAACATCTGGATGATATGTTCCAATGAACGGTAATCTTCCTTGCGCTCAGGTCCACTGCCCGCATAGCAAATAGGGCACTTGAGATTGCAATGATCTGTCACTTCAATCAATGTCAGGCAAGAATGTTGTTCGTGTGATGGACAAAGTCCACAGTCGTAGGGACAACCATACTTCATCGGTGTGTTCCATCGTTCGGGCATTTCACTCGGTTTGACATATACCTCCCGACATCGTCGATAATAGTCTGCATCATCGGAGAGCAATACTTTCTCCCGTTTCCCACAGGAATAACAGAGCTTATCCATGAAGACATTTTTGTCCTGAATGATGATTTTTCCTTCTGCCCTACGTAGACAGTCTGAGCAAACGCTGGTGGCAGAATCGTAGAACAAGTAGTCCCGAATCTTGCCGCTCATACATCTGGGTGGGTGACGTCTTCTATTGAACGTTCACCCGGCTTACCGTAGGTAAAGAACCACACAAGTCCAAGAACGCACGCCCATTGAATCGGAGTCAATCCGATCCATTCCACCGGTGTGGTGTCTTTGATTGAATCAACAACAATCCGCCAAATCAAATACAAGACCATGAAGGTCTGGAATCGCTCACCAATGATGGGGGTCTCCCACTTCTCAAGGAAGGCCCAAATTGCACCAAGTGCGAGAATCCCATACAATTGAGTGGGATGGCGTGGACCATCACCAAAGTCAACACCCCATGGCAAATCTGTGTGATATCCATAGGTTGCATCGGGCAACCCTGTCAAGAAACAACCAATCCTTCCAATGGCCATCGAAATGATGAGTGGCGTCACATAGACATCGCCCGTACGAACTGTAATCCCGAGCATTTTCTTTGCAATCTCTATTCCGAACGTACCGCCGAGTAAACCTCCGACGATGGTCTTACCACCGACGAATAGAATTGGGATATCCGAACCGATCTCATTGGAGTGCTCGAGCAATGCAAGAAGGCGCGCACCGAAAAGAGCACCCACCAAGGCTGCCAATATCAACCAAGCCCGATTTTCACTGTCGACTGTGTCGCCGTGCAGGCGCCTTTCACGCATGAGGAAAAAAAATCCTGCAACGTATCCCAGAAGTTCAAACACGAGATGCGCAGGGACGCCCCAGAAATCGACTGGGAACTCCATGTATCTCCGTGGGGGTCACGGCCCTTAACGCTGAGGAATTATTGAATAAAAAAAAGGACGAGACGGGGGCGGAAATCCGCCCCCGAATCGCCCGTGTGTCATCTTGATTTTCAACCAGTTTTGGTTTACTCTTCTTCGAAGATTTGGTCGCCGAGCATCAATGCTGCTGCTGCGCCAATTCCGCCGATAATCATGGTTCCAAAGGTGGTAACCATGTTTGCAGATTCCCAGCCAGAGGTGACAATCATACTTCCAAGATTACTTGCAGTTGCAAGTTCCATTCCAGCCAAAATCAAGACTGAAGTGAAGGCTGCTGATTCCCAGCCTGCTCCAAGTCGACTCCAAACCGACATCAGCAAGAATCCACCCAATAGTGCGATTGCAACAGTAGCAGCCGTGATGTCATCAGTAGATCCGGTCGTTAGATCTGTGGTGTCCATTCCCCAATACAGAACTGCTGCACCGAGCAAACCGCCGAGGATTTGCATTGCAAAGTTCGTTGCACCAGTTTCCCAGTCATCTTCACCAGCAGCCATTCGACCAATGGTGATTACCGGTAGAATCTGTGAGCCCTTGAAGGTCATCCACATGATTCCAAGGGTTAGACCAGCCAACCCTGCTGCTGCAGCACTTCCGTGCTCGTTTGTTGCAGCCCAGTCACCGAAAACCAGCAGCGTAACCGTCATACTGCCAATCAGTTCTGCCATCATTCCTTTATCATTCATTTCCATTTTTCCATCCTACTCGATACATGTCGAGCGATTCCGCCTTTTTCGGTCAGTATTTAAAGAGAGGGGGCTTTGAATCGCTTAAAAAAGCGTTTTTTCGCTGATTTTCAGATATCCAGAGAACCGATAATATGTGTGATAAAATAGCATAATATGGCGCAGTGAGCCGTTTACCTTTGACAATGACTACAAAAGAACGTTGAACGGCCCGATTGAACCACTCTTTTGATGGTATTTGCACATTCTACTGATACACAATTTTCCCCTTCACGATCATACGCGGCAAATTCATGTGGAAAATAACCTAAATTCCCATCGATTTGTTTGAACTGTCCATCTCTAAGTGTTGAACCACCTGCTTCAATAGCGGTCAGTAATACGATTTGTGTTTGGTTGTAAATTTCCTCGGCTTTCTTTTTTGATACATTTTTTGCCAAACGCTTAGGTGAAACTCCGGCCCTAAACAGTATCTCGCTGGCGTAGATGTTCCCAATACCAACTACGATCTTCTGATCCAATAAGGCGGACTTGATTGAAACGTTCCGTCCCCGGAGTGATTGGTACAATTGAGAACCACTCCATCCTGAATCAAGAGGTTCGGGCCCGAGATGGTTCAGCAATTTGTGATCATCACCACCATGAATGAGATCCATAATTCCAAAACGTCTAGGATCGGTGTAAACCAAACGCGAACCATCTACAAAATCAATAATCACATGATCGTGTTTTCCTTCAAGATCGTATCCAAAACGACCTGTCATTCCCAAATGGGAGAGTAAGGTCAAATCATTTTCAAGACGGATGAGCAGATATTTCGCCCTTCGATCAACACTGAGGATTTTGCGACCTGCGATTGAATCCATGTCTTCTGGAAATGGAAATCGTAGATTTGTTCGATTCAATTCAACTGCTAGAATTTCTTTTCCAATTAAACCCAACAGGCCGCGACGTACCGTTTCGACTTCTGGTAATTCAGGCATCAAAACACCACGTGAAATAGAACATGCTGTTCTTCCCATCCTGTCAAATCAATTTTCTCAATAAGCGTGAAACCAGCCTCCAAGAGGCGCTTTTCGGCGTGTGCAAAAGCCCCTTTGGTGTCACGCTCACTGGCTGATTTCAGGGAAAGTAATCCAACTCCATCGGGTGCTAAGAATTGGTTACAGGAATCGATAAACATCTCCACTTGACCAGATTGCGATACGTCTTGAAACAACCATGGAACTCTCTT
>NTJU01000026.1 GCA_002457195.1 Marine Group II euryarchaeote MED-G33 | reverse complement strand
TCTTCATCTAGTGATTCAATTTCGCTTGAATCTGCATCATCGCTCATATCCATCATGGCGATGAAACCAAGTGAAGCACTACCGATGAAAAGAAGGCCGGCGATAATCAGCGCTTTCCCTGTCTCCATGCCACACCGACACTAAGGGTCGGTTTGTATTTATCTACGGTATGGTAGCGCCTTTCATGCGCGCAGCAATAATTGCCTTGCTATTCGTGTTCCCACTTCTTTCGGGACTCGGCGCAGCCCATGAACCAGACACATTCACAGTGATTGTCCGAGAGGATACGCATACACCTCAAGAGGTCAACTTGGTCGTCAACGATACAGTACAATACTACAATGCCGACACCCGGGAGAACATGACCCATGAAATCGGATTGGATCTCAACGGTGATGGTGATTTCAACGACACCGATGAATTTTCTTCAGGCACCCTTCATAGTGAATGCGATTGGGATAACGACAGTGACTGTAGAGTAGCATGGATCTTCGCGATTAACACCACGGCTTTGGTGGGCAATTACATCCTGTCTGATTTACTGTCAGACGGTTCTGAAATTGAAGTTCGCTTGAATATCGAAGCCGACGTCCACCTTGAAGTGGCTCCTCCAATCGGTGAGTGCTTTGGCGATTGCGAAGATGAAGAAGTTGAAGAAGAGATGAAACGCTCTAGTCAAACCGATTTGCAGAAAGGGTTGATGTTGGCAGGGATGATGATGTTCGGTGGCGCTTCTGCTCTATTCGTGGCTACTCTAATGCAGAAGTCGTAAGGGTTGGAATCATCGTCAACATGGTGGCTTCAGCAGAGAAAGTGAGCGTCCATTCAAAAATTGCCGATTCCACCAAGTGACCGGTTGCGATGAATAGCGACATCGCATTGAATGACAAAACCGCGACGGCAAACATCCCCCATCGTATTCGATTGATAGACCATCCTTTCCATTTCACATCGGCATCGATTAATCCCCGCGAGTAGGCCAATGTGGCGATCCAAAATTGTGCAGCCCAGAATATATTCATGGCCCAGAAAACATGCATGATGATGCTTGAATTGAATGGGTGCGCAACAATTTGCATCATTGAAAAACCGATGATGATTCCGGAAATCAGTGTGATTACATTACAGATTTTTCGTCTTCGATCATGGGGTTTGGTCCGATGAAAAATTCCGAAAGAGAGGAAAATCATCACCAAACCTCCGGTGAACAATCCAAAATCAAAAACAGCCTTTTCCGGCATTAATCCACCTGCTGAAGAGATGAATGGGGGATACCCATCCTCGAATACCAACCCTTCATCGTTGAAGTCATCCGGCACTTGATCGCGCAAATCCATCGGTTCATCTCTTTCACCTCCAGCGAGTTGCATCATCACCTGGCTGATCAGACAAGAACCAAGGACAAGGATGACACCGACTTGGATGGCTCTGCGGAAGCCATCATCGTTCAGATGTGAACTCATTCCAATGCCCTCAGTGCTTCAACATCAAACAGACTTGCAGCTCGCGACAAAGCCTCTTCCATCGTAAACCATCTGACCTCTTCGATTTCATCTGGTTTCGGCGTGAATGACAATTCTTTTTCGACATTGCATTTGTAGGTAAATGATAGGAATTGAATCCCCTCACTGGTGAAAATCCGTTCAGCAATTTGAACAATATCGTCCTCAGAGATGTCGACATTCACTCCCAATTCTTCCAGGACTTCACGCACCGCCCCCTCTAATGGGTGCTCAGCATAATCGACAAAACCACCAGGTAAAGTCCAATGTCCCGTGAAAAAACCACGCTTGACTTTTGCCAAGACGATCTCATTCTGTTGGTTCACTAGGATGACTTTTGACACCACCCTGTGCATGCTCCTGTATACACATTCACGGGCCAGCGGGTCGACGCATCCATCTGAGATTAGTTTGTCCTTCCACGTCCAATTTTCGGGCCACACAATCTCCGGAAGTGCATATACAACTTCGTGGTAATCTTCACCGAATTTGATTCGATTAATTCTGCGTTCAGTCCATTCGATTCCCATTGAACGAACTTCGACTTCGGTTGGCAATCTTAGAGAGATTTCGCCAACACGCCCCATCACCGCTTTGCGAGGGCCATCGCCATCCAAATCCACGAGCAGAACTTTACCGTCGTGTTCAAGGTAGAGCGATCGATTCATGTTTCACCTCAATTGCCCAAAAGTTCGCTAACTGCCTCTCGTTCTTCCAAAAGTACAGCGACATTTTCATTAATTTTTGATTGTGCAAATGAGTCGACTGGAAGGTCTTCAACCACCATCACTTCACCATTTTCACATCGACATGGAAAACTAAACACAAGTCCATCGGGAACCCCATACCAACCTTCAGATGGAAGAGCCATTGAAACAATTCGGCCATTCGAACCTTGCCACCAGTCGCGCATATGGTCGGTAGCGGCGGAGGCGGCGGAAGCCGCCGAGGATGCTCCACGTGCTACGATAATGGCCTTCCCGCGTGTTGCAACGGTATCTAGGAACTCACCTTGCAACCATTCACTGTCGAATAATTCAGTTGCCTTTCCCCCATCTACAGTCGCGAAGCGTGGGTCTGGGTACATCGTGTTAGCGTGGTTACCCCAGATGAATAGATCTTGAATCTTAGAAGCGGGTACTCCTGCACGCTCTGCAATCTGTCCAACGGCTCGATTCTGGTCAAGACGAGTCATCGCTGTAAATTGCCGAGAGGGAATACTCGGTGCATTTGCACAAGCAATTAGCGCATTGGTGTTGCAGGGGTTGCCCACAGTAATGACCTTGACATTGGGGGAGGCAACCGCATCAATTGCCTTGCCTTGGCCAACGAAAATTGGACCATTTGCAGCAACCAAATCAGACCGATCCATGTCTTTTGTTCTGGGCCGTGACCCAACCAGAAAAATCGCGTCAGCTTCTTTGAATGCAATATTGGGGTCATCAGTGCCGACGATGCCATGCACCAACGGGAATGCAGAATCCTTCAATTCCATTATCACTCCATCTAGCCGTTGCATACCAGGTGGTATCTCGAGTAACTGAAGTGTAACCGGTTGGTCACTTCCAAAACAATCGCCACTCGCGATTCTCCATAACAGTGCATATCCAATGTTACCAGCGGCGCCAGTAACAGCAACACGAATTGATTTTTTCATTCCATTATCCTCACACATGTGAACTCCTCGTTGCCGAAGCGGCAGTGAGACACGCCCATAGGGGTTGCCTTGTAGGGTAATGCTTGAAGGGGGGGAAGGTTACGACGTGTTTCATGGAAGACCGACGGCGTGCACTTCTCGCCATAATACTCGTCGGAGCGGCTCCCACATTGTCTACACTCCTTTCTTACAGCGCGGGAGATGGCGCCATTTCGCAAGCAATTTTCGTGCTGACGAAATTGTGGCTGCTTTGCGTACCAATAATCTGGTTTCTCAAGATTGATGGCGGAGCAATGTCTTGGTCCAAACCCGAACAAGGTGGTTACGCGATGAGTATTGGGTTGGGTTTGGCGATGAGCGTTGCAATGCTATTGGCTTGGTTCCTACTAGGCGATGCCATCGATGCGACATTACTGAGTGACGCACTCGAACCAGTTGGTTTGTTGAATCCGACTGTATATCTTTTGGCAACAGTGTATTGGATACTTTTCAACTCCCTTCTCGAAGAGTATGTGTTTCGATGGTTCTTGGTCATTAAATCAGAAACTTTGGTGGGTCCAGGGAATCCAGCCATTATCCTCTCAGCACTGATATTTGTTGTCCACCACACTGTCGCGTTGGCAGTCTTCGGCTTCCCATGGTGGGCGAATGTAATATCCAGTATAGCGATCTTCATTGGTGGTGCAGTTTTCTCTTGGCTCTACGTTCGATATCGTAGTGTTTGGATTCCATACATCGCCCATGCAATTTGTGATGTCGCAGTCTTTGGAGTGGGTGCGACGATTCTCTTCTGAGCGGTGTTTCCAAACCTGTTTTTCAGTCCGTATGGTTCAATAACTGATTGACGGTCGATTCCATCATACAACCCCTATGGGGTTGGAATCCGCATACGGAGACGATGAGATGAAGTTGGGTGTTCTTGTAGAAAATGGAGATGAAACTCGAGTTGCGATAGTTCCTAATTCCGTCCCCAAGTTATCGAAACTGGGCTTTGAAGTCATCATTGAATCGGGAGCAGGACAAAATGCTCATCATTCCGATTCCGAGTATGAGTCGAAAGGTGCATCCATTGGGACACGTGAAGATGCAATGGGGTGCAATCTTCTGATTTGCATTGGTGCTCCAGATTTTTCATCTCTTTCCGAAGGTCAGATTGTGGCTTGTGTATCCGACCCATTCCGTCACCCTGATCGGATCCGTCAAGCGATGGATGCAAAGGTGACTCTCCTGAGCATGGACATGATTCCCCGCAGATTATCGCGCGCTCAGTCAATGGATGTTAATTCAAGTCAAGACAATCTCGCTGGATACAAATCTGTATTGATGGGTGCTGCACAAGTACCCAAAGGAATCCCAATGATGACAACATCTGCTGGCACCGTTCGTCCGGCCAAGTTTGTCATCATGGGTAGTGGTGTCGCAGGTCTTCAGGCAATTGCAACAGCAAAGAGACTGGGCGCAGTTGTTTATGCATCAGATGTTCGTAAATCAGCGGCTGAACAAATTGAATCCGTTGGTGGCCGATTCATTGAAGTTGAAGGCATGGATGATTTCGAAGATGAATCGGGATATGCCAAACCATTGACTCCGGAGTTCATTCAGAAGGTCAATGACACAGTATGTGAAGTTGCATCTGATGCAGATGTCATTGTAACAACTGCTCGAATTTTCGGCCGACCTGCCCCAATTACCGTGCCTGCCAGCGCCGTTGCAAATTTCAGAGCTGGCACAGTCGTTGTCGACATGAATGCTGACGTCGGGGGCAATTGTGAATTGACGAAACCCGGAGAAGTATTCGTAACAGAGAATGGTGTGACAATTGTAGGTACAACAAACCTACCTGGTCAGTTAGCAACAACTGCAAGTATGCTATATTCGAATAATCTTACAACATTTATCGGTTCACTTGCCAAGGAAGGAGAAATTATTCTTGACCCTGATGATGATGTCCTCTTCGGGGCACCTGAAGGCAACGATTTCCACGTTCCTGGAATGGGTGGTGTTCTAATCTGTATGGGTGGGGAACTGCATCCTAAGCAAACCAGACTAGGAGGTGTACTCTGATGACCCCTGAACTATTGATTGGCGCAATTACGCTGTTTGTATTATCGATTTTCCTAGGAGTTGAATTGATCACCAAAGTCCCTTCAATGCTACATACGCCATTGATGAGTGGTGCAAATGCAATTTCTGGAATCAGTGTCGTCGGTGCATTATTGGGTGCGAATGTTGCTTATGATGGTGGACAAACGGTGATTTCTGGAATTCTTGCATTTGTCGCATTGGTACTTGCGATGATCAACGTAGTGGGCGGATTCGCAGTTACAAATCGTATGCTGAATATGATTGCTGGAAAGAAGAGGGGTGATTGAGATGTTTGAAGATTGGGTATCATTCGGATATTTGTTATCTGCAATTCTCTTCGTATTTGGCCTGAAAAAACTTGGTCACCCAAGAACGGCTCCCAAAGGGAATCAATATGGTATGATGGGAATGTCCGTGGCAGTTGTTACGACTGTAGTCGACATGCATTTCCTTCCAGGTGGGATTGTGGGATGGACAATAATTGGCTCTGGGATACTGATTGGTTCTCTAATTGGTTACATCATGGCAGTTAAGGTTGAGATGACTGGAATGCCCGAGATGGTCGCCTTGTTCAATGGATTTGGTGGCTCTGCATCTGCACTTGTCGCCCTTTCGGAAACATGGAAATGGATTGAAGGTACATCACCTGAACCAGGATTGGAAACAACCGTTACAGTGGTGGCAGCTGGATTGTCAGCACTTGTTGGTTGGATGACGCTTACAGGTTCCTTACTTGCAATGTACAAATTGAAGGGTGGGATCGAAGTATTCGGGAAGTGGATTCGGACTCCTACATGGGGCCCAGCATGGTTGAACCCAGTCAAAGGGTTGCTGTTCATTTCAGTTCTAGTTCTAATTTACCTGTCAATCGATGACCCCACAAACACTGACTACCTTTGGGCTATTATTGGTGTATCGTGTATCCTTGGTATCATCCTAGTCTTGCCAATTGGTGGGGCTGATATGCCAGTGGTCGTAAGTCTACTAAATTCCCTATCGGGAATCGCTGCGGCTTTCACAGGATTCATCATCAACAACAGTGTTCTGATTGTGGCCGGAAGTCTTGTTGGTGCTTCAGGATTAATCCTCACAGTCATCATGTGTAAAGCAATGAACCGACAACTAAGCGATGTTTTGTTCAAATCATTCGGCGGTACTGAAAAGCAAGAATTGACCCGTACAAAAGTTGGTAGCGATGCTGAAGAAGTTGCAATGATGGCAGATGGTGCACAGAAGATCATCATAGTTCCCGGTTATGGAATGGCCGTTAGCCAATGTCAGCATCAGGTTAAGGAATTTGCAGATTTGATGACTGAGAAATTTGGTACTGAAATTAAGTATGGAATCCACCCAGTTGCAGGAAGAATGCCAGGGCACATGAATGTCCTACTTGCTGAAGCGAATGTGCCCTACGAGCAACTTATTGAAATGGATCAAATTAACTCTGAATTTTCAGAGTGTGACATGGCCATTGTGATTGGTGCTAATGATACTTGCAACCCTGCAGCAAGAACTGGAGAAGGTCCTCTTGCAGGGATGCCAATTATCGATGCTGACCAAGCACGAACAGTTGTAATCATCAAGCGAAGTTTGTCCGTAGGATACGCAGGTGTGGACAATGACTTGTTCTATGAAGACAAGACGATGATGCTTTTCGGTGACGGGAAGAAAATGATGAACGAACTAAATTCGGCAATCAAGGAACTCTGAAAGAAATGTTCACGGGTGCCCTATAGGGGCACCCAAGTGAAGCAACGGTTAAGGACGGACGTTAAGTCGAGAATAATACAGAGGGTTACCATGTCTCGAATCTCTATTCGGTTCGCAGTATCAATATCTCTCCTGTTGTTGTTGGCTGGACCCGGCATGGCCCTACATTTGGGCCCACCTTCCGATAACAATGGCGACGGTACGGGTGATCCCACTTGGCGAGCGGGTTGTACCTGTCACGCAAGTTCACCCAATACCGGAACATTGGTCAAATTGGCAGGAGCCCCTCATGCCTATGAAACGGGTCAATCGTATACGATGACCCTTACGCTTGAACACGCCTCAAACACGGCTGGAGGGTTCTTCCTTTCAACCGAAGGTGTGGGTAGTTTTTCTTGGTCAGAGGATCAAATAATCCGACCTGAAAAAGACAGTGGAGAGGAAGCTACAGCCACAACGACAAGTTCGGGGATTACCCAATCAGATGTTACATCCCCTGCTGAGTGGACATTCACATGGATTGCCCCAGAAACTGATGATGGAGATGTGGCATTTTGGATTGTTGGTAACATGGTCAATGGCGATGGTGCTCCCAATGCAGACGACCATTGGAACACTCTTTCATTCGTTGTGAATTCCCCCAGTGAAACCACTGCAGCAGCCGATCAGAGCACCCGTGTGATTTCTTCTGGAGACCACAGCCTTTTCGATCAGGAAGTTGATGCTGAAGCACTCGAAATTGAGCGGCAAAAGGCGGTTTCAGAAGCGGTAATGGAGGCGGGTGTAACTTGGTTCTTCCTCACTTTAACAGCACTTCTTGTAGGCGCCATCTTCCAGAAGGAAATTTTAGAGCGCAAGTATGACACCGGTCCTGCCCACCTTGATCGTCAGTTGGCATATCCAGAAGGTCTGCGTCGTGGCCTTCTAACAATCGCCTTTGCACTACTCGGTTTGAATTGGCTCGCTGGTGGCTCACCTGCCTACCTTTGGTCAGTAGCGTTCTTCTGCAGCGCTTGGGCTGCATATGGCGTATACCGAACCATCTTGGCTGCACGCACCCCGCCCACGGCCAAGGACATGATGTGAGGTGTCGGATTGAGACTTCGCCTCTCTCGTGATGTCGAGAGACCCCTTCGGGAACATGTTGAGGAATTGGCCACACGTGGCACAGGCCTACTCTTCATATTGAGCATCGCTACGGTATTTTGGTGGTGGCAAATCGATATCCTTCTCGAAGCATGGCTCGCCTCCCTTCCATTGGGGGCTGCAGAAGGATCTGTTTCAATTTATGATCCGCACGGGTGGATGAGCACGCGTTGGTCGTTGATTGCATTGTTGGCACTCATCACAACACTACCTCTGGCGACTCAGCAATTGCTTTCGTTCGCAGATGATGGTTTGTTGCCGAGTGAGAGGAAATGGTTACGCATGGTCGCCATCGGCGGTGTTAGCGTTGGTATTTTCACGGCAGCAGTTTGGTGGCTCTGGGGTTATCCATATGCGATCGGTTCCGCAGAATCAATTTCTGGGGTAGAAAATATTGGAGTCAAATATGACGCAGTTCTTTTGTTTGAGGTTGGAATTGGCGTATCTTGGTGGATTTTCTTGGTGGTTATTTCAATCATTGGACTCACGGTCGCCCGGTTGCTTTCTTTGATGGTGACTGAGCCCTTTGACCCATTCAGAATTCGAATTCATGGGACTCTGCTTTTCGTTTGGTGGTTGGCTTGCCCATCTGCTCTTGAGGGCGTTTGGCTCCCATTGTCTGTTCTTTTGGTCATCGTCCCCGAAATGGTCAACCAATGGATGCCTAAGCCGGCTCTTTCATCTAACGCTAGAAGCCCCACACCTGTCTTTGATTCAGAAGGTGGTCTTCATCGTCGATTGTTTGCCATGTGCCATTGCGAAGGTGCCTGCCCATCTATTTCTTCATCAGCTGCCCCAAGTTCTCTTGGTTGGGTTGAAAATCAAGCCTTTTGCCTTGACACGGATGCTCGTGATGCATTGCTTGATGCTGTGATTCGAAACCGGGTCGATCATCTCATCATCAGTGGTTGCGATGGTTCACCTCTACCCGTTCAATTTAGACAATCACTGGCCACTTCCAATTGCAAACTGTCTGGACAGGGTTGGTTAGACAAAAACCCATCAAAATCAGAGTGTTCAGCGTCATTATTGGCGTTGTCAACCCACTTTGAAGAATGACATATCCAGTATCCTAGAAGCCGTGGGCTTGAAGCATCACCCGCTACCCGCATTACACATGAGTCGGCTTGTCCGAGTCGCGTTGGCGGTTGTCATCATTCTCGCTGGGCAATGGGTTGCCGGCCAACCGAACCTCTACATGCCCATTTTTGACGCCATACGAGAAGAAGTCATCATGACAAACGATGCTGAAGTTGTAGAAATGCAAGATGATGAACGTTGGTTGGTCATAATTATTGAATTCCCTGATGATTTGTCTGCACCTGGCTCAGACTATGATCGGGCCAATGCGATGCTGATGGGTGCCAATTCTGCGTACACATACTTTTCAGAAATTAGTGGTGGACGTTCAATCCTTACAGCCGATATACAATCGCAGATCCATACAGCATACAACAACGAAGCCGCCTATGGACGTGATTCAGGTGGAGAACGCGATGTTGGCGACCCCAATACTGGCGGTCCAGCAGGGCTGGTTGAAGAAGCATTGACTACAACTTTCAAAGATTTAGATCTGACACCGTATGATTTTGATGATGATGGTTGGGTCGATCGCTTATTGGTATTGCACACGGGTGGCGCACAAGAAGACGGTGGCAACCAAAATGCAATTTGGAGCCACTATGCTCCGCTTTCGCCAGGATTTACTGTGGGTGAGAAATCAATTGGTGCCTATACCCTTGCCTCATTTTCATCTGGCTTGGGTACGATGATTCATGAAATGTTACACATGTTTGGTGCGGTTGATCTCTACGATGTTCATAGTGCAATTCCCAGTAGTGACTGGAGTGGTGTTGGGGCGTGGGATATCATGGCGAGTGGAAATTGGAATGGAAACGGCCGAACTCCTGCTTTGCCAACATCTGGAACCTTAGATTTGATTGGAGCTTACGAACCTCTGGATTTACCGATTGGAGAACTGAGTCCCGTTGAGAACGAATCCTATGCCATCCTACCACATGTCTCAAGTGCAGGTATCGTAAGAATCGCAATCGCCCCCGGTGAATACATTTGGATGGAATCTCGCATAGAACAAGGATTCGACAGAGAACTCCCCTCACATGGGTTACTTGTGACCCACGAAGATCGAAACTTTGCTGATTTTGAGCATAATGAGGTCAACCGTGACCCTGAACATGCCTATCTCAAAGTGGTTGAAGCAGATGGTGATGCCAGTCTCAGCAATGGGGATGATGATGACCCTGGTGACATATTTACCAGCGGTTCATTCGGTGCTGATGGAATTGAAATCAGAGATGGGCACGGGCGTTTGGTCCCTTGGACCATCACAGTCGATTCCTTTGATAGCAGCGGCACAGACATCACCATTTCACACCCGGGCCCGGGTCATGCAGAAATCATGCCACCACGTACACCGATCAGACTGTTGGGTCACGAAACCGTATCCGTTTTGTTTGAGGCCAAGCAAGATTGCATGCCTTGGTCCCAATTGACCAGTACTGATGGAAGAATCGTATCACTGATTGGAGAGAGGGTACTAATTGCAGGGGAAAGTGCAGAGTTTGGCTTGACTTTCTCCGAATCAGCCACCCCTGGGACGACCGGTTTTATCCAAGGTGATATTGGGTGTGGAACGGAAAATCCCTCCGTTGATGTGGATATCGAATGGTCCATTGTCACAAATCGGCTATTGCCCGAAGCCATGGAGGGTCAAATTGATGTCACAGAAATCATTACGCTAGAACATGTACTTTCATTCGATGGTTCCGGCGAATCAACTTATGATGTTGTCATCGAAGGCCCATTGGACAGAGTTGCTACTACAGGTGCACAACAAAGTCTTGGCCACGGCAGCGTACTTTCACTAGAAATCAATCCTAACAACCTCCTATCGCCTGGAATGCTCGTAAATGGCAAGGTCCAACTTTACGATCAATTCGGTCTCGCTGGTGAATTCAATGTATCACTTCAGGCTGAACCACCGGGTGAAATAGGAAGTGCAATGATGTGGCTGGCCGAACCAGCAAACAACATTCAATTGGTATCTGTATTGCTAGCTTTGTGGGTGATTAGCAGCGGTGGTCAAAGAAAAGAAAAACCACCTAAGGGGGAAGTTCAGATTAGGCGACCCAGCGATCAATTACTCGCACAAACAAGGGTCGAATATCTGCAACAAAATCATGATCAATTCTCGGATCCGCATCCCTAATCAATGTCGGACCGGATTTGTCCAACGGGAATCCGGCGGGGGTCTTTCAAGGGCGAGATACCTCCATCCACTATTTCCCAGAGGATCCATTGCACATAGCCAGTATTTGTTGACACCAGCAGCCAATCTAGCAGCAAGGCAAGCCTCACCCCAATCAGTGGGTGCTTCATCCAAGGGCACCACCAACCAAGGCGCGTGTTCGCCACCCACCAATCCCGCATAAGCACGCCATCGAGTCCCGTATTTGAATCCTGAACGGACAGCGATTCCACGTGAAAGCAAATCGGAAAGAATCTCCATTCTATTGCCGGTCGTACCTGTAGGCTGGGGCATGGTAGGATTGACGATTCGACTGACAATTCGCGATTCAATTTCTGAAATCCAGATACCTCCTTCTAGATTGATTCCTACACCCACAACTGGCCATTTTTCGCGAGAAATGTTCAACCAAAAGCCTCCTTCAGTTTCCTTTGATTCTGCCCATGCGTGCGAAACGATTCTTCTTTCATCATTATCAAGGCCGCGAAATGGGTCGGTAAGTGGGCCACTCGGATTGTGCAATCGGCATCGGTATGTGACGACTCCATGTTCTTCATCAACAATCAGCAACTCGGGGATGCGACCCCCAGTTTCGACATTGTTTGTCCATTCTGCAAGCGCTCCCCAATCAATTTCGTCACTCGATTTGAACCATCGAATTTCAGCCAGTGGGTCCGCATCTTTTGGTTTGACATTTCGAGACCAACGCAGCGCCCATGAACGTGAATCGAGTAGAACAGCATTGGCCGCATTGAGATTTTCAGATAGCACGACCTTTTCTCCAGGAAAGCGCAGCGCATCGAGAATTTCACACTCGAATAAAATCCCAGGTTTCTCTTTGAGTACATCGGACAACCAATTTTCGTGTGGGAGTGGTAACCCCCGAAGTCGATGTGCATTCAGAACTTCTGCCGCCGTCAAAAGTATCCCGTCTTGGATCGGACGCCCAAAACATCCGCGTTCCCAAAGTCTGTTTGCAGATCCACCCAAAACCGCCCATTCACCTTGCCTAGCTACGGGTGCTGGGAGGCGACTTCCTCCCGGTGTGGTTGCGGCCATATACTACTGCCCGCACCAGACGCCCTTTGATTGCAACGCCTTCAGCGGTAGCATTCGGGCGAATTGCCTAAGTGTCTCAACGACTCACGACAATCAAGGAGGGCGAGGATTGTCAGGAGGAATGCTTCTAACACTGACCGTTGAACAACGGGTTTTGCTGCACCTTTGGGATACTCCACTCGGTGATAACCCATGGGAAGGAAGGCCCCAATTAACACAAGCAGGAGTGTCGGAAGCTGTTGGTATCGCTCGAAAACATCTCCCTCGGACTCTCAAAAAACTCCGTGAAAAAGAACACATTATCGAAGAAACACGTCATGTTGCGGGTGCAAAGCAACGCTGCCGTGTTTACGCACTCAGTTCTGACGGGCGCAAAGCCGCCAGCGAATTGGTCGAAGATATCCACTCACGTGTTGTCAAATCCGAAGGGGAACCGACAACCGTCCAAGCCCTTCACAATCATGCCACTGGTTTACTCGATGTTCTACGGAATATCGACAGCACGGGCTCATATCGTCCTCCTGTCGAGGGTGTAGACGAGGCACCACCCGCTCTTGATGGACGAGATTTACCGTTGGACCATCGTCTTGCAATTTACGATAATATTGTGCGGACAGCATGGCAGGATGGAATTGTCACTAAGGATGAACAAATCATGCTCGAAGATATGGCCATGTATCTCGGCCTTGAACCTCATGACACTGAACCGATTGAGAAAAGGGTCCGTGAAGAGAGTATCAATCCTGATGCCGAGAATAGTTCCCTCTACAAGCAAATGCTCGAAGTCGCTTGGCAAGATGGTGAAGTCGATGCAAATGAACAGGCCATGCTCGATTCACTCGCCAGCATGCTAGGGCTTGATTCAGCCCGCGATGTACAATTGGATTGGGTCTGTGACCGGCTTGATGATCGCCTCAAAGCGTACTGTTCGGCGATGGAAGCCGCCTGGGAAGATGGTGAAGTTACCGATGATGAGGAAAATATGCTAGATAGCATGCGTAAATCCCTCAAAATTACTGAGGAAGAACACAAAACAATCCTCGGTGTTGTCCGGGCGAAGTTGAATTAGCGCCTCCGACTCGGAGGGGCGATACAGATGCCGTGGGTTCTTGATGAAATCATCCAAGCAGAGGTTGATCGCCTCAAGCGCCTACGCACGATGGTGGATGGTATGCCGCCAACAAATGTGACACTGGTAGGCGACGTTGTTCTGGATCGCTACGTCCACGGGTGGGCAAATCGCCTCAATGCAACTGCACCAGTCCCTGCTGTAAAGGTCACATCGACTGAGGAATTTGCCGGTGCAGCGGCCCACGTCGCCAGAGGCCTCGCATCTCTGGGTTTGAATCCCAAATTGTTCAGTATTGTCGGTGGCGATGAAGCCGGTCAAACATTGGCTTCAAATCTCAAGGGGCAAGGCATTCAAACGAGCGGAATTCGTGTAGTTGCAAACCGTCAGACCATTGTAAAAACACGCATATATGGAGCCCGTGAATCACTAATTGATCAGAATCAATTGCTATTGCAAATCGATGACGAACCACAAGATGAGATGCCCCCTGCTGTATCACAGCGGCTGACTGTCTCGGCTCTCGCATCATTGACTGATGCTGATGTTCTCGTCCTATCAGATTACAACAAAGGTGCGGTTACAGATGAGGGTGCTCAACAACTAATTTCCGCTGCAAATGGAAATGGTATACCAACGATTTGTGATCCCAAGTTAACAGGTTTGAATCGTACTGAAGGTGCGACATGCGTTCTTTTCGAAATCCGTGGGCTTGAGTTGACACGTCGGCGCCTCGGTTTGGAATCGTCACTCGAAACCGCGCGAGATCTCATCAAAAAGTATCACTGGGAAGCGCTTGTGGTATTGGGCGGAGCACATGGTTTGTGGTTGTATACCGCTGAAGAGGAACATCATATTCCTTGCTTGATGGGAGGGGCCAAGCAAATCATTGGCTTGCATGATGCAGCAGCAGTCGCCATGGCAGCAGCCCTCTCACAGGGTGCCACCCTCCATGATGCAGCGACACTTGCACACGCTGCTTGCGAAACCATTCTGCGAGCTGAAGAAGGACAACATCTCGATCGTAAGACGCTTTCAGCCTCCCTTGATGAACGCGCCTGGCAAATGCAGGTCAGTGATCGATGATGGGTGCACTCGATGGCATCAAAGTTCTCGATCTCAGCAGAGTTTTAGCAGGACCATGGGCGACTCAATTGCTAGCGGATTTGGGCGCAGATGTCGTCAAAGTCGAATCCCCAAAGGGCGATGGGACACGCGGATGGGGCCCACCTTACATCGATGGGGATGCTGCGTATTACCATGCCTGCAATCGGGGCAAGCGTTCAATGATTGTCGATTTAAAGTCGGAAGAAGGAATGACCATTCTACACAAATTGATCCAGGCCTCAGATGTAGTAGTGGAGAATTTCAAAACTGGTACGCTAGAACGTTTTGGGGTCGTTCCAGAAATGCTTGAGGGGAAAATTCTCTGTCGGATTACAGGATATGGTCAAACCGGGCCACGTGCATCTGAACCAGGATATGATCTCGCATTACAGGCAATGGCTGGAATCATGTCGGTTACCGGCCCGGCAGATGGCGAACCTGTCAAGGTAGGGGTTGCTTGGATTGATGTATTGACTGGCATGATGGCTGGCAATGGAATTCTCGCAGCACTATTCCATCGTGAACGTACAGGTGAAGGTCAAACCATTGACTTGAGCCTGTATGACGTGGCATTGATGGCCATGGTCAATCAAGCACAGAATTGGATCGCATCGGGTGCAGACCCGCAACCGATGGGCCATGCCCACCCAAACATCGTTCCCTACCAAGCATTCCTTGCCTCTGATGAATGGTTCATACTCGCTTGTGGTAGTGACTTGCAATTCGCCAATGTCTGCAAAGCCACAGGTGCAACGACCCTTCAACGTGATGCGTTGACAGACAATTCAGGACGAATGGCTGCGAGAGCTGAAATCATCAACACACTCTCAACGATTTTCAAGACACATTCTGCAGCGCACTGGATATCTGAATTGAATCAAGTGGGTGTGCCTTGTGTTCCAATCCAATCAATTTCACAGGCATTCACTGATCACCAGGCTGAATCGAGAAATGCACTGTGGCACCTCGGAGATCAAGTCTCTGTCGCGAATGCCCTCCGTTTCATGTCCAAGACACCAGCTGTGCCTAGTCTTCCCCCACCCAAATTGGGAGAACATACCCAGCAAATACTCAGTGATTGGTTGGGCGATGAGTGAATGCAAGGCAAGTGGCCAAAATTGCTGAAAGTAGAATGCTGAGGCTTAGCAACTGCCCAGAGTTCTTCGAAGGTGGGAATGTGGTCATGGCCAGTAGGATAAACACAGATGCAGATGATAGAGCAGCCCACCATCTTGCAGACATGTCTAATTTCGTGGGTGTATGGTCAGCACTTGCGTGAGCAAGGTAGTCTGCTGCAAAACCCATGCCCAGCAATACGGCGAGAGCAGTATTGACTCCCCGTCCACCAAAACTGCTGGCCAATCCATCGACCGCGGCACCGATTGCGATTGCACCGATTGCGATTCTTGCAGCGGGTAGTGGGGTGCGCATCACGAACATTGCGACTACAAAAATTGCAGCTCCTGCAGTTAGTATCTGGGTGACGCGCGATTGCTCGAATGTTTCAGCAGCTCTTCCACCGGTAGGCAAGTCACCTCCAACAACTCCTGTGAATCCATTCTGTTCCAGTAAATCTTCGGTATCTTCGGCAAATTGCATGGCGGCGATTGAATTTTCCCCATCGATGAGTACGCCAATTGAAACCCCGACAGTTTCTCCATTGCGTTGGAGTCGCATATCTCCGAAAACAGCAGAATCCAGCGATTGATCTGCCGCCTCATCGATTGTCGTTGCATTTCCTGATTGTGAAATACCGACCACGACTGGTGTTTGTAAAAGACCAGTTTCGAGAGAAATTACACTCGGGTGTTGACCCAATTGTTTCTGCAAATCTTGAAGTGCATCAAAATCGGATTCATCAGAACCATCTACATCTACAACGACCCAGGCGGTCGTACTTGATGCAAGGATATATTTCGACTGCAAATCATCCATGGTGTCCAATGATGGGTCGTCAGGTGGCAGGAATTGTTCAACTTCTAACACATTCACACCAGGGGGTGAAATTACTGCAATCGATGCAAGAACAATCAATGCGACAGGCCAAACCCATTCTGCTGAAAAATGAGTCAACTCTTCATCTTCAAACCCATTCCCGTTTCTTTTTTCACGTCTATCGATGAAAAAATCTTCGAGGACATAACGCGTAACGACCCAATCCAAAACAATTCCAATCGCCATGACAAGACCGAGTGAGCGTTGGGCACGAATCGGCGAAAATATGGCCAATGAAACAGCTGCTACCGTTGTTATCATCGCGATAAAGAGCATACTGCGTACTTCTTCTCTGTTCCTTGAAGATCTAGAATACCAGAATGCACCATCAACAGCCACACCCATGATAATCGGTAAAGCGATTCCATCGATGATCGAAAATTCAAACCCGAGTGCAGATAGGATTCCAAATTCTGCACCAACGACCAAACCGACACCACAGAGTGTCGCTCCCGCTGATTGCCAATCTCTCAAACCGATTGTCAACATCGCACCCAGAACCAAGAACGAAGCAATCACAACAAATCGAAGGTCCTCTTCTGCAATTGCCTTCGCTTTGCCATACATCATATTGACACCAACTGCGGTGATTTCGTAATCTGTATTTTCACTGTTTCGATCAGCCCAGTGTCGAAGTGAATCCCAATCAGAATCCTCTTCAGATGAACCAGCATAAATGATCCAAAGGATTTCATCGGCAACAGGGGGTTGTGATGCAGATGCCCCAGCGAATGCTGGACAAGCAATGCCGAAATTGGTGCCTTCTGGCAACATTAGCAATGATGCTTCAAAAGCGGCTTTTTCCTCAGCATTTGCACCACTACCACACCATCCTTCATCAATCTCAGGCAGCAATACATTGGCCCACTGTGTTGCATTTTCCAACGAACGATTCCTTGAGTCAAATGCATCGGACCATATTGCGAATGGCGTGACCATACGCTGGATTGTAAACGATTTTTTTGACCACGCAGTATCTGGATTTGTTCCATCGATAAATTCATTTTCGAGTTGCATTAACTCCTGGACACGAGTCAAATTACTGGTGATTTGGTCGCCATCATCGTGTCGAAATCGCAGGACCAATTGATGCGACTTACCTTCGACAGACTCATCTTTGATTCGAATCATCGCCTCATCATCAAAGATGACTTCTGTGTTCATCTGTGGGTCGATGGGATTGGTAATCAGCAAACCTGCAGACAGCAGCATGCCCACAACAAGGGCGAGTCGGAGCTGTTCAGGTCGCATGACGAACCTTGGGCAGCACTTCGGCCATATCAGCACAGCGGGTGTCCCTGTGGGACACCCTGCGTTTTAATGTCAGAACTTCAGACCCATTCTACCCATTTGCCGGAGGCTGAATCACGATACCACCATGATCCACTTCCTGCTGGGTATTCTAGGACTTCGTAACCATCCTGCATTTCACCACGCATCGTCGGCGTAGGTCCGCTGGGACCAGAATCGAACATACGGTCTTGAGCGGCAATCATGTTAACAGGTTCCTCCGCCCAATCATCTTCATCAGAACGACCGCGCATGTATAGGACCACAGCAGTGATGCCCAGCATTGCAGCAATTACAACACCAGCAGCAATTCCAATCGTGACCATGTTCGACCCTGAACTGGAACTGGACTCTTCATCGCTGCCACCTTCTTCTGTTTGGTCACCTGTAGTGTTTGTCTGGTTGCCATTGTTGATGGGCGTGTTATCCTCAGCATACTCGCATGTTCCATCATTCTCATTCGCCGCAGAATTGTAATTCAGTGCCGTTGAATCCATACAGCCAGGAACAGCATCTGGGCCAGAGGGCCCAAGATAGTCATTTGGATCACAAACCGCGTCGTCGTCATCAGCGTTGTTTCCAATCCCGTCTCCATCGCAGTCGTCAGACTCAGTCGCATCATTGGGGAATGCATCTTCTGAATCGATGACACCATCACCATCAGTATCTACGGGTAGGTCATCGCCATCCTCGAGATCAGTCCCCTCAGAGGTGACAACAATGGTCAATTCCTTGGTATTGTACATCTCACCGGAGAATCGAATCAGAATCGTTCCTTCAGTCACACCAAAGGACACTTGACCATCTTCATCGGTTATCAATCCAAACAGAGTGATATTGTTGCGAATTAGAACCGCAGAGAGGTCATCGATTGGTTGTCCAGTCTCACCATCGGTGGCCGTGATTTGTACGACGTCACCAGGCAATGGATTCGCTGGACTGAAACTCAGTGTCATGTTCATCATCTCCGGTGGTTCTGGGTTCGGCTCAGCCACCTTAGAGTCGAGAGCCGCCATGATGGTTGCATCTTCGCCCTCACCAATCTGTGCAATTGCAATCACTGTGTAGTCATCCTGAGGTGCTGATAGGTCGGACAAGTGCAAATCAGCACTGGAGCCTTGGCCCCATGCGATTGAATCAAGGCTGCCAAAGACCTCATCGAACAAGTCGTAGATTTGCTCTTCAGTTTCCTCCCACTCATTAGAGCAAACATCGTCTTGATCAGGATCAATATTCATGTCTTCCCATCCATCCTCATTTTCCTCAATGGCAACTTCAAATCTCATTTCACCTGAATCAACAGCCAAAGTGTATAATCCAGGATCCAAGTTGAAGTTGGCGTGGTAATCTTCCTCCCAGTCCTCCTTGTTCCAATCGCTGGTGGGCTCAATCGTGTTTCCATTTTCATCGGTCAAGATTGCATTGGGAGTGTATGCCGTTGTGTGAACAAACTCATTGGAATCATCTCTCAAACTCATGCGAACATTACTTTGAACACCCTCATCCCAGCGATCTTCGTTCCAAACTCTGAATTCTTCACAAGTCGCCTCTAGGTTTTCTTCCATGTTGACCCATCCCAGTTCACCCTCGCGAATCACATCACCATACAGTAATTCAGTGAATGCTGAGAGATCAACCGAAGCGGGATCTAGCCCAACCTCTGGGGTTGCGACTGCAAGAATTCGTGACGCGACACCATATTCCTCATCCAGAGCAATATTGGTCGTCTGTCCTGGTCCGAGTGTACCATCAAATGTGAGCGTCCCAGGGTCATTCAGAACGAGTCCGAACGTGATGGCGGTAGGCCACAATTCACCTTCTTCCATGATGAGGCTGGCAACCAGTGAAATTGGTGCTTCGATGAACACTTCTTGGTTGCGTGCAGTCACACCTTGTTGGAATTCTAAATCATGTGATTGAGGTTCGCCCCATGCATCTTCATCGATGTCGGGGAATGGGACGTTGAGTGGCATTGGCATCAACATTAGCATGGCATTGTATTCTTCATCTCCCATGCCGGATGTTGTTACTTGGATGTTTACTGGGTTGGCGCCATCTGGTGTTGCCGAATATACAGGGATGCCCGCAAAGGTCGTTTCTTCGACAAGATCTCCACCAAGAGAAATCGAAGC
The DNA here is from genome assembly GCA_002457195.1 of Marine Group II euryarchaeote MED-G33. Taxonomy (GTDB): domain Archaea; phylum Thermoplasmatota; class Poseidoniia; order Poseidoniales; family Thalassarchaeaceae; genus MGIIb-P. Next base: position 913 of record NTJU01000026.1, on the reverse strand, counting down.
CGCAGTCGCGGCGCCGAGGTTCATGCCAAGACCAGTCATTTCAACACCATCCCGCAGATACTTGGTCTGAACGATACTGATGTAGGCACCTGGTAAACTGGGTGTTGCGGTCATGGTGACCATACCATCAGCGTTTGAGGTGAAAATCTGTTCATCCATCACTTCAAACGGTCCATTTGTAAGGAACGCATCGATGATTTCGGGGTTCGGTGTGGCTGATTGATCACCATCCAAGTCGCACCATCCTTTCTCAATCCAGCCCGTTGTATAGGATTCTTCAGATTCATCATCATATTCTGCGAATCCAGATTCTTCATCTCCAACCAAATAGTTGAGTGAGTGAGTAACAGGTGAATATCCATCGGTTGGTGTGTAAGTGACCTGAATCCAGTAATCTCCATTGTCGGCATATGAGTGTCCTTCCCAGCCATCTTCGCGATAGTCATCGTCTTGCCCATATCGATACTCGTATTCTTCACTTCCATCGCCCCAATTGATTGTCAGTGTGTCAAGATCAGGTTTGTCATAGTAGACATCTTGTTCTAAATCATCGTCCCAATATCTGAATTCGTTGTAATCCCATCCAATACTGGCGTAATCTCCACCACCGCTGCCCTCCGAACGAGCGCAACCGGCAGTGCCGGGTAGCGGCATCTGTCGCATGAATTCAAACTCAAGACCAGACTCTGTGGTGCCTGTTGTAATCACATCAGCCAATCCACCATCTTGTGGGAGGACATCACTGTGACTTGCACCCCATGTGGATCCGAGACCCGAACGCTCGATATCATCCTCAATATGAGCTGCTTGTGGGTGCTCATGCCCCTCGCGTCCCTCGTCTTCGTTGCCACTGAATTCAGTAATGATGCCACTAACATCGCCATCAAGGTCCTCACCATTGTAATCCGCAACG
>NTJU01000025.1 GCA_002457195.1 Marine Group II euryarchaeote MED-G33 | reverse complement strand
AAATTACGCGGTGGACGAAATTCAGCAGGTGAACCGATTGCCTATCTGAAAGCCGGGCGAAGAGACCTTCATTTGAAAGAGGTACGAGTGTTTCCACCTTGGAAACTAGCGAAGGCGGTTCGATCTGTTGATTTACCCGCAGGAACTGAAAAAATGATGCAGATTCAGGTTAAACCTGCTCGAGGTGAACAGGATATTTTGACTCGAATTGTCCAGACAGAATGGAGTATAGAAGTCGATGAAATGGGGGGCTGGGTTCTCGATCTTACGCTTTACAAAGACCCACCAACATAGATTCAAAGTCTGTCGAGAATACGGCGAATTATGATTGATGATACCGATCGCCGAATCTTGGCAGTTCTCCTCGCTGACGCGCGAACTTCAATGCGTTCTATTGCAGAGGAAGTCGGTGTTTCACTCGGTACAGTTTCCAACCGTGTAAAGCGGATGGAAGAAATGGGTATTATTCATGGATATGGAGTGCGAATCGATGCTGAAAAGGTGGGATGGACGATGACTGTCCTTTGTGGGCTGCGAATCGAAAAAGGCAGATTGATGGAAGTTCAGCGAAGGATTGCTGAAGACCCTCGCGTGTTCGGGATTTACGATGTCACAGGAGAGTTCGACTCAATGGTTCTCGCACGAGTCCGAGATCGTGCACATTTGGATGATTTGTCGAAAACGGTATTATCAAGCGAAGGAATTATGCGAACCGTGACCCATGTGGTCTTGAATACTGTCAAACAAAATGGCGTCGAACTTCCCTAAGAAATGGGAACACCCGTCCGAGGGTTCAAGAACGCCCGCTCGACCGTTCGTCCTATGGCTGTCTCCGGGACTAGAGATGATGGGGACTCCGCAACGGCGGATAATCTACCTCCATCGCTTCGATGGACTGATTTGTTGCTGAGGCACCCATCCAGCGACTCTGCACCTATGCATGATTTTGGGCGATGGGAAGACCAGCCTCACCAACACCTACCGGCGGCCAGATTGGCTACTTCACCATGGCAGGGATTGTTGATCGCTGACGAAGTTGGACTTGGAAAAACAATTTCTGCAATTCGAATCATTCGTCGACTTCATTCGATCGGTGAAACCGGTGCAATCATCATTGCCTGTCCAGGCTCCCTACGTTCCAAGTGGAAACAGGAATTACATCACCGTGGTGATCTTGAGGCTGAAATAATCGACAGTGGAAGGCGATTGTTAAGGGTTGTAGAACGATTGGTCGAAGGTGAACCAAGAATCATCATCGTAAGCCATGGTGTTCTACGGCGGTCAGCAACCCTTGAACAATTGATGGAAACTTTGCCTGAAGTCATGCTGACGATTATTGATGAGGCACACCATTGTCGAAATCCCAGAAACCGTTTACACGATGCGGCACAATTGCTCACCATGCGCTCTCGAAAGAGTGTCCTGATGACAGCAACACCGGTCAATCTTCGTGAGGAAGAACTCTGGGTTCAACTCAGTTTACTGGCCCCTGATCGATGGCCTACCATTGAACAATTCCATCGAACGATGAGACCGACGCGAATGCTGAATGATGTATTGGATGGTATTTCGCGACCTGTTCCAAACCTACCAAGAGCATTGGATCACTTTAGAGCGCTTCAACATACAATCGGTTTTGCAGGAGACCCTCGTTTGGAACAAGCATTGAATTTGGTTCAAGATGAAAGGGCATGGCAGGAAGGTCGGATTGAAAATTCAAGAATCATTTTGGCAAATCTGATTCGCCGGTTACGGCCTCTCAACGATCTACTGGTGAGGACCAGGCGTAGAGATCTGGATTGGCATATGGCACAAAGATCTGCAATCACAATCGATGTTTCCCTCTCTCAAGAGGAATGGCGACTTTACGAAGCTGCACGTGCATGGGCGAGAACCCTCATCCAAATGCGTCATCCGGATGGCGAAGTGTTCGATTGGGCCCTCATTGTACCTGAAAGAATGGCTTCATCTTGCTTGCCAGCCTTTGCTGGACATGTTGTAAGGCAATTGCATTCACAGGCTCGAGAGGTTCTAGACAACTCAATCGATGATGAAGCCGATATTGATTTAGAAGAGGTTGAAATTCGAATGTTAAGGCGCCTTGGAAACCTCAACGAACTTATTGATGCAGCAGAGGCTCTAGGTGAAATCGATTCAAAATATGATGCATTTCAATCGTGGATTGTCGAAAGTCTCAACCAAGATGATGATGGAGGTATTCTTCTTTTCAGCCATTTTCATGCAACATTACAGCATCTACAACGACGCTTGACCGCCGATGGAATTCGTTGTGAGGTCATCACAGGACGAACACGAATGCAAGATCGGGATGTGATTCGTGAACGATTTAGAAATGGAGAATTCGAAGTATTGCTTTCAAGTGAGGTCGGTAGTGAAGGGCTAGACCAACAACACTGCCATCGATTGGTCAATTACGATTTGCCTTGGAATCCAATGCGAATAGAACAGAGAATTGGACGACTGGACCGATTTGGTCAAACTGCAGATGAAATTCAAATTCTAAATCTAGCAGTAGAAGGAACGATCGATGCAGCGATTTTACACCGACTCTATCATCGAATTCGTCTTTTCGAAGATGCGCTTGGAATGCTCGATCCATTACTAGGTGAAGCGATGCGAATGGTTGCAAGAACAGAATTAGATCGGCCGGTTGGTTTGCGAATGATTGCGGCAGAAGATGTGCCGAATGATGACAATGATGCCGTGCTAACCTTACTAGATAAGAGGGAGATGTGGCTTGATGAACGTTCAACGGATGAACGGGAATGGGTGGGTCCTGACCCAGGTATTTCAGCACTCAGAAATTCAGTTGAACGCCATCAGCTTGGAATCAGTTCACAACAATTGCAAGATTGGTTGGCACACCACTTGGGAGATGGTGGGCAACTATACCCCACACGTGATCAGGGAGTATGGATGCTCGGTTTGGAACGGAATATTGTAGAAGAATTGGCAGAGCGCGCAATCGATTCTAATCGAATTGACCAAGATACTGTTGGATGGAAAGAAATCATCACGACTGCTGTTAGTGGTTCAGGTCCTTACTGGTTTCATGTTGTTTTTGAAAGAGAATTCGCTCGAGAACACCCTCAACATATCTTCATCACACCATATCATCCACTCACTCGGTTAATGATGGATTTAAGTGAGAGTGGCGCGCTCTTCTTGCGTGCGAAAACACAGACCACAACACCCCCTGATGCAGCATGGTGTGTTTGCATTGATTGGACGGTGGAGAGTCTAACACAAACCACTGTTAGACGTTGGCTTTACCTTGATTCAAGTGGAACGCCTGTCATGGACGATGGTACTGAACCTCTAGGCTTGTTGCATTCAGGTGAAGTGGTTGGTGACTTCGATTTACGAGGATTCTTGGCTCCGATTGAAGAAGCACTTTTGGAAAGTGAACAACTTCGACTTTTACCTCTACTCGGTGAACTTCGGGAGAATGCCGAACATGCTTGGCATCAAAGAATTCTTCGAGAAATGGGGCAATTGGCTGATGCTGATTGGACTGCGCGAGCAGAGGGGCGTTTACCCGATCCTCGTTGGGTGCGAATGAAGAATAGTCTCATCACTAAATTGCAAGACGAACTCGCAAGACGTCTTGCAGATCTAGATCATATTCGGGATAATTTAGATGGTTGCTTGAGCCTACGTGTGGCGATTCAAATCGAATAATCACTCGTCTTCAGCACCTTCTATATCCACCAAATCGATGTAAGGGAGCAATTTTTCAGCATGGGGTCCTAATCCTTCGATTGTACGACCTTCGGGTTTCATCGAACGTACCAATTCCATTCTGGTCTCATAATCGATTTTCATCCCAAATGCTTCCAATCTTTCACCAATTTTTCGCTGTAATTGTCCACCAGTCCGATCCCAATCCATCAGTAGAATAACCGATGGGCCTTGATCGACTTTGTTTAGTAACCCATATTTCTCAAAGATATACGTGACAATTCGAGATTGGTCCCATCCCCGATTGACTTGTTCAATCGGTCCATTGAACCCCATTAATTCGAGTGCGAGGCGATCATTCCTACCCTCTACGACTATTGGGCAATTGCACCCCCCTTTCTTGGTCGGACGATTGCGAATACGTGCTTCGCCCAAAGCACGACCTGCAGTCGTATATCTGGCATCACGATTTTTCGGCAAGAAAAACCTCCAATATTGGTTCGATCTCGGAAAGCTTTGTTTGACACAAACGAACGGATTTTTGTCTAGAGCGATGTCCAGAAATTATCTCGATATTTTCGGGGGAAACAGAGAATTTTTCAGCAAGTAATGTAGTGACCTTTTCATTGGCTTCTCCTTTCACAGGAGGGGCTCGGATTGCAACTTGCAAACGACCACGCCAAACGTCGATACCTTCCACTCGATTTCTCTTAGAAGCTGGTTTCACGGTGACGGCTAAAATCACAGAACTCGCTTCTTCGCGGAGGAGTCCTTCGGGCCAAGGTCCCATCGTGAATCGACCAATGGGGCTGATTCTTGATTTATTCGGAGGGGTTTAGATTTCAATCGGTTTTACTGACCCCCCTACGGGGGGGCAGAGAACTCTCATATAGCGTCCTCACGCCGGGCCGTCTGAGGCTAATCTATGGAAGCAGGTGGCGAGATATTTTGGTACCTATTCGATATCTTCAATTTCTGGGCGGCTATCGTTCTCTTTATCGTCCTAGTTTGGATGTTCCATCACTCGCTGAAGTACCGTTCAAAGGATGGTAGTGACAACAACATTGATGATTTCAAACCAGGTGTTTTCCCAAAGGAAAATGATGACCTCAAAATGGAATTGACTTGGACAATTGTGCCATTCATTCTGATTGTCTATCTCACCTACATCGCATGGGGACCCATTGATGAAATGTGGTCCGCAGATCCGGATGCTCACGAAATTTATGTCACTGGAAATCAATGGTATTGGGATTTTGATTGTGATCCATTCCGGGACACTGAAAATGCGCCAGAGTCTTACCTTTCAATGGAAAATCGTTCCTCAACAGTGTTTTACAATGCAAATGGAATATTGATTTGTGAGATTTCAACCATTGAAGTGGAGGGGCAAATTAAGCCTCTACTACGTGTGAAGGCGGATGAATCATACGGATTCCTCCTCACTTCGAATGATGTCACTCATGCTCCGTTCTTCCTCGATTGGGGAATCAAGGAAGATACCCAACCAGGAATGGAAACAAGATTGTATTACACGCCTAGTATGGATGAGATTGGATCATCACTACTCATGTGCACTGAATACTGTGGTAAAGACCATGGTTACATGACTGCTGTTGTTGAGGTCTTTGAGTAAGGTGATATGATGATTGGTTCAATGAAGAAATCTCGCACCCTTGGAATTCTCGCCATTCTGCTATTGGCAGTTGCTATCGCACCAAGTGCTCAATCATACCCGACTGGGATTTCTGGTGCGCAAGACGGAGGATGTTCCTGTCACGGCCAAACCCCTAGTAGCGATGTTGTAGCCAGTCTTGAGGGGCTTCCTAGCGAACTTGAGGCGGGAGCAACCTACACACTCAACATCACATTCACTGGTGGCCCATCTTACGATGACAATGCAAATCCAGCCGCACTCGGAGGGTTCCACCTTTGGGTTAGTGATGGTGTCCTAGCACCAGTTGACGAAATGGTTCAACTAAACAGTGATGGAAGTGTTACCCATACTGGTACAGACAAGGCAGACACTGGAATGGGCAATGACCAACGCAACTGGACAGTTGAGTGGACAGCCCCGATGGATGGTGGAGCCAAATTTGTCCTCCATGTGAATTCAGTCAATGGTGACCAGACAAACGGCGGCGACATGTGGGGTAAACTCACAGCTGACGTTGGACCACAACCTGCTGAACAGGCCAGTGGGCTCACAGTTCTAGCCAGTGCAATCCTACTGATGGTAGTCATCACACTGAGTTGTGTCCTTTGGGTATTCTATCGACAGGATCCTGGCGCCTTTGCTTGGGAACGATTCTGGCCGTGGTTTAGTGATTACATCACCAGTACCGATCACAAAAAGGTCGGGACACTGTATATGGTCAACGGACTTTTCTTCTTAGGTGTAGGTGGATTATTCGCACTCATCTTCCGAGTGCAATTGGCTGTCCCTGGGAATGATTTCCTGACCCAAGATGAATACAACCAGTTCTTCACAATGCACGGTACAACGATGATTTTCTTGGCAGCAATGCCAATGATTGCTGGATTTGCAAACTGGATTGTGCCTTTGCAAATCGGTGCTCAGGATTTGGCTCTACCGCGTTTGAATGCACTGGCATTCTGGCTCAACCCTGCTGCAGCACTCCTCCTCTTCTCTGGAATTTTCAGTGGGCAGGGGGCCGATACAGGTTGGACCGGTTATGCACCATACATCGTATCACATACAGCTCATTCAGGTGCGACGTTATGGGTGGCTGGTCAAATTCTAATTGTGGCATCATCGACAATTTCTGGTATCAACTTCATGACCACGTTCTGTACAATGCGAGCACCGGGCATGGGTTGGATGCACATGCCACTGTTCTCATGGTCAATGTTGATTGCAACATTGATGCTTTTCATCTCAATCCCTGCATTCGGAATCGGCCTGATTCAAGTCTTACTAGATCGGACGATAGGTACGGTGTTCTATGAGGTGGCCGCGGGAGGTGACCCTCTACTCTGGAGTCATCTATTCTGGTACTTCGGACACCCGGAAGTGTACGTGGTTGTATTGCCTGCCTTCGGTGTGATTTCTGAAGTATTGTCCACCAGTGCTCGACGCACCATCTTTGGATACAAGTCAATGGTCTTCGCACTCGCAGGTATTGGAATCGTTGGATTCATCGTTTATGGACACCACATGTTCACATCCGGAATGAGTCCAGTCTTGCGCTTCGTAACAATGTTGACGACCATGCTGGTTGCAGTCCCAACCGGGATCAAAATCTTCAACTGGTTGCAAACCATGCACGGTGGCAGTCTTGTCTACAGAACTCACACACTCTGGGCTCTCGGATTTTTGGTCACCTTTACCCTTGGTGGAATTTCAGGTATGTACTTCCCGGCAGTGGCCATGGATTTGCACCTTCACGAGACCTACTTCGTGGTTGCACACTTCCACTATGTGTTCGTGGGCGGTATTGTCTTTGGACTCTATTCTGGAATTTACTACTGGTTCCCCAAGGCCACAGGTCGAATGATGAATGAGAAGATTGGAATCCTCCACTTTATGACTGGATTCATCTCTTACAACTTGATTTTCTGGCCGATGCACCGACTCGGGATCCAAGGTATGCCTCGAAGGCAACACACATACTTCATCACCACAGATGAGTACTTTGCACTACCCCCTGAAACTGCAGATTGGAATATGCTGATTACTGTCGCCGCATTCATGTTCTTTGCCAGTAACTTGATTTTGGTTTACAATATGATTAGCAGCGGACTTCGCGGACAGAAGGCACCAAGTGACCCATGGGGTGGATGGTCAATGGAGTGGTTGGTATCTAGCCCACCCCCTACACCATCTCATGATCCAAGCAACCTACCCGTGTTGGAGTTCGCTGAAATCCACGGAGATAGTGAACCCGGGTTCTTTGGTAGGATGATTCAATGGATGATGATTCCCGAAGATGATGATGGAGGTGAAGAAGAATGAGTTACGGAGGACACGATGATCATCACCACGACCACCAGCACAGCCACTGGGGTCCACACGATTGGAATCATGGCCATGGTGGTGCACCTCACAATTCATGGGCTCCAATTATGATCGCCTTCGGTTCTAGCTTGTTCCTACTCGGATTTACCAAGGTGTTTACACAAACCTGGGATGATGAGGCTGACCTCTGGACCTATGCAATCCATTCATCACAAATTGGACTCCTAATTGCTGGATTGGCGATCTTCTCCGCGGGGCTCACTGTATTCTGGAGACAAGATTGGAGTCACAGTGGTTCCTTCGAACCGAAAGCAATCGGCACACCTTTCCGAACGATCGATATTCGTAAGGTTGCCATCTGGATGTTCTTGATGTCTGAAATGATGGTCTTTAGCAGTCTCTTTAGCACCTACATTCGATACAGAACTGGCTTTGACAATTGTGTAACTCTATTCGAAAGCAGCATTGAGCCAGGGTCAACCGTCGTGCTTGAGGCTGGTCAGCAGTGCTGGCTCCCAGCATCCTACTTCATCGCTGAAGGTGGATATCACCAAGAACATGCGAATGCAGCACTTGGCTTCATGCCGGATACTCTGATTCCAGGCGCAATCAATACCTTCGCGCTGATTGTATCATCATACACCATTGTTCTCGCGCTCAAGACTGCAAAGGATGCAAGCCTGAGTGATGCAGAGCGCAACAGCAAGGTCGGGAAGTACCTCTCAATCACTCTCTTCCTAGCAACCCTCTTCTTGACATTCAAGTTGATTGAGTGGTTCGTTGGTTTTGAGATTGGACACGAAGGAGATTGGTACTACTTCCACGCTCCATCATTGAGTGCTGATCATTTCACGATACATGAGTCAGCGTACACGTATTGTCATTCTTGGGATCATCACGGAGGTGCAGATCATCATGGAGCTTGTGAACCAGGACAGGATGCTATTTTCGATATACGAATGGCGGCTTCTACATTCTATGTGACCACAGGTACACACGGTGTTCACGTGTTCGGTGGAATGGTTGCATTGGCCTACATGGTTCTGAAGGCGTTCCGTGGTGGATACACACCCCAGAATGCTGTCAGTATCGAATATTTCGGCCTTTATTGGCACTTTGTGGACTTGGTTTGGGTGTTGGTCTTCCCCGCATTCTATCTGTATTAAGGAGGCATCAAAATGGGTGAACATGGACATCATACAATTCTGGGATTCGATCGATATGCATTCAACTTCTGGGTGTTGATGATTTTCACAGCCATCGAAGTGGTCGCTGTTGCGCTCACGTTCTCAATGAAAGGAACTGTTAGTATGAATACAGTTGTGTTTATTCTCGTCGCTGTTGGAATCGTCAAAGGAGTAGGAATCGCTGCAATTTTCATGCATCTACAAGGTGATCCTGACAGTCGAGTTCTCACCGCAACCGCATTGTTCCCAGTGTTTTTCATTGTCGTCATGGTGTTGTTCATCGGCTTGACACATCCTGATGCTGCAGATACTTTGCCAGCATGGTGTCGCCCTGGATACTACAATTGATGAAGGTCAACACACATATCCGAGCAGTGTCTCGGACCCTCTGTTGCGGACGTCGCATAGCCTGGTATCGCGCCGGATTTGAAATCCGGTGGTATTCGCCGCGGGAGTTCAAATCTCTCCGTCCGCGCCAACTTCAAACACCTCTGAACAGTATTCTCAAATACTGTATTTAGATGGCGCGGATATGCGTATACTACCTGCCCTTTTGTCATCGATTTTGCTCATGTCGGCTTTATCCGGTTGTATTGGTGGGAGTGATGAACACGAATACGAGTTTAATGGAATCGAATATGATCCAGCATCACCCGCTCCAGACTTTACCCTCACTGATCAAAATGGCAATGATGTTTCTCTATCGGATTTTGAAGGAAAAGTCGTCGTTTTGGCTTTCACTTACACCGCTTGCCCTGATGTCTGTCTAGCGATTGAAGCAAATCTACACAATGTCAATGTTGAGATGGGAGATGAAGAGGATTTGGTCATTCTCTCGATGACCATCGACCCTGTTCGAGATACACCTGAGCATTTGCTTGAATGGACCACTCTACGAGGCTACGATTGGGCTCACCTCACCAGCGATGATCACAGCCACCTATCAGAAGTTTGGACGAGTTACAATTTGTTTGTCGATGAGGAGCACATCAATTCTGATCATTCAGACCATGGTGATCATGATGATCACTCGGGGCACTCTGGCCATTCAGACATGTTGCATCAGGTCTCAGTCCTCTACCCGGACAACACAACTGCATTGCTGGATGGTGACCATGATATGTTGCCCGATGATAATGCGACAGGATGGGACCTAACCAATACAACAATGTCAATGAACAACATTTCTCTAAATTATTCAGTGCACGAAGAGTATGGGCACAGCATTACTGGAATCAATGAAGTCGATTCTCCTGATGATTGGTCATGGTGGTGGAGTTTGTACATCTGGAATTCCACTGGCGAAAATTGGGAAGAGAGTGCAGTTGGAATTGATGAGGTGATGATCATGCAAGATACAGATCATGTCGCATGGGCCGCATCAAATGCAAACCTTTCGTACTTACCAACACCGGGTAGTGATATGGTTTGTTACAACATGGGAACGCATACGGTAACCAACCACACACAACAAATCAACTGTGAGAATGCTGGCTATATGTGGACTGAGAATGAGCAGCCATCTGATCATGACTCACATGAGGGACATGGTGATATGGGTGAAGAAGAAATGTATGAGGTCGGCCACAATACGATGACTTACGTTATCGACAAGGATGGTAAAAAGCGACTGATATTCACAGGAACAGATTGGTCAACACAACAATTCATGGAAGATTTGGTTCATCTATTGCACCACGACTCGGGTGCAGATGCTGCCGAGGATCATAGTGGCCACAATCATTGATGCAAAAACGCACCCTACGGGTGCGAACAGTCTTCAATGGGGAGCGCCCTCAGCGATGCGTGCGACGTCTCGTTCCGCTTCTCGTTCTTCTCTTTCTGATGCCGTCCCTTTCAGGCTGTATCGGGGGACCGAGTGTATCCTGGGGTTCATCAAACGGTGAATATAGCACGAGTATGGATTCAGGTAGTAGCACGGATATTGGAACAGAGTCTATTTCCGTGACCAACAAGTTGGCTAGCAGTTCATCGAGACATCTCGTTGATGATTCAATCGAACTGAATGGTTGTGAAAACTCGACCGTGACTATTTCTGGTTGGCTGGTTCAAACAAAGGTGTTCGATGAACCTCAAACAACTACGCACGCCATCACATCTTGGATGATTTATGCAATGCCGTATGAACAGGCCCAGGATGTAGAACCCGGGTCAATCTTTGTGAGTATTGTCAACGCGGAGGATGACTGGCCTTCCCCAACTCAAGCCGAAGGAATTCCGTTGGTCGATGGGATTCTAAGCGATGGTAAAGCCAGTGATTTCCCCACCAGGAAATGGACTCTTTTGGCCATCATTCCTTCAAATGAGAATGTGTTTGAGGCGACCTTGCAGATGGATACCAATCAGGCTGTTCAACTAAATGGGTATCTTCGACAAGGTGAATCGATCAATGAAGACCAGATGACCGATTGCAGGGTTGACGCAGCAAGCAAAGGTTGGACTGGCCACTTTGTAGTGACATCAATCAATTATGGTGGGAATCGAGTTGTTGATGTCAATGAGGCTTACATCGGAGGAGACATTCCATTCTTTGGACGAGGATTGTATACAACCATGTTGTTGGTCTCAATTGTGGCATCTGGTGCACTCTACATCTTTTCCAGAAACCAGATTATTCTCGGCGCGGATTCCCAAGCCCAATCAATGCTCTCTGAACAACAAATGCGTGCGGGTAAATCTGCACGTCACGAAGCCGCACGTCATGAAGCGAGAATGGCTGCATCAACAAAGGCGAAAGAAGCTGAATATACTGGTAAGCCCACTAAGAAATCCGCTGGTGTTCCTAAATTCGACATCGGTGCTGCTCTTGCAGAAGAATCACCAGGAACTAGTACTGGGCATTATGTCGCAGGAAGTTCGGTTACAGCAACCGATGAAGCCGATGCTATGGAAGACATGATTTCTGACATGCAAGAGGAACAGGCCTTTGAGCAGGAGTTGAAAGACAAGGGCCTTCGAAACGTCATTGGAAATATGCCGAAAAGTGGCGGCAGGAGAAACATAGCTACTCAAACCCATACTTCGAGAGTGTCGAGAACGCAACCTGAACCTGAACCTGAGCCCACGCCCAAATCAAGACCTACTCGGAGAACCAAGAAAACTCAAACTCCTGAAACCGAGCCAGTGGCTCAAGAAGATGAGGCGCCTTCAAGACGAGTTGACCCAGAAGTCAACGATGAGGGTGATTTCAGCGATTTCTCACTATGATGACTCATTCGGAATGGCCTGTCCACCACGAACAGTTAGTTGATCAGAGACATACTGTATGATTGCAGGTGTCATCAAGCAAGGTTCACCGTCAACCTGAACCCACATTGGAGGGTCATGTGGGACATCGCTGGGTTGGTCGCTTTCGTCGATGTTACGCAGTTCCAACCTCTCACCAGAATTGAGACTGATGTTCCACTTTCCAATGTGTGTACCCTTCTTCAATGGACCCATGATTCGAAGCATTTGCGATTTTGATAAGCCGGTAGCCAATATGATTGACATTGAATCCTGAGTTACACACATACCTGGCGCTATTCGATATCCGCCTCCAAAGGTCTGAGTCATGCTTGTGGTAAACAATCCACTCATGTCTGTACGACCCAATTCAACACCATCCACCTTTAGCCATCCATCTTGCTTTTTCCAGCCAAGGATACTTTTGATTCCAAGATAGGTGTACTTCATTGTGCCACGGATATGTTTGCCCTGACCCAACGTCTTTCGTCGCGATACATCGCTGGTCGTACCTCCATCGGACTCAAGGAAAGCCCAACGACGTACCATGCAATCCTCATCAGCAGAACCATCCCATTCAGTTTCGGTTGGTGAGGGGTAATGTGGTAGGGCAGGGGCTGGAGCGCCATCGATTCTCATGGCTCCAACGCGCCGATCTACCCCTGACTTGAGAATGGATACAGCCTCTCGTGTATTGCGCAGAGGGATACCATGAGCGCGTGCGTAATCATTACCGCTACCCATCGGAATAATCCCAAGGGTCATTGATGAGCCGCGTAATCCACTGGCGACTTCATTCATAGTTCCGTCACCGCCTACTGCCACAACCAAATCCAAATCATCTCTATTTCGGAGACTGAACGCGATTTCAGATGCATGGCCTGTTCTCTCAGTCCAGTGTATCTCACAGTCCAATCCTTCTTCCTCGATTTGTTGTGCAATCTTTGGCCAACGTTTCAGTACTGTACCATCTCGGCCAGCGGGATTGACAATGCATGCGATACGAACCATATCTGCGCCAGAACGGCTTCCAATCAAGAGCCTTGCCCGAACAACTCTAGAAATTAAGAGACCGAAAATAACGGGTATGTCGTGCCCCTGCGATGAACATGAACACGGACTGGTCTGAGTTCGATATCGCCTGTATGAAACGGGCGATTGAACTTGCTGAAAGGGGGAGGGGGCAGGTTTCTCCCAACCCACCCGTGGGTTGTGTTCTAGCTCAATCTGGCAATATCATTGCCGAAGGGTGGCACGATCATCTGGGTGATTTACACGCGGAACAAGCGGCCATAGCAGATGCTGAAGCACGAGGTGTCGCCACAGAAGGTTGTACTGCATATGTGACCCTAGAGCCGTGTAACCACTTCGGAAGAACACCCCCCTGTACCCAAGCTTTGCTTTGGTCAGGTGTTGGTGAAGTTGTCGTGGCTGCAAGAGACCCAAACCCAACAGTTCGTGGTGCAGGCATTCAGGTTTTGCTCGATGCTGGTATTTCGGTTCGGGAAGGACTGCTGATGGAGCAAGCGCAAATCCAGATGCAGTCTTTCATGTATTGGTGTGAGCATAAACGTCCACTGGTTACACTCAAGGCTGCAATGGACGCAAACGGTGTAGTCGATGGTGAATCACCTGGGCGATTCACGTCTGAAGAAAGTCTTGACGCGGCGCATCGAATGAGACGACATGCTGATGCCATATTGGTAGGGGTCAATACAATCATTCGAGATAACCCGAGTTTGAATATCCGACGTGTGCCTATTGGCGAAAGCAACCAACCTCTACGCGTGGTACTCGATCGAACACTAAGAATTCCTCAGAATTCAAAGGTTCTAACCGATGATGGAGATACTTTACTCATTCACACACAACAGGATTCCAGAGGTGTAGCTCTACCTGCTGATGGAAAGGGTGGGGCCGATCTGAATGCGCTTCTTGATCACCTAGGTGATCGCGGAACACAAGAATTACTGGTTGAAGGTGGACCTAAAGTTTGGAAACATTTCATCGAAGAAAAATTGGTAGATCGGGCGATCATCATTCAATCTCCAAATCTATTGGGGGAGGGGCCAATGAGTGGTTTGGATGATTCTTTACTAATTGAGGCAGGGTTAGAAATGATTGAACAGAAAAATTGGGGAGAGGATGTGGTTACACTGTGGACTCGGTCGAATTTACCTTGGCCATCTGGAGAATGGCCCTAGTCCATTCACAAGGGTTAGACGACCACTGGAGCCTCCTTTACGTTCCGACGATTTGAAGGAGGATGTCTGTCTCGGCAGGGGTGGGCGGTTAGGGTAGTCTGGATATCCTGATGGGCTTCGGACCCGTCGACGCGGGTTCGAATCCTGCACCGCTCACTCCTAATAATGAGCAAACGTAGGTTTGGTCCTGAATCTTGAGGAAATCTACGTTTACTACTGGCAAATTGTCAGTTTCGGCATTCATTTGGTTTGTGTACACCGTTACCTTCAACAATTATTTTACCATTTTTTTAGCATGTATGAGCATCCTAGCGAGGCTGCGATGAACCCGAATCGGTGTGGTCGACATGATTTCCCAACCTGCCGAAGCAAATGCATCTGAAATTTCTGCCCACGATTTACCAAAGGATGTCCCTGAATCTATTGATTCTGAAATCGCAGATGGTGGCCATGGGAGGAGGGTGACGAGATTTGCATTTTCTGTTGCAACTGAATTACAAGCCGAAAGAGCACCTTCTAACAAATCGAAACCATCAGTAGATTTCCAAGCATTGCGACCATACGGGGGATCGAATGCAAATCCATCAAATGGACCATTCCATATTTCAGATAACTCTAGTGCTGAACCATTTCGTATCTCAAACTCGCCTTCGCCACCGCGCTGCTGTGCCCATGAAGCATTCTCGCGGGTTCCGGTGACCATAGGCCAAGCTAGGTCACTTCCACTACTGGTTAAACCACAGAGAACACCCTCTACAATGAGTCCACCTGTTCCACAAAATGGATCTAGAAGACGGGTTCCTGAAGGGCAAGCAAGATTTACCATTGCGCGAGCGAGTTTAGGGTCTAGACTGATTGGTTTGAAAAATGGGCGATTCGGTGCTGTGCGTTTTGCCCAATCATCACCATCATGGATTGTAATACCCCATGCGACAACAGGAACTGATTCGAAGTCATCTGGGTGAACTGTGCCTTTAGATTGTGCGAGAAGATGAACGCGGAGCGTGACATCGGGATTGGTCAAATCGATCTTCCTTCCAGCACCTACCAGAACACCACCGATTTCACCGGCGATGATTCGACTGGACCAACCCTCTACTTTCTCGCCTGTTCGGCTCGATTTGACGGCGACAGACCCTGGTATGTTCAACGTAAGAAATGCCTCTGATATTTTTTCGATGGCGCTCTCAATATCGACAATACCACCCGGGCTCAATACCTCGGAAATCAAACTCGAACGAGAAATTAATCGGTTCGCTTCTGATTGATCGCAAACCAATGCATGGGGGTGAACGAACTCAAATGAATCAATCAAGTTGGACGCTTCTACACGGAAAAGTGCAGGATGCCACCCCGCTCCGATTACCACAGAATTGGTCATGATTGGAACCTCTCACGTGCGTGCGCGCCTGTGCTGCTACGCAGCACACACCCCGCCTTAATCCTATAACGGTCGCACCTCTCCCATCGCTCTATGCGCGCGCGAGGGAGAGGGGCCATTGTGCTGTTCGCCGTGCTGTTGCTTTCCTGTCTTTTTGCAACCGTACCAGTCACTGCCCAAGATACTGGGGCGGGCGTTATGCAAGCAGATGACCCAAAGAACCTCACATTTGATCAGAATCGAATGTTCATGTATGGACAATCCACAGCTGAAAGCCAAAGCACTTGGGAAACATGGACGCATTCTGCACCTTCAGATGTCGAATCAGACGACCAAATGAGTGAAGGGAACATCATTGGAGATGCAAACAATGGTGGTGGCCCAAGGACATTTACTTTCGAAGGTAGTAACCCTCCTGCTGAACCTGTTGAAATTGACAACTCTATTCCAATTACTGGAAATATCCATTTGCTCATCATTTGTGATTTGGAACAAAATGCATGCACCAAAGAAGTCACAATTGTTCTGCGACTCGGAAATGTGGATTTGGCTCAACAAACGATCAACCAACCAGATGAAGACAGCAATTACCAGTTTGAATTCTTCATCAATCAAGAAGAGGTGAAAGCAGACGAAACCTTTGGCTTGCGCATCTCATTCCAAAAACCCCAGAGTGTGAATCCAAATGATGGGTATGTCCTCTATCTTGGAAATGGAGAATCATGGATGGACATCCCTGTTTTAGCCCCATATGAACCGGTCGTTCCCGGCTTGGATGGTGCAGAATACGTATCACCTTACGCACAAGCAACCGGTTACAATCTAGAGAGTGGAAATTCAGTATCATTCATCGGACTGATTCTTTGGGGTGCTCTTGGAATTGGTGTTTTTGTTGCAGGATTCATGTTCCTTCCTCCAATTCCAATGAAAGAATTGTCAATCTTGTTTACAGGACTAGGGTTGCTGGTTTCGATGATGGTCGCACCGATCATTGCTGGGCCACTACAAATGGGGAAAGTAAATCCAGATGACCCTGATGTTTGGTCAATTGAAGAATTGATACAACTCGATGAACGACAAGGGTCATTCATCGGCGATGACTTCGTAGAGAATTATGAATTCTCAGTTTATGTCGAATATGATGATGTTTACATCGCTTCCCATGGTGGGCATAAAATCTCTGCAATGGGATATGAAGAACATGCCTCACTGTTTGAAGACCCAAATGTCCCACAGAGAGGCAAAGAATACGTACAGTTGTATTTCTCACTCTTCCATATTGACTTGCGACCAGGACAAGCAGTTCTAGTCAAATCAATGATTGTCAATTCAACCGATCCCGCAACCGGTGTAACCTCGTTGGTCCCATTACACGCTTGTATGGATTGCACCGATCCTGATACAGGTAGTGCTTGGGAAGCACAAAAGGTCACAGTTACGGTGAATGGTGAAAATTCAGATCGATTTGCAATCCAAAGCACACTATGCGAAATCATTGGAGTTGATTCGACTTGGGGCTCCTATGCACACATCTTGACCGTGCTAGGACTTCTCATGGGTGGTGTCGGTTTTTGGATGTCTTTCAGGCAAAATCGACAGTATGACGATGATGAGGAAGAAGAGCCGGATGAAGACTTTGAAGATGCTCTCGATGAACTAGAAGAATTCTGAGGCGGCTTGAATGGGCTGTAATCTTCGAGACCTCGCTTCACCGGTTCCCATTCAGATGAATGACCTCGCTGGTGAACGTGTCGCGGTGGATGCTTTTCTCACAGCTTACCAGTTCATTACGAGCCTACGCGCGCGAGGAGAAGGCAAAGACGGGACCTATCTGCGAGATAGCAGTGGAAGGCCTGTCTCCCACTTGATGGGTTTCCTAGACCGTAGTGCAGCCTTGATCGAAGCTGGAATTGACCCTGTTTTCGTATTCGATGGTAGGCCACATGAACTCAAATTCGAAACGTTGGCTGGACGCAAAGAGCGACGTGTCAATGCTGTAGAGAAATGGGAGGCAGCGATTGAAGCCGAGGATTGGAAAGCCGCAGATAAACTCGGAGCCCAGGTTGTATCTTACACACCCGAAATGGTGCAAGAAACACAACAGATGCTAGACCTCTTGGGAATTGCTTGGATCGAGGCACCTATGGAGGCAGAGGGTGCGGCAAGTGTCTGGTGTCGTCAAGGGCAGGTATCAGGTGTTGCCAGTCAAGATTGGGATGTTCTTCTGTATGGTAGCCCCGTTATGGTCCGGAATCTAACCAGCCATGGAACCAAAAAATTTGGACGTATGATTTCTGCGGAAAGGATTGTATTGGCAGATCTTCTTGAAGAGCATGAAATTACTCATGAGCAATTGGTCGATTTAGGCATCATGGTTGGAACTGATTTCCATCCAGGAATTCGTGGTATCGGCCCAAAAACAGGACTCAAATTAATCAAAGAATTTGGTACGATTGAGGGGGTTTGCGAAGCAAAAGACAAGGAGATTCCTGCTCGATTGGATGAAATTCGCGAACTATTCCTGAATCATCCAATCTCTGGAGAGTTGCCACCCTCTGGTATGGCTGATGAAGATGGGTTGAGGAAATTCCTCATCGATGAGCGAGATTTCAGTGAACGACGTGTTGATCGAGCCCTTGAGCGAATGAAGGGAGCCGGAAGAATGCGAACCAAAGGCCAATCAACACTCTTTGACTTCTAATCAGCGGTGCAATCATAGCCATCTGTGTCTGGAACCGATTCAATGGATAAGGCTGTAGCTCCGACGGAGGACACTCCATTCTACAGTCAAGAGCGATTTTGGAATGGATTGCTAATTATCGCAATCGTTCTCACAGTCTTCGCAATTTTCAGCAGTGAGTTGGGTTTAGATGCCCATGTCAAAGGTGCGTATGTGGAATCCGAGAATGGTTGGGTTCTAGATTGGGGGGATGTTCGAACCGAAGACCCACTCGCTTCTAATCCAGCAGATGCGAAAGAAGTCCCCGTTGACAGTGTCACGCCAGGAACGGTGATGTTATTCGCAATACTGGGTTTAATGCTCGCAATCATCACTGCTAGAAAAATGGGTTTTGGAAAAGAAACCATTGCTGTATTGTTATTGAACCCTGCACTGATTTTTTCAATCGGCCGGGGCTATTCAGAATACACCTATCTGGCCTTCCTCGGAATTGCATGGATGATTTGGAAAGGATCTCGAAATTATGGTTTGGAAAAAAGTCCGTTTGCGAGAATTACCGCAATTGGGATGTCATCAATGATGATCATGGCAATTTTGGTTTTGAAATTAAAAGTGGAACCATTCTCTATGTTCCTACCATTCTTGGTATTGATCGGAATTGGAGTATGGATTGATCGGGCACCTGATCATTGGTTTAATCCGCAAAAGACCATGGTTGTGGGCTTTGGCTTTGGAATCCTTACCATCATAATCTTGGGATTGAATGGATTTGGCTCTTTCTCAGTAGTCAGTACTGAAAGTAATCGATTCATTCAGGCCCTACCCATATCGATATTCGGGGTCATCATCGTGTATGGGTTCGTCGGCATGGTTCTGTGGCCATTTGCCAAGACCACTTGGTGTAATATGGCCAAAGATGGAAATCGATTGACTGGCGAATTGGCTCTTTTCATCGGTACGATGGCCGGTGCAATTGTGGCATACGTCGCATGCTTGTGGACTTACGAATCGATTCTATGGAATTCGGATTGGCCTTGGCACATGTGGACGATGGGCAACAATGGAAGATACATCACAATTCTCACAATTCCATGCTACGTTTTGATCAGGCGTGTCAACGGAAATGTCGATTGGAAGCAGAGAAAAGCTGTGGCTGGAATATTGCTCATACTTCCAATCTCATTTGCTGCAGGAATTCATGGACAAACATACTGGACTGATGATGCTGCAGAAGTATTAGACCAAAATATGCAATCTGGGGAAGAATTCCTTTTTGTGCATGAATCGACATTGGGGATGCATTACCTCTACACCTTCCATACATACATCGAAGATGTCAAAGAAAGGGACATTACTGGGCATTGGAGAGATCCTGGTTCAGGATGGGAAAATGAATTGGTTTCAGATGAGACCTGGGAAAAGCGTGGAAACTTAACTTCGGTAGAATGGGTGGTATTTTCTCCAGGGATCGGATGGGAAGAACAGCCAGTCGGTTGGTATCTCGCCAACAATGGACAAGCCGATTTCATGAATGGTGGTGGGGAATGGGAAGTGTGGACCACACACAACCAATTTTCTGTGAATTGAAACGTAAGAGGCCCCCGCCTTAGCCGAAGCTAAAACGGGGGCACACACGTTGAACGAATCAAGCGTTCTTGTCGTTCTGAACCTGGACGCGCACGTCTTGTGCTGCGCCCTTGGTGGCCTGCATGGCCTTACGCACGCGAGTGCCCGCGGCTGAGTTGCCGCGGTCGTGCTTACCTGCATCGACCAGGGCCTCGTTCAAAGTGTCAATCATTCCTTGTACCATGTCTGCTACTGACATAAGGCCCGCCCTCTGTAGACCGCTCTTAATCATTCACCTTGGGAAGTCGGCAATAATAGGCAGAAAACACTGTTTGCATCACGCGAGAGCATTTCCTCAATATGGAAAGGTGGAACCGTTGCATTCGCCGGGCAATGCCCGCACGGTGCTTGTAAGCGCTGATCAAGACGTTCGAATGAACGAACTGTCTGCTTGCATTGTCCAAGCGGTACCATCTGATGACAGATACACAGTCTCTCCAGCATGACCAGTAACATACTGGCCGCCAGGTGAGAGGTGGGTGTAGTCTGGAACTGCATTCACGACAGGGGCCGCCACTGGGGCAGCCACTGGTGGAGCGGCTGCTGGTGCCGCAAAGGCGACTTCTGTGCCCCAGTCTGTGGCTGGGAGTTCATCGCGACCACCGCGCAATAGCATGGTAGCGAGAACGCCTGCAATCACAAGTAGCAATACAAGACCGACAATGCCACCAATGACCATGGTGCTCATTCCTCCAGTTTGAGTTTCTTCAGAGTCCCCTGTTTGTTCGTTGTCGGTTTCACCATCGGTTTCTTCGCCGGGTGTAGAACCGGGTTCCTGAATCGCATCAAACTGTACTTGGTCGGATTCGTAATCAAATCCATCAGTACCAACAGCAGTAATGTGGATCTTGATGTAATCAAAGTTGGCCAATCCGTTGTCGGTTGAGGTGACCTGAGCCACGAATGTTTGGCCGGTTTGGAATGTGTTAGAGTCGATTGAGACGATTCCAAAGTCACTACAGATTCCATTTTGCGAATTACAAATTGCCCACTCAGCGGAGATATCAGTCAATTGTGTATCACTCAGTTGAATTACAAATATACTCGGTTCCATTCCAAAGTACATATTGGAGACTGCGACGTCAATATCGCCATTGCTTCCATCATTACTCCAAACCAATGGCATGTTGTCGACCACGTTGACCATGAAACTCCACTGGCCACTATCTCCATCAGAATCTGAGGCAGATAGTTGAATCATGTACTGACCTGCGGTAGTGTAGGTTGCTGTGAGCATTCCTGAAATCGGGTTGTATTGGACCATTCCATCGTTGGAGGTTACAGTTGCCCAAATCTCTGCATCATCATTGTC
>NTJU01000024.1 GCA_002457195.1 Marine Group II euryarchaeote MED-G33 | reverse complement strand
CCTTACTCCCATTACTTCTTGACCAGATACCCATTCGTCGGTAATACTGGTGATTCTATGTCCATTAAGGCCGTCTGTTTCGATTGTGATGGTGTTTTGGTGGATACCATTTCTTCTTGGAGAATAATCCACGAGCATTTCGGAACAAATAGTGGAGAAATGCTGGATCGTTTCCTTCGTGGTGAAGTCAGTGATGCAGAATTCATGGCTGACGACATTGGTCTGTGGAAAAGCGTACAACCTGAAATCCATCGAGATGAACTGATGCGTTGCTATCAAGGCGTCAAATTGATGACTGGAGCTAGAGAATTAATCGAAGCCCTCCAAGCACGAGGGGTCATCGTTGCGATTGTCAGTGCTGGTGTTGATCTTCTCATCGGTTCAATCGCAAAGATGTTGAATGTTGATGATTGGGTTTCAAATGGATTCCTGTATGATGAAAATGGTTTCTTGCTTGACGATGGCGATGTTCGAGTTCCTGCTCATCACAAGGATGCAATGGTCGAAAAGTTTGCTCGAATCAATGGTCTTGAACCCTCGGAAATAGTCAGTGTTGGAGATAATCACACAGACATGAGCATGCGAATTCCAGGTTCTGGTTTCATTGGATTCAATGGGCAGAAGCAAATTGCCATTGATGGATTTTCCGAAGCAGGTGTCCCCCATGTCCAAGAGAAAGACTGCCGCCTACTTTGGCCTCACATGTTCGATGGTGAACCCTTCCCGGGTGAGTAATTATTGACAGATATCCTCCTCTGTTAAATTGCATCTTTTTCCTCGTTTAGAACGTGAAAGGTTTTCTCCCTTCTTTTTGTAACAACATTATGGCTGAAGCAGGTGTGTTGTGTCACATCACATCCCTTCCATCAGGAAAACTAGGGCCTGATGCCTTTACCTTCGTCGATATTCTTGCCGAAACTGGGGTTTCTGTTTGGAAAATCTTACCCATTACTCCACCTGATGAAAATCACAATCCTCATTTTAGTACCAGTGCATTTGCCGGTTCCGTGAAATTATGTGATCCCAGTTTTGAGGAAGACCCAGATCATCAATTGATTCGTGATTGGCTTAGTGTGAATGCCCATTGGGCATGGGATTGGGCCTTGTATGATGTCCTCAAACAACTTCATGACGAACGCCCATGGTATGAATGGCCCCAACCTCTTCGAGAACGGGAACCTGGTGCGATTCAGTCAGCCATTGAACAATACATGCCAATCATGCGTGGACGGATAATGAACCAAGTTAGATTCCAGCGCGATTGGATGATTTTGAGGCATTATGCTACTCAGAATGGAATTCAATTGTGTGGTCAAGTTCCGATTTCAATCGCCAAGGATTCAGTCGATGTTTGGGTCCGGCCCCATCTATTTAGTGAAGACATGGGTCATGATGATGTCACAAATGAATTGATTGAGCACCACTGGAGTGCCCATCAGGATGATGGGTGGACTTGGTGGCAAATGAGAATGTCTCGAGCCAGCGGATTATTCGATTTCGTCGAACTCACAGGGTCGTGGCCAGGTGAGCATAAACAAGAATGCCTTGCATCAATTTCAGAAGTAGTTGGGGAGAATCAGATCATTGATTCTGATTCATCGTTATCTGATTCCGTCCCGTTGCAAAATATCGTTTACTCTGATGCTATGATTGATTACAATCAAGCAAATTCTCAATTCTGGGAGTGGAAATTTGAATGGCCTCTGTTGGCCAAGGGCAATTGGGATGCATTCAACCGCAGAGTATCCCATGGATAACTTACACAAATGGAATTGCTGCCATTGCATGGGTGTGTAGATTGACCACGGTCAGGATACAGGGCTTCGGTTGGAAACCCAACATACGTTGGTAATCCGTTTGGTCTTGCCAAGTACTGCTGTGGACGAGGTTGACACCTTTGTAGGTCTCAGTGTGATGGCCGTGAACGTGTCCTGTGACGAAGATGTCAGGGATTTCTTGGATGACCAACCGATCCTCAGGTTCGGGGGACAATGGCGTTTTTCCGCCCCAAGAGGGGGCAAGGTGACGCCTGTCAATCATCGCACGCATGGCTGCTTCTGGAGTCTCGAATGTGACAGTACGCAGACTCGACACGAAATCCATGATTGAAACACCGTGGTAGGAGAGGACCCTGACTCCATTCAAGCTGAAGTCACAGGGGTTACCGACAAAGAGGGTGTTGTTGTAATCGGTTTGCAATTCGGGGTCAATTGCGGGCTGAGGTTCAGCCGGTCGAACCGCGTCGTGGTTTCCGGG
This sequence comes from Marine Group II euryarchaeote MED-G33, assembly GCA_002457195.1. Taxonomy (GTDB): domain Archaea; phylum Thermoplasmatota; class Poseidoniia; order Poseidoniales; family Thalassarchaeaceae; genus MGIIb-P. The sequence continues at coordinate 19,096 of NTJU01000024.1, read as the reverse complement.
TAAGAGAAGAACTTCGACCCAATCAGGTAACTCCTGTAACATTTCTCCCAATCGAGAATATTGGTTGAACAAGTCGGTGATGTTGAGATGCCGATCCTGTCCGGGATAAATCCCCACTCCATCCACACCATCTCCGCTGATGACCAGATATCGAATGGTCTTGGCCAATGGATCATCATGGAACCATTGAATCATCTTGTGCCATTGTGGCTCAAGGAAGGTTTTGCTACCAAGGTGCAAATCTGAGATGAATGCAGCACTGACGGCCCGGTCTTCACCAGCGGTTCTTCGTTTGTGTGTTGTCAAGGCGGGAAAATGGATGTCATCGACAAATACGAGGTCACCAGATGTGTTGAATGTACCACTGACTCCAATGACATCATCATCCATCAAACCAGCATGAACAATTTCCTGACTGGGTCCATCCTCATCTCTTTGCATTAGCATACATCGAACTTCTCCGGTCGAATCCTCAATTGAAAAGCGAAGATGTCCATTTTTCGTGGTATTCGATTCCTTGACAAGACCGATGACAGTGAAGTCATTACCCCGACCAGTAAACTGTTTTTTCTGACGTACAGCCTCATTGACTGCGATGGGTCGATTGGGTAGATTACGATCAAGGATTAGTCGACGAATTTGTTTGAGCCTGTCGTTAAAGAAAGATTGAATGTCTTCCTTCTTACCTTCCGTCACACTTTTTCCCGTAATGTCAAAATGTACGGTAATCTCGGCATCGACATCTTTGGCTTGCATTGGAAAGTCGGCCAATTTGTAGTGGTCCAGGTTATGGATTCGGGGTGCTGCAACAGGTTCAGGTTCTGCAAGGGGGGCAATCGTCCTCGCGACCACCGTTGATTCCGATTGCTTGAGCAAGGAATCCAGCATGGTTTCATCTAACATACCCTTGCAGTCTGCTTTTACTGCTGCTTGTAACAAAGCATCGATGGAAGGTAAAGCCAGAAGGCGTTCTCGGACAGAACGGGCAGGAATGAGTCCCACCGCCATCACCTTTCGGTGGATTTCCGCCCATTCCGCATCGCTCACAATCCTTCACCCTAACGCGACCGTTCAAAGGCATTACTGCGTCCCAAAAAGCCGATTTCCACCTCCCTTCCTACCGTCGGCATGCCTAAGAACAGCCGCTGGGGCCGTCAATACGTGAGTGAGGAAGCATCCATGCTCGCGGCCCGGCTCGTCCGTCGCCTGAAGAAGGAAGGGTGGAGCCTGTCCGTAGCAGAGTCTTGCACTGGTGGTTTACTGGCCAGCAGTTTTACTGATATCTCTGGTGCATCCGAGTGGTTTTCACAAGGTTGGGTCACCTATTCCAACGAGTCCAAGATTTCCATGTTGGGTGTGAATCCAAAAAAATTGGAAAAGCGTGGCGCTGTTAGCCATGATGTGGCCCTTGGAATGGCGCAAGGCGCCCAGTTATCCTCGGGTAGTGGTGTAAGCATCTCAATCACAGGTGTAGCCGGACCTACCGGGGGTAGTGAAGGGAAACCAGTCGGGACGGTTTACGTAGCGGTCTGCGTGGGTGAATCTTACCTTGTTCGACGAGGTGAGTTCGGTGGAGGCGATCGTGCATCAAACAAGCATTCATTCATTATTTTCGCAATGCAGAAAGCAATTCAAGCATGGGATGCCCACTTTGGTCGAATCGAAGCGGTTCGTATGGCCGCCGAAACAGAAGCGGGTGCAGCCGAGGTCATCGAAGTCAATCTATCACAGGCACTTTCATCGATCAATCCCAATTTGGATACTTGGAAGGAAAATACTGTTTGGACCACGGAAAAAGTGGCCACAACCCTAGAAGAACAAGACAAGGATTCACTTGGTGATGATGCCGAATGGACCGAAGAGCAATAGTGGGACCGACCAGATTTGAACTGGTGATATTCGCCTTGTAAGGGCGACGTCATAACCGCTAGACCACGGACCCGCAATTTAGCGCGGGAGGTTAGGGGATATGAGGTGTACCCCACCGTAGCCTTTTGAGTGACGGGTAAAATCGGAGTGCAATGGTCGAGTATAGAGGCGAGATACGACGATTGATTGAGCGCCTCTCTCATGCTGGTGTTCCAATGAATTCAAGTATTTCTGCAGCCATGCGTTCAGTCGATGTTGGGGAGTATACCGATTACGAATTAGATCCTTTTTGGCACGACCGACCACTTGTGTTTCTGGAAACCAGTAAAGGCGGTGTCAAAACAATATCCGCACCGCACATGATTGCCAAAATGCTGTTCCATCTTGAATTGGCCCCTGGACAAGAAGTACTCATTTTAGGTGCCAAAGGAGGCTATATCGCATCACTCATCGCTCACATAGTGGGTCCTGAGGGTGGAGTGGTGGTTGTCGACCCCTCAAGAGAGGTTGTCGATCACGTACGAGATCGTCTCTCATCAATCACGGAAACTCATACTGTTCGCGTTCGGAAAATGAGACAACTTACCCATTGCCCACCCCAACTCCCTGAACCCCTCGACCGTGTTTTGGTGACCGGTTCTCTGGAATCACTTCCGAATTGGCTCGAATCCAGAATCGCAGAAGGTGGTTTTACCATCGCACCCATTGGGGGTCGTTTTTCTCAGCATCTGGTCAAGCGTGAGCGAATTCAAGAAGGTTGGTTGGACACTGATCTCGGAGGTGTCCTATTCGGTCCCGTCGATATTGCTGATACAGAACCTGAACCGTTGTCAGCCAAAACCCTAGCTGAGTTACTACGTGAAGGTGCAATATTGGGTGACGAAATTGGCATGTTCAATGATCATATTCTCGGACGTTTGAATCATCTTTCGGAGGCTCTCGATTCTTTACCTGAGGATTTGCCACCTTTGCCTGATCCGGAAAACTTGGAAGATGAACCCCCTTGGGCGTTGGATTCAGATACGTGGGAATATGAAACACACCCGATTGCAGATTTACTCAGTGCCGAAATGGATTGGTTAGGCGACGTCTGGCAATTACTGATCACCCTCGTCGATGTACGGTTGATGCAACCTGGTCGACCCGATGCTGATGATGATGAAACTCCAATTGGGGGCTTTGGCAGACACGGCGACCTCATCCCGTGAACGCTATACATGGGGCCGAACCTCCTGCACTTGGGCCTGATGCTACGACACGAACTTGAACGGCTGAAGCACAAGGATGTGCGTCAGCGAAGAATGGCCGTCCGCCGTCTTTTCGAGATTGATGACCCGGCCGCCTTGGCGACATTCATCGAGTTGCTGGATGCCGATGATGAATGGTTTGTCGAGAAAGCGATTGATGCGATTCGAAATTGGGTAGATGGCAGTAATCGGAAGGTCATCGTATCACTTTCAGTCCGTAATGAAGTCCGATTGCGTCTGCTCGCGGCGGAACTTTCACCACGCATCGGTTCCGAAGCTCTATCGATTCTTTCCACACTCTGTTCCGATTCCGATTCTTCCGTTTGTCGAGAAGCCTGGAGATCCCGTCTGAAAATCGATTCAGGAACCATTCCAGTTGCCATCGAAAGTGATGATCACACCATTCGAAAGTTGGCCATCTCTCATTCAGGCGACCCGGAAATTCTTGAAAAAATGTTGTCAGACTCGCACCCCCGTGTTCGTGAAGCCGCATTAGATCAGATGATTTTAATCAAACATTCACCCGAAGTATTGGATCAATTGTTCGATAGCCCTCTTCGCCTCAAGGCCGCAATCTTGCGATTCCCTTCTTTGATTGAATCACAGCAAACTTCTACCATTTCGGATTTGTGTACAGACCCAGAACCCGCCCTTCGGAAAGTAATTGCAAATCATTTGGACGAAGTAGATTGGTTTGGTTGGCCTGATGTATGTCTGGCTGCCAAAGAGAGTAAAGATACGTATTTGTTACCACGTTTACTGCGTTCGCGTAGGGAACCACAAGCCGATGAGATGCAATTCGAATTATTGAAAAATGGCCCTGATATTTCGCGTACTAGAATGCTCGAGTATCTTCATGGTCGGCCGATTTCAGATTCCATATCTGATTTACTTCCTCTGTTGGTCGAAGATTCCAACCCCTTGATTGCTCAGGCTGCAAGCAGCCTGATATCCGATTCAAAAGCATTGGAGGGTGAACTTTGAGACTATTATTGGGTAGTGGTGGTCTGAGGAGTGAGGCTCGAAGAGCCATCTATTTCGAAGAGATGAAGAATCATTTCAAAGATTGTGATGAAGTTGTTTTCATCCCGTATGCCGGTAATGACCATGCTGATTACACTTCAAAAATAATCGAATTTTCCCTACCGAGCGGTGTGAACCTTCGAGGTATCGAAACCTTTGATGATCCCTTTGATGCCATCACTCAAGCCCAAGGAATCTATGTTGGTGGTGGAAACACCTTCCTATTGACCAAAGGTCTGCATGAGAACAACCTGATCGAAATTGTTCGCAAACGTGTTCTCGATGGGATGCCATACATGGGGGTAAGCGCTGGAGCGAATGTGGCTTGCCCGACAATGCAAACGACCAACGATATGCCAATTGTCTTCCCCCCCTCATTCGAAACCTTTGATTTGCTCCCTTTCCAAATCAATGCACATTATCATGATGGAAATATCTGGTTGAAGGAAGGGGAAACCTTCGCGCAGCACTACGGTGAAACACGAGCACAACGAATACAGGAATTTCATGAGCACAATGGTCAACCTGTACTCGGTTTGTGGGAAGGGGTCTTTCTGCGCTGGAATGATGACTCCGGAGTAATCGTGGGAGGTAACGCAACCGTATTCCAGCCACAGTCCAAGGCAGTGACTTATGGCGAAGGGACGGTTCTTGATTCCAATTTAATCAAACGTCTTTGCTAATGGCACGGGCGATGACCAATTTCTGAACTTCCTGAGTGCCTTCGTAAATTTGTGTAATTTTCGCATCTCTGAAGAACCGTTCAACAGGGAAATCCGTGGTGTATCCATAGCCACCAAGTACTTGCACAGCACGTTCGGAAACCCACATTGCGGTATCGCCAGCGAACAATTTAGCCATACTCGCTTCCTTTGAATGTCGGTGCCCGCCGTGGTGGTAGTGCTGTTCCTTGGTCCAAGCTGCTTTGTAGACCATGAGACGGGCGGCCTCGACCTGGGTTGCCATATCTGCAAGGTATGAAGTGATCATTTGGTGGCGAGCAATTGGGACTCCAAATGCCTCACGCTCATGCGCATATTTCAGTGCGGATTCGTATGCACCTTGTGCAATTCCAAGACCTTGTGCGGCGATCCCAATACGCGAATTATCCAATGCGTTCATCGCAATTGGAAACCCTTTACCTGGGGCCTTGAGTACATTTTCCACAGGTACCTTACAGTTTTCCAAGACGAGTGTGCAAGTATCACTGCTGCGGATTCCCAATTTGTCTTCCTTTTTACCGACCATAAATCCTTCAAAATCCTGCTCGACAATGAATGCGGTTGTTCCACCGTGTTTCTTTTCACCATAGTCAGGGTGGTCAACATCTTTGGCAAATAGAACGTAAATATCTGCACTTGAACCGTTTGTGACCCACATTTTTTCTCCAGTTAGGAGATAGTGTGTTCCATCCTCTGAAAGTTTGGCTTTGCAAGACATGGCCGCCGCATCTGTACCTGCTCCAGCTTCTGAGAGTGAATATGCACCAACCTTTCCGGCTGCCAGCATCGGGAGATACTTTGCTTTCTGTTCATCAGTACCATGGACATCGATTGTCTTTGCACAAAGTCCTACATGAACACAGAAGAAAACGGCAAATGATGGATCAACTCGTGCCAATTCTTCTACGATGATGGCTTCACTGATATCATCCAATGGGACTCCTCCGTAATCCTCCGGGATGGTACATGATTGTAACCCGTATTCGATAAACTGAGCCCATTCTTCTAGGGGTGGCTGCTGAGCCTTGTCCCTAGCCAGACAGGTCGGTGCTAGAACTTCTTCAGCGAAGTCTCTGACCAATTCTCGAATCATGCCCTGTTCTTCCGTCTCTTGGAATTGCATGGTGTTACCCGGCTGCTGCCACCGCCCTCTTGTAAATAATCCAATGCGTGAAGCCTCCCCGTGGATGGACGAGAATCTAAAATTCACAAACGATTTATTGAAATATATCGTTATGCCGGACGGCAATGAGGGCGACATTATGGCGGACGATTATCTGGAATTCAGCATCCTATCAGATCGCAAATACACACGAAACCATCTGTGGATGCAAATTGTTGACAAAGAAGCAGGAACTTGGAAGATTGGTGTATCTGATTTGTTGGTGCAGGAAATGGGGGATATTCTTAGAATTACTCTCGCTGTTTTACCCAGTGACGCGCTAGCAGACAATGCTGCAGCGGACAACGAGTTCGGAATCATTGAAGCAGATGTTGCTGAGGAATTCAGTGAAGGCGACATTTTGTTTTCCCTACGCTCTGCTGATGGGAGTGAAACATTCTCGTCCCCATGTGCTGGAAAAGTAATCGAGGTCAACAATGAGCTGGAAAGTACACCAGAATTGGTCACAGATGATACTTACTCTGAGGGTTGGATTCTACTCATCGACCCTCACGATTTCGATGAAGATCAGTTGTTGACAGCTGACGAGTACATCGAATCTCTCAGTGAATAATCAAGGCCAACGCATATCTGGCCAGGATTCAGGGTCAGTAGATTTCCAATCCAATTGATCAAGATGGGACAATACCTCTTCAGAGGTTGGTAAATCCTGTTCGACTTGAATCCTAAAGAGCCATTCTTTCAATCGCCCCAATCTTCGTCCTGGCGATAATTCCGACACGGTAGAGAGTAGATGCCCGTCTACCAGTGGCTTATTCCCTGCTTGCAATGGTGCAAGCGTCGATAGAACCTCACGAACAATTCCTACTTGTACAGGGTTTAGAACCTCTTCAATTGCGAGATGTGTATCGATCAGCCCCTCCACATCAGCCCTGTAACGCCTATACTCCTGAATATCGCTGGGAAGGTGTCCAAGCAGACGATGCAAATTCATCACAAGCCCTCGTTCTTGATTGGATAATTTCAGTACCCGCAAGTCATGTTCCAATCGACGCCATCTTTCGTGAGGGGTTTTAGAAGCAAGAAGTACCAATCTACATGCAAACGTATTCTCTTCAGGAGTGACCAACAAGTGTTGGAGGTCGATATGTGCATCCCAGCCGGGCAGGATTCGACTGAGCATCCCATCCGTTCTCATGCGTTCTAGAATTTCAGCTGCATTCCCCCCTTCTAAGATCCGTCTAAATTCAGACCACACACGCTCCTCGGAGACATTTTCCAGCATTTTTCCACATGACAACAACGCTTTGGAAAGTTCATCATCGGGTTGCCAAATTCCTCGGCCTCCTCGATCCATGAATCGATAGGCTCGAAGCAAGCGAAGCCCATCCTCCCCAAGGCGTTCCTCAGCCACTCCGACCGCACTGAGTATTTGCTCCTCCAAATCGGATTGACCACCATATGGGTCGTGTAGGATATCTCTGGAGAGATCCATCGCCATCGCATTGATGGTGAAATCTCTACGCGAGAGGTCTTTCTTCAGTGAATTTCCGAATGAGACCTCATCAGGTCGCCGACCATCTCCATAGGAGCCTTCACTTCGCAAAGTTGTGATTTCAAATTTGAGATCTGAAACATTTGTCCGAACGGTAACCGTTCCATATTGCACTCCCGTGGGAATTGCTCGTGGGAAAAGTCCCTGAATCTCATCCGGTTTCAATGTGGTCGTCAAATCCAGATCTTTCCAAGGATTGCCGAGTAGAGCTTCTCTAACAGAACCCCCAACCAACCAAATCCCACCACCTGCGGTTGCAACTCGATTGCAAACCTCTCGTAGAGATTCAGGTAACCCCTTTTTCCACGCCAATAACGCAGTAGGAAGGGATTCACCTTCGAGGTCGCCAACGGCTCCCTCCAACCAAGCGCTTTCCGCCATCAACCCCTTCCTTGGCACCTTGGTCATGATGGTATCGACGTACGAAGGGATTTGAACGTTGATTCCGTGGGAGGTGTATGGACGTCGAGTTGGTTCCCATCGGGTGGTTGAAACCACACGAGGAAGTCAAGCCTCGAAACGTCGATACATTGCACGAAATGACATTGAGGTGGAGCGCATACACCAAGCCACTGCTGGTCGATAGAGAAACAGGTACGATTCTAGACGGACATCATCGATATCATGTTGGAATGAGAATTGGATTATCGAGACTTCCTGTAATCAAAGTTGACTATTTGTCCGATGATGGCATTGAACTCGATATTTGGCCGGCTGCCAAATTGCAGTCTCTAACCAAACAGCAGGTCATCGAGATGGCTCTCTCCGAGGGTGTTTTTCCCCCGAAAACCAGTAGACATCGTTTCAGTGACCACATGCCACCGATCGCCATCCCACTCGATTTACTCAGAATCGATGAATAATTACAATGGCTTGTCATCATCTTTCATGACGACACTGTCATGGTAAGTGTCTCCAGATTTGACATGGATGTTGACGCCTGCGCCACTCTTTTCCATCTGGACCTTCCGTACTCTTCCAGCCTCTTCGAAAAGTCCAGCTTTTTCATACGAATCTGCCGCTTTATCCCAATTGAGTGCCACCTCAAAGTTTCGGGCTTCCATGGCCCATTGTGCTTGTGATTTTGCTGGGGCTGCAGGTGCAACTGAAACCGGTTGTTGATGAACAACAGGGGTCTGTGGTTGGATGTAGGTTTGGTGCACTACTTGTTGAACCGGTTGTTGGGGGATGTAGATCACTTGAGTTTGAGCAGCGATTCTCGCTTTTTTTCCAGAATCGACAAGACCCAAGAATGCGAATCCTACTAGACAGCAACATCCGAAGCCACCAATTTCACCGACTGGGTTCTCACATATGTTATCAGACCAAAATTCGTCAAATGGATCCTCGTCACAATTGTCATCCACACCATCCCCATCTGTATCGAAACCATTCCCCGAATCTGTAGGTATGGTCAACATCGCAATCGCAAAAATCCAGCAAATTACAGCCAATGTCCAACCGACTGCAATTCGATTACTTCCTACAGCCACGTAGAGCCCTCCTAAAGTGAATTGCCGCAGTGTGGACAGGCTTGCCAACCCAATTGGATTTGGCCACCACAATTACCACATGTCGAGATTGGTCCCGTTTCTTGGGGTGCAGGTGATGGATTTGCATGTCCTTTCTGAGCGGATTGTTGCTCAAGGAAAGTCTGCATAACTTCAGGGGTTAGTGCCCCGCTTTCTGCAGCCATTTTCATCATTTCACGTTGGATTTCATCCGTATTCTGTTGTCGAGTCAGTTCGGAGTCAGATTGTTGTTCCATCCGCGCTCGCTTTGCAGCCTGTACCTGCTCAAATGCGCTCATGGCTATGTCCATTTTTCGCTGCTTACCATCCAATTCAATGTCTTGTCTTTCGGATAAGTCCTGGCGCTCAGCAGCCCATTCAGCTTCCTGCTTTCGCAGTTCAAGAAGTTCACTTTCGAGCGCGGCTTCAACTTGACCACGGGCTTGGGCCTTGGCCACATTTGCCTCTGCTTCGATGCGTGCGAGTGTCAAACTCTGTTGGCGATCGATGGCTGCTAGTGCGGTTTCGTTGACCAAATCTGCTCGCGCTGCCATAACATTGGTTTGCTGAGTATAAGATTGCAATTTCTCTAGGTCGGTTTCATTGACGACTGCAAATGCACGTAGCATGGTGATGCCATACTGATCAAATGATCCGCGCATTTCTGCACGGACTGCCATCTCAAGTAAATCAGCAAAATCCGAACTGCGAACCGCATTGATATCCGATTGTTTGGAGAGCAGAGGGATGACCACCCGACTCATGATTTCCTGCTCATACATTTTCACAAAAAATCCTCGATTGAGTTCTCGGCCACTGCTCGTAAAGATGTTCAATAGTTTAGGAACATCATCTCGCTGAATTTGAAGTCGCATGTTAAGCATGCCGTTGACTTTGCCACCATCTGCTGTTGCACCCTCCATTTTGAACAGTAAATCGAAAGGACCCGTCATTGCAAAAATCATCTTGTGATCACTTGAGCCAACACCAATTTTACTTCCGAGCCAGCGTGTAAATCCACCAACATAGTCTTTCAGTACGGTTTCTGAAAGGATATCTTGGATTTTCCCGTCTGCCATAATGACACAGGTTTCGTTGGGTTTCAATACGATATTTTTCGTCGACCAAGAACCAAGTGAGCCGGTATTGACCATTCTTGCAATTACTTCAGGGCTATCTCGCCATCGATGACTCGCCATTTTTTCACTTCCTATTGGATTCCTTTGAGGACTGCTCTTCGCTCGCTAAAATGCCCTCGGACACTGCTGACCAATTGCCGAGTTTCTCGAACAGCCTTCATCACATCGCCTTCTTCTGCGGCGGCTTTTTCCAAGTCATTGCTGCGATTCACAGCCTTGACCAAGAGGGTCAGAGTTTCATGGTCGTGCTTGATGAGCTTGCCAAGCACTTTCTTTGAAGTGGTGATTTGTTTACTGAAAAACGGGTGCTCTCCACCGGTTTCACCAAGGTTGACATCATTTCGAAGTGCATCGATTTCCTCGATGGTCGATTGGCAGGCTTTTGCAAGTCTGACGTTGCCATCACGGTAGGCATCATCGTGAACATTCTCAACATGGTTTCGAACACGATCAGCACAGCGGAGGATTTCCTCTTTGACCGCAATGTCAGTTTCACGGCGCTTATCACGCTGATATGCACTGTATCCGCCCACAATCAAACCGATGGCACGAACATAGGTCAAAGTATCCGCGGGATTGCCAATTGTCATACTTCCACCCATAGGGTGGTTCCCCTGTTCATTCTTGATTCCTTCCCCCTTATGCTCCGGGGTTACTCTACGGTTGATTCGCTTCGAATGAGAATTTCAGATCCAGCGATGGTCACAAGTCCGGAGCCGATGAGGGCTGAGAGGAATACCTCAAGATTCGCCAAACCAAGTTCATTGGTTGGGGACGTGATATAGCCAATACCCGTACTCAAATCGGCAGTGTACATGCCGTAAACCACGACCGAGAGCAACCCACAGACAGCACCCGCTAAAGATGCCCTTGAATCGATACGCTCCCAAAGAGTCAGTAAGACTGGCAGAACAGTCGCTGCGGCCAATAAATCTGCAAACAGAAAAATCCCAAATACGCTGTACGCATCAAACGTAAAACCAACAATTGTCGGCCCTGTTGCGAGATAAATTGCCAATGGTATCATGGCTACAGTCACGATGCGTGCCTGTTTTAGATCCATTTTCCCATCCGCCAGGTCTCGGTTGATCGAAGCTGAGACCGCATTTTGTAGAGTATCTACACTTGAACAAACCAATGCAATTCCAAGCACGACAAAGCCAGCGATCACCAATACATGCACATCTTCCAAGAGTATGAAGAAGGCTGCAGAGGGGTCAGCCGCTGCACCTTGTGCTGCAGCGACAGTACCCAAAACACCCATGATGAACACGAGAGGAAGGACAAGTGCCGCAGCGAGAAGAGACCCTTTCTTGAGGGCCTCTTCATCCTCTGAAGCCCAGGCTCTTTGCCAATTGCCTTGAGAGAACATTTCAGCCGCGGTGATGGCAAGGACCAGTGCCAATCCCGATTTGAACGAATCCATGTGTGACATGCTTCCAATGCTCCAATCAAGATTCCCTTCGGGATTGTATGCTTTCGCATCTGAAATCAAAGAACCGATGTCTCCTGCGAACAAGATTAGCAGGAGGGCGACCACAAGCCAAAGCACGACCCATGCCTGAATCCGGTCGGTTCGAAGAGAGGCTGGCAATCCACCATATGCGGTATATCCTGCTGTGACGACTCCAACCGCAAGCATAGGGATGATTGGATCCATATCGGAAAGAACGAACATGGCTTTGCCGATTGCAGTGAATTCTGCAAACAAAAACGTAAACATGTAGGTCACAGAAATGATGCCAACATAGATTTGCATCGGTCTGCCAATTCTCATTCGCACATAATCCGCCAAGGTCACACCATCTGGTAATTTTTCACGTACCATTGGACCCACGTAGGCGAGAAGCAAGAACGGGGTCGAAGCAGAAACTGCGTATCCGACAACATCCCAGAACCCACCCCAATATCCGACTTCACTGGGCCCGAAGAGAATCCAAATCCCCATGCCAGAGGCAAATAGGCTGAGTCCTATCCTCTGCCAACTCTGTGTACCTCTCGCCGATAGATATTCGTCGGTATCAAGTTCTTTTTCAGTCGTCGCTTGGTATCCGACATAGCCGAAGAAACCAAGCGTTGCAAGCATCAATCCATATGCGATATTTGTGTCCATTTTCATCCCTCCGCTGGCATTACCCAGATCAGGTCCATGGGTCGTTGCCCGAAGACAACCTCTCAGCAAAAGCTCCCCAGTAAGTTTGACTTGGGAATTCGATTATTGAACATTGAGTTATTCATCGGGTTCCAAGAATGGGTAACCCCAATCTTGTGGGGTGTCGAGAGTGCGTTTTACGCTACGAGGACTTATCCATCGCAGAAGGTTGAGAGGCCCACCTGCCTTGTCATTGGTACCTGAGGCACGTGCGCCACCGAAGGGTTGCTGAGCGACAACTGCACCAGTGGGCTTGTCGTTAATGTAGAAGTTTCCAGCGGTGAACCGAAGGGCGTTGAATGCGGTTTGGATGTCCTCTTCATTCGTAGCGAAAATAGACCCGGTCAGCGCATAAGGGCTGGCTTTATCACATATTTCAAGAGTCTTTTCGAAGTTTTCATCATCATACAAAAACACGGTCAGAACCGGACCGAAAATCTCCTCAATCATCGATTCATAGTTTGGGTCAGTTGTCACGATAATCGTTGGTTCAATGAACCAACCTACACTGTCATCACAATCACCGCCAATGGCGATTTCACACGTGTCGCTTTCTTTGGCCCGTTCAATATAACCTGAGATTTTATCAAACGCTCGTTGGTCGATGACCGCAGTCATGAAATTGGTGAAATCGCGTGCGTCTCCCATGGTAATCTTTCGAACTTCGGCAACCAATTGCCATCCAATTCGACCCCATACCGACTTTGGTACATACGCACGTGAGGCTGCAGAACACTTCTGTCCTTGATACTCGAATGATCCTCGAAGCAATGCGACGAGTAACCCTTGTTCATCACAATCAGGGTGAGCGACAACGAAGTCCTTGCCACCAGTTTCACCCACAATGCGCGGATACGATTTGAGGTTGGGCAATGCTTCTCCTATCCTCTGCCACAACCCTTGGAATACTGCGGTTGAACCTGTAAAGTGAACGCCGGCAAAATCAGGATTTGATAAGCATACATCGGATACATCAGGGCCACTACTGGGGACGAAGTTGATGACGCCTGCTGGTAAACCCGCCTCCATCATGAGTTCCATCAAAACGTAGTTTGAGTGATAGGAATTCCGACTCGGTTTCCATACAGCCGTATTCCCAAGAATCGCTGGGGCACTGGGTAGATTTGCAGCAATACTGCTGAAGTTGAACGGTGTAATCGCCAATACAAAACCTTCCAGTGGTCGAATCTCAGTACTGTTTTCCACTCCCTCGGGTGAGACAAGTGGTTGGTACATATCGTGGAATTGTCGAGCGTAGAAGCAGTTGAAGTTCCAAAAATCAATCAATTCACAGGCGGCATCAATTTCCGCTTGGAATGCTGTTTTACTTTGATTGAGCATTGTTGATGCGTTTACTTTCATTCGCCACTCTCCAGCCAATAGTTCAGCACATCGTTCAAAGATGGCGCATCGTGCTTCAAGACCCATATTGATCCAAGCCTCTTGAGCGTTGATCGCCGCTTGACAAGCGGCCGCGATTTCTTCCTTACCAGCTTGGTGTACATTGGCAAGAATATGGCCGTGTTTGTGTGGGATAACCTGGGTCGTTGTATTGCCAGTGAACACTTTTTCTCCATTGATGATACAAGGGATTTCCACGACTTCTGCCATTTGGCGATCGAGTTCTGCTTGCAGTGCAATTCGTTCGGGACTACCGGGCGTATATCCTAGAATCGGCTCGTTAACGGGTTGGCTCGACATATGACTGACCCTCTCAATACAGTGTTTGATGGTTGCGAGTCACGCCTGAGCCGATAGCCGTGCGATTCAAGGGCCGGCGTGGTGGCCCTTGTGCCATGTCAGAGGGTGATTTGGTTCGCACAGCGTTGTACGATGCCCATGTCGAACGAGGTGGAAACATCGTCGATTTCCATGGATTTGAATTGCCCATTTGGTATACTTCAATGATGGATGAACACTTGAATACTCGTGAAAATGCAGGTTTATTCGATGTATCGCACATGGGTTTTTTCCGTTTTTCTGGTTCCAAAGTTCGCGAGTGGTTGGATGGTGTTGGTACACAGAAAGCCAGCCTCATTAACCCCGGAAGGTGTGCCTACACACATTTTCTAGACAAGGATGGAATCATCATCGATGACATGATTTTCTGCGTTGTCAGTGAAACTGAAATTCTCGGAGTTCCCAACGCGAGTATGATTGACCACATGTGGGATCATTTCCATGCACACATAGGTGATGGAATCAGCATCGAAAACCTGTCTGACCAAACCAGTATTCTAGCACTTCAAGGACCTGAGTCACCCCATATTTTGGGTGAAATTCTCGGCGAAGAAAATGTCGTCCGTCATTTCCATGGTCGTGCGATAACAGAAAACCCACTGGGGATTACTGGATGGATTCAGGGCACTGGATACACTGGCGAACGTGGGTTCGAAATTTTCGTTCCCAACGAACAGGTCAAGACACTCTGGGATGCCCTACTCGATGATGGCGGTCACGGTATTTCTCCGGTTGGACTAGGGGCACGAGATACACTTCGAATGGAGAAGGGTTTCTTGCTTTCAGGACAGGACTTTTGTCATCCTGATTTGGGTGGCACTGAAGAAACATCTCACGATTCAGCAGAGACATTCGTGCCATTCGGACTGAATATGGATCACGATTTCATCGGCAAGTCACGAGTTGCAGCGACCAAAGCTCAGCATCTCGATGGTGGGGGCATCAAATGGCTTGGACTCAAAGCCACTGGAAAGGGCCCTTTCCCACGAATGGGTCATGCGGTTCTGAAAGATGGGGTTCAGATTGGGACCATCACCTCTGGTGGCCCTTCACCGAGTCTTGGAAAAGTGGGTATTGGATTGGCATACCTTGAGGGTGTTGAAGTCGGCGAAGAAGTCGAAATCGCTGTGAACCCCAGACGCAACCTCCCAGCTGTGGTCGTCCGCCCACCATTCATCTAGACTGAACGTTGAAATGGGAACGCCCAAAGGGCGTTCGCATGCAAGCGCGCGGCCGACTCGTCATCTCGACCCTTTTGTTGCTGATTCTCGCCCCATGGGTGGCCACCATTGATGCGGTTGAGGAATCTCCTGAATCCGATCTATCTCAAGCATTCCCCATCCTGAACGAAGCTCAAGCCGATGCGATTCTTAGTACGGGTGCTAGAGGCGTGACAACATGGGTCAAACAGGGCACTGCGGATACAAGTGCATCCAATGGACCTGGGGATTACAATAGTGTTTGGATTAGTGATGTGGTCAATACGACCAACAACGCCGTGATTATTGCGGGGTCCTATCGAGGCGATGTGGTGTTCGACAACGGTCCAACCCCGACCGTTCGTGATCAACGCACAGCATTTGTCGCTCATCTAGACCAATGGGGTGGCTGGACATGGTTCAAACACACAGGCAAGCCAAGCGATTCAGTCGGTTCAGCACATGCAGAAGAAGCCACAGTGGGGCCCGCAGGGATTTGGGTGTGTGGTTGGATTACTGACACCATCACATTTGGTGAGCACTCGGTGACCACTGGTGGCCTATACACCGATAGTTTCGTCGCATTGTACAATGTGTCTCAAGCCTCTTGGGATCTCGTCACAACATGGGGTGGCCCAAGTAACGACTACGCGAATGGATGCACAGCGACTGGTGAAGGTTCAGTCTATGTCGTGGGTTCATTCCGAGACACTGCTCAAATCGGTGGTAGTCAATATCAATCCGAAGGTGGCTCCGACATGTATGTCCTCAAGGTTGACTCAATGGGTGGATTTGCGTGGGTGCAAGCATGGGGTGGGTCATACAATGACAACCTTACAGCCATCACCATTGATTCAATTGAAAACGCCTACATCGTTGGACACTACAGAGACAATGTTCTCGATTGGCCCAGCAACCACATCGTGACCGCAGGCCGACCCTACAATGGATTCGTGTCCAAGGTAAATCCTGCTGGTATTTTCCAGTGGTCGCGAGATATTGCTGGTGGCGTCAACGGCCAATCTGTGTTCGCATCTGCGGTCACATTCGGCAATGGGGACATCTATGTTGGCGGTGACTTCGACGGCAGTGCTGAATTCCGAAATGGAAACTCGGTATCTCTACAACTCATTGGCAATGCAAGTTCGACCAATGCCTACGTTGCATCGATTGGAACCGATGGGTCTTGGGTTTGGGCTTCGCGAACAAGTGGTCAATCAAGTTCTGAACAATATATCTACGATTTGGCCGTTGGTCCACTTGGAACCATCGCAGTCTCAGGCTATTTTGCTGATGGAAATGAGTTTTGGACCAATGCAACATTCGGACCATTCTTACTTTCACGAGCCCCGGGTGCTGAAGGCTTCGTAGCCGGTTTAGATCAATTTGGAAATTGGATCTGGGCCACCAACCTCGGTGGTGAAAAGGACGACATTGCCCATGCAGTTGCGTGGCAAGGTCTTGGACGAATCTTGACAGCAGGTCGGCATTGCGTCAACTTGGATTTCGGCTGTGGTTCCGCTTTTGGTAGCATCAACAAGAGCACAGTCTCGTATATCGAAGGTGCTGGCTTCATCTGGGCTTTCCAGGTTGATACGGACTACGATGGTGTTGCCGATGTGGATGACAATTGTCCAACCATTAACAATACAGCACAGTTGGATATGGATGGGGACAATATCGGTGATTTATGCGATGGAGATGCAGATTCTGACACATTAGACGATTATTGGGATGATTGTATCGGCCCATCCGTGAATTGGAACCAATCAATTTGGTCTTTAGATCGAGATGGAGATGGTTGCCGAGATTCCGATGAGGATGACGATGATGATGGTGATGGTATTCTAGACATCGCAGATGCTTGCAATGATGTCACTACTCGCCACAATTGGACCAGTGGATTGGCCAACGATTACGACGCTGATGGTTGCCATGATAACGACGAAGATACCGATGATGATAGCGATACAGTTCTCGATGTAAATGACCTCTGTCCTCGTTATCCATTCAATCGAAGTTGGACTTCGAATAGCGAGAATGATCACGATGGTGATGGTTGTGACAACCATGACGATGATGTCGATGATGACAATGACGGAGTCGACGATCTTGATTCCAATGGCGATGTTCTCGATCAGTGTCCCCGGGGCGAAACTGGGTGGATTTCTGATTCAACCAACGACCAAGATGGTGACGGTTGTATTGACGCCAGCGAAGATCTCGATGATGATGACGACGGTATCCTTGACTTTGTGGATGATTGTTTGACAGGCGCATTGAATTGGAATTCCCAGGTTGAAACCGATCGGGACGCCGATGGGTGCCGAGATTACGACGAGGATGACGACGATGATGGCGATGGCCTTCTCGATGTGAATGATTCATGCCCAGTCGGTGATGTTGGCTGGACCTCTACGCCTAGTACCGATGTCGATGGTGACGGTTGCCGAGATGCAGGCGAGGATTTAGACGATGATGGTGACAAGGTGCCCGACGCAGGTGATAGTTGTCCAAGTGGCAAGGTTGGTTGGGAATCCAATACAGCAGAGGACGCTGATGGTGACGGTTGTCACGATGCCGACGAAGATCCCGATGATGACAATGATGGATTCAATGATGACTCAGATGAATGCCCCAACACACCACCTGGCGTGACAGTATACGACGGCGGTTGCTCAGCAGAACAAGGTGACAATGATGATGATGGGATTCAGAACAATTTGGATCTCTGCCCAGAAGTCGCTGCCACCGAAGGCTTCGACTTGAATTTTGACGGATGCACAGATGATATTGATGGAGACGGGGTTCCTGACGACATCGATCAGTGCCTTGGAACTCCCACTGGTGAATCGATTGATTTCTACGGGTGCGGATACCTTACCCAACAGGATGCAGATGACGACGGCGTTGTCGATGTTGATGATGGATGCCCATCTACCTCCAACCAAAGTATCCGAGATGCCAATCCTGGATACGCCTTCGACAGCCAATTCGGTTGCTGGGCAGGTGACAATGACGATGACTCCGATGGTTATGACAATTGGAACGACCTCTGCCCAGGCAGTATTGCTGAAGAATTGATTTTCGAAGGTGGATGTAATTTTGAACAGCAAGATGAGGATGATGATGGTGTAGCGAATGGCGATGATGCTTGCCCATACACCCCCTCTGGAGCCGTCTTGATTGAAGGCGGCTGTTCTCGACAGCAACTAAGCCCTGCAACGGACGATGGTGGAATGTCAACAAGTACTCTCGTTGCCATTATCGCCGCAGTTTTGATTCTAATTGTAGGTGGCGCTGTTGTTGCCATCACGATCATCAAGCGAAAGCAGGATGTAGAACTCGAAGCCCGACGTGCCGCCAAGCGAGGAGACATGCCAGCTCCTGCAACCGAGGTTGCGGAAGAAGCACTCGCAGAAACAGAAGATTCCAATCAGGAAGAAGATCCCAATTACAAGGTTGATGAGAACGGTTGTGAGTGGTGGTTGGATGATGACCGAAAATGGTGGTTCAGAACCCCTGAGATGGATGACTGGATGGAACACACCGGTGAACCCTGAAAAAAACCTCAACGGGCGAGCGTTAAGTATCACGCCCTATAGGGCGTGTCATGACTGACCGAACCAACTACCTTGCAAACGGCTTGCTTTTCGCGGTAATATTCGCATTGTTGCTCCAACCGATTGGCGCCATTGATTTCTCCAATCAATCATCAGAAGTACTTCCTGAAGAGATTGGGATTTCATCAGCAGGTGCCAAAGCCGCTCAAACGGAATGGGTTGCTAGCGCAGTCCAAGCCTCAGGGGCAAATGC
>NTJU01000023.1 GCA_002457195.1 Marine Group II euryarchaeote MED-G33 | reverse complement strand
TGTGTCAATCCCTGATGATTTGGTCGTTCTTGATGGAATGGTTGCAGATCAGTTGGCGCATGCAGCACCGTACGAAGGTATCCATTCGAAGCTTCTCATCGATGCATCTACACCAAGAAAACAGGATGCTGCTGATTTCTCTCTTGACGGAATCGAGGATGTTTCCCAGTCTCGATGGATTCGGCCTTCGATGTTGGTGGTTACAACTGAAATCGAAGGCGGACCGCCCGAATCAGAGAATACCAATCAAATCAACGAGGAAGGTGCCGCCAACCAAAGAAATAAAATTTCTCAATTGATGAATTCAATTTGGCAATTGGATAATTCCAAAAATCTTCGTTGGTTATTCATCACTGATGATCATGTCGATTTAGAGTCTGAAGATGCGATGCGTGTCTTATTGTGGCAATTGTTTTGCAGATTCGAAGTGAGTAGGGATTTCCATTATTCTGATGATCAGAGTCGAGTTTGTTGGGATGCGACAGCACCCATTCCATCGATGAATGGACCTAAACCCGTGCGAAGATGGCCCGCAGTTTGTATTCACGACCCTGATGTTCAGAAAAAGGTCGACGAGTGGTATGATGAGGAGGTTCGGAATTGGGTATGAGGGAAATTCTTGAATTCGTGAAAATTGAGCACACTCTATTTTCACTCCCTTTTGTATTCATAGGCGCTTGGGTGGCTGGCGACCCAACCACCATTCAACTCGTGTGGATTCTGGTAGCTGCAATAGGGGCAAGGGGTCTGGCAATGGCTCTCAACCGTATTATCGATCGTGATATTGATTCAATGAATCCGCGTACTTCTGAAAGACATCTGGCCAGTGGGGCAATGAGTCTGAATACTGCATGGACATTGTGTGCTGTGTTCCTAGCAATGCTGCTCATCGGCGCTTGGCAACTGAATACCGTCGCCCTTGCTATGAGCTGGCTCCCTGTGCTATTTTTCGTCATTTACCCCTACACCAAGCGAATAACTTGGGCCTGCCATTTGTGGCTCGGTTTGTGTTTGGGGCTTGCCCCTGCTGGAGCCTGGCTTGGAATAGTGGGCAGTGATTTAGGCTGGGCCGCTATTACGGAATACCATTGGTATCCTGCGATCTTCTGGATCAGTCTTGGAGTGATGTTTTGGATAGCTGCATTTGACCTCAATTATGCGTTGATGGATGTCGACAGCGATAGGCAGCAAGGGATTCAGTCGTTTCCTGCACGATTTGGAGAGCACCATACACTTCGTACCAGTGTCCAATTTTCACTCCTGTGGTTTGCGTGTTTTGCAATTGCCGACCCCATCGATGGAATCACATTCCTAGGTGCTGCATTACTGATGAGTTTGATCAATATAGGCGTAATACTTAGACAGAAAAGTATTGCTGATTTCCAGAAGACTTTCTTTTACACCAGTGTAGTAACAGGATGGGTTCTACTCGGAGGACTGATGGTTGCATGAGCGACGATGTTGACCCTTTTGACCTCTCCAAGGCTCTGGAAGGAGCAGCAAAGGCCCACCTTGACCCCTCCATTTCAAAGTTTGAACTTCATTCAGAATATGATATGGCTGGAGACCAAGAATCTGCAATTGAAAAAACACTTTCCCAATTGCGTAATTCACAGTCAAGATGTGTGATGCTAGGCGTCACAGGATCGGGTAAAACATTCGCGATGGCAAATGTCATTCAAGCATTGAATATACCGACATTGATTCTGTCCCATAACAAGACATTGTCTCGTCAACTTTGGCAGGAGATGTCAGGGTTATTCCCCAAGAATGCCGTCGAATATTTCGTCTCACACTATGACTATTACCAGCCAGAAGCATACCTCCCAAAGAGAGATTTGTACATTGAGAAAGAATTGTCCTTGAATGAACGTATTGAACAAGAAAGATTCTCCACAGTAGCATCACTGGTTTCTCGGCCAGATGTTCTTGTTGTGGCTACAGTTTCCGCGATTTATGGCCTCAATCCACCAGAAGCGTTCCTCCAACAACATGCACGCCTACACGTTGGTCAGCAAGTTGAGCCGCAAGATGTTGTCAAACAATTAGTAGCCCTACAATACCGTCGTGTGACTGGAGAAATTACGAGGGGTGAGTTGCGTTTACGGGGTGAAGTACTAGACGTTTGGATGCCGAGTCGCGATGATCCTATTCGAATACAGTTTGATTTAGATGGCATCATACGAATACAAGTCTGCGAGTCTGTTTCATGGGAACAAGTGGACGAAATTGAAGAAGTTTGGATCCATCCAAAAGAATTTTTCATGACCAGCCCAGAGAGATTTGAAAAGGCTTTAGAAGATATTGAATTTGAATTAGACCAGAGATTGGATTTCTTTGAGAAGGCTGGAAAAGATCTCGAAGCCCACCGCCTGGAAACCAAGACTCGCTATGATCTGGATTTGTTGCGTGAAATCGGACACTGCCGTAGTGTTGAGAACTACTCCATGCATTTTGATGGACGTAGCCACGGAATGCGCCCCTATTGCCTGCTTGATTTCTTTGCTGCATGTGCACAAACTTTTCATGGTTCAAAAGAAAAATTTCTTGTCGTAATGGATGAGAGCCATGTTACTTTACCACAATTGGGCGGAATGTATCATGGTGACCGGGCTAGGAAGGAGAATCTGATTGAACACGGTTTTCGATTACCATCTGCTGCAGACAATCGACCTCTCAAGGGACATGAATTTCAAGAAATGGTTCCCCAAATGCTCTACGTTAGTGCAACACCCGGAGAGCGGGAACTTCGACAACTCTGCGAAGCGACCGGCCAACCTCTCCAAGAAAAGGATCCGAAAGAAAAACGCAAACCTTTGCTGAAAGACGCCTTGGGCGAAATTAAGGGTATTTCTAGAATGGAAATTAGACCTACGGGGTTACTGGATCCATCGATTGAAGTTAGACCGACTGAAGGACAAGTTCAGGATTTGTTGGATGAAATCAATGCATGTACTGCGAAAAACGAAAGAGTATTGGTAACTGTTATGACAATAAAATTTGCAGAAGAAGTCTCCGATTATCTTCAACGGATGGGGGTGAAAGCACATTACTTACACTCAGAAATCGATACACTGGAAAGAAGTGAAATTATCAAAGCACTACGAATAGGACATATTGATGTCATCGTTGGAATTAATCTATTGCGTGAGGGGTTGGACATCCCTGAGGTCAGCTTGGTCGCAATCTTTGATGCAGATAAAGAAGGATTTCTACGGAATGAGAGAAGCTTATTGCAAACAATCGGTAGAGCATCCAGGAATCAGAATGGGCGTGTGATTCTCTATGCAGAAAAAATGGGGCGAGCAATGGAGTCTGCGATCTCTCAAACAATTGAACGACGAGCGAAACAAATGGCACACAATGAGGCAAATGGGATTACCCCGACAACCATAGAGAAACCTTTGCCAGTGATGGGTATTGAAGCCGATCAGTTGCTTTCCGGAACTGCAGGAAAAGGCGTGACCGGAGGCAAGAGGTTTGTTGGAGGCTTTACAAATAAGACTGGGAAAGGCAAAGAAAGTGATTTGATCAAGAAATTCAATCTTGGTGCAGGTTCATGGGGCGATGATGTAGTTTCAAATTTGTCACAACCGTCTGAGGACTATATTCCTGAAGGTGGGGATTCTGGATTACTACTCATCGAGAAATTGAGGAAAGAGATGAATGGGGCTGCTGAACGTCTTGACTTTGAAAAAGCGGCCAAGTTACGAGATAGGATTTTTCAATTAGAAAACTTAAATTCTAATTGATATTTTCAACCCTCCACTTGAAGTGAAGGTGGTGGGTCGCCAAGCCGTTCCCATGTCGGTAAAACGTGAAGATTTCGACGTGCCTGTCGAAGACTATGATTTCAGCCAAATCAACGATGTGTCATCTCTAATTGATCAAATGGCTCGAGCAGGTGGATTTACAGCCACCAAACTTGCACATGCAAGAGATGTTCTCAGAGATGCCATTTCAAAATCTCAGGATGAAGGTGTTCTCAATTGGCTTTCTTTCCCTGCTTGTCTTTGTGCCACCGGAACTAGAGGTTTCTTTCTTGAAGCAATTAAACGCAAGGCATACAATGTCATCATTACGACATGTGGTACACTTGATCACGATATTGCTCGGACATTCCAATCGTACTACCACGGAGCATTTGAATTGGATGATGTGGAACTTGGAGCACAAGGTTTGAACCGATTGGGTAACGTCATTGTCCCCAATGAATGCTATGGTGAAATCATTGAGGAGGCCGTACTGCCCTGGTTAGAAGAAATAGAAATTGAGCGACGTGAAACCAACCCCGAAAACCCTTGGAAGGGGTTCGGTAGTGTCGAATTGTGTTGGGCCTTCGGTGACCGAATCGAGGATGAAAATAGTCTGTTGCATTGGGCGGCAAAGCATCGTATTCCAATCGTAATCCCTGGCTTATCTGACGGTTCTGTCGGTGCTCAATTGTTTATGCATCGCCAACGTAGTCCCGATTTTATGATCGATTTCTTAGCTGATGAGCAAATCCTATCTGATTTGACATGGACATGTGATGAAAGTCATGCTCTGATGGTGGGTGGAGGAATTTCCAAACATCACGTCATTTGGTGGAACCAATACAGAGAAGGTTTGGATTCTGCTGTAGGGATTACCACCGCTCCAGAACATGATGGTAGCCTTTCAGGTGCCCGTTTGAAAGAAGCGATTTCCTGGGGCAAGGTGCGTCCAGAAGCGCCACAAGTTACAGTAGAAGGTGATGCGAGTGTTCTGCTTCCGTTACTGGGTTCAGATCTGTTCAACTGAATGGGCAATGCATTCCATCAAACCTACTCGCATGGCGATCATCGGCCGCCAACCATCCGTCCCACAATTGGCCAATGCATCGTGTAGGGGACCCAAGTTGGGACGCCGGCGTTCACCACTGTACCGTACAGCTGCAGGTGATGGGACTTCACTAAGGGATTCAATTGTGTGACTGTGATCAACTGCATTTTGAAAACGTGACCAAAGCCCTCTGATTTCATCGACGACCATCATTTGTGTCCAAGCTCTCCTTCCACACAATTGGAAATCCCCCGTAATTTCATTCTCAACTAGGATTCTTTTGGCGGCTTCAGCATCACGGATGTGAACCCAATGGTAGATTGAATCATCATTTTCCGGGTCTAAACCACTCAATACCGCATCAATCCATTGATTGATCGGACCTTCACCCCCCGGTGAATACACATCGATAAATTCGATTTCTAATGTTTCAGGCATCCGTATTTTTCCCTCAATCAGCACGATTTTCGGCGCGTTGGTGAAGAGTCTCTCGGACTAGATTGACTACCAAGTCAATTTCCTCTGAAGTAATCTCAAAATGGGGTGTGAATCGCAAGGCGTTCTGACCACCATGGATGATACCGAGACCATTCTTTCGGCACATCTCTTCAATTTCACCGAATCCGATAACAGGATGTGTCTCAGGATCTAGTTCCATACAACATAGTAATCCAGAGCCTTGGACTTTGAGTACTACATCCGGGAATTCAGTCGCCAATTCCTCAAGTTTCTCAACCAATTCTGCGCCCCTATCCCGGATGTTCTGCCGCAATTCAGGAGTGATGCGATCTAGAACCGCGATTGCTGTTTCTAAGGCCCTAGGGTTCGTAGTCATCGTGTTTCCATAAATGCCAACAACATAGAGTTCGGCTGCACGTGGCCCCATTCCAAGAACAGATAGAGGGTATTGTCCTGCATTCAAAGCCTTCGACCAAGTTTCTAAATCGGGTACTTCGCAATCCTCAAAACCCGGATAATCAATCACAGAGAGTGTTCCCTGGCCTCGTAACCCTGCTTGGATTGAGTCGACAAGTAAGAGACTGCCATGTTCTAGCGTCAACTGACGGGCTGTATCATAGAATTCTCTAGTCACACATTGACCAGGATTTCCCTCACCCTGAACGGGTTCAATCGCCATCATTTCGATGAAGAACCCTTCTTGATCAGCCAAATCGAAAATAGCATTTAGGGCTCCAACATCATTTGCAGGAACCAGTAAGAGATTATCTCGATCGCGGAAGGTGGCCAGGTTTTTGTCATACCCTTCTTTACAGGAATGTGAAATCTGTGCTGGACGATCTGTTCGCCCATGGAAACCCTGCTCAACAGCCAAGAGTTTGATTGGTTTACCTTCATGTCGACCTCCCACACCCGTTTGCATATTCGCGTTCACGTCTGCAATTCTCAAACCGACTGTAACTGATTCAGAGCCGCTGTTCATACAAATGAAACGGGTGAATGGACAGTCTCCACGAGTATGACCCAACTCACAACGAAGCCGGTCTGTGAGCCGTTTGTGACTAAATGATGGCGTCATTACATTGGCCATAACTCGATTTTCCGACATGGCATCTAAGATTTCGCTCGGACCGTGTCCGCTTCCCAGCATCCCATATCCTCCGTTGTCATGAATAACTGCACCTTTTGAGGTGATGATCCATGGGCCACGAGCTGCAATCGCCACGTATGGATTGATTGTTGCTGCGGAATAAAAATTAATCAATTCAGATTGTAGTGATGTAATCAATTGATCTTCATCTTGGGATAGAAACTCAGAACCGACCTCATCGACCAACTGCTCGAAAATCGCCGCTGCTTCATCAATTGCTTGAACTAATTTTGGATCGATGTCGCAAAATCGTTGTATGACTTCATCAGACAAACCCCTTGTTTGCACAGAAGAGCCAGCGGAAAGGAGGCGGATGGTCTCCAGATGCTGTAGCATATTCAATTCGAATCGAAGGGCATCCATCAATGTTCGCCGTATGATGTTTCAAGCAGCCTACAATTTGACCACTGTTGGAACACTTTTTTCTAATTGATAAAATGAATAATATGTATGAACAGAAGTCAAATTTTATATTGGCCGATAATCTACAATTATCAGCCTTTTTCAATTGAAAATATACAAATGAACATATGGGCGTATTATTGAATATTCAATTGAAAAATATAGGATTATCAGCCTTTTTCAATTGAACAACTGATTTAATTTCGGCATGGGATGGTTTAATAGCCCATTCGACCCGTCGGATATCAGGCAGGATGGGATGCTGCAATAAGGAGACGGAAAAATGGCAGATGATAATTACAGAATTCAAGAACTTCTTCAGAGAGAAGTATACGTTGGTGAGAACCTCGTCGGAACAATCGTTGGTGAACGATACCACCCCAACGAAGATCGCGTCAGATCGATGCGCATACAAGTCAAACCGAACGTTGCAGAAGAATACATGCGCAAGCCGGCTGCGCATGCACCATTGTCGAAGGAATTGATTCATTCAATCCAAGACGATGGTACGGTAAAACTCTCAAAATCAATGCGCGAGTTACAGAGACGTTGGAGGAATACAGTTCGGATTGAAGAACAACTTTACGCCCCTGATGAACTTCTAGACAGAGCTGTCCTGGATGATGATGGAATGGAACTTGGAGTCGTCATCGGATTGGTCAAGGTGAAACGCACATACCGTGGAATCACCGTAAAACTACGATCTGCTGTTCGACGACGATATGCTTTGGACGAAACCATCGATATTCCCGTGACGGCACTGGCACGCACAAGAGCAAGATTAGATGAAATCGTACTGTCCAGAACATACGATAAACTACGCTCTTTGCCCAGTTACATACAGATCAACGAAGGGATTCTAGAGGATTGAAGGTAACCGTCACCGTTAATTCGGGGACGACGGTCGCCGAGTTGCTCTGGACGGGTAGCTTAGGTTGGCTGGAGCACCCGGCTGATAACCGGGAGGTCGCAGGTTCAAATCCTGCCTCGTCCACTTTCCACCCAAAATATTGACGTTTTTCAATGGGAAACAACATGAACAGTCGGCTCTGGCGTGGGTATATGGCAATCGTGTCAGGAAGCAATGCGGCCGAACTGGCAGCGGCTTTGGCAGACGAAATGGGGTGGGAACACCACCCACTTGAGGTGCGGCGATTTCCAGACTCAGAAGGTTACGTCCGCGTACCGCAAGAAAGTATTGAAGCCATTCGAAGTGAACCTGTTGTAATCGTGGCAACAACGTTCCCCGATTCTGGGATTGTTGAAGCGTTGTTGATGCTAGAATCAATTCATGATGTACGTAGGGGGGATATGAGTAATCTGAAAGGCGAAGGTGAACAATCCCTTGACGATGCAGGGCCCGGTATTTTTCTTGCAGTCCCGTACTTTGGTTATTCCAGGCAGGACAAGCGATTTCAACGAGGAGAGGTGGTATCTGCTAAACTTCTAGCCAGGCTACTGACTCGACGATGTGACGGAATGATTGTGCTAGATCTCCATGCACCTGCAGTCTTAGAGGACCTTGAAGTCCCTGTAGAGTTTGTTTCTTCGATGCCTGAAATCGCCATCCACCTCCAAAATACTGTACGGCCTGATTTCGTCCTTAGCCCCGACAAGGGGGCAATCGAACGAGCCAGTCATGTTGCAAATGCAATAGGTTGTAACTTCTCATATCTCGAAAAAACTCGAATTGATGCCCACACTATCGAACACAAAGCAAAGGATTTGGATGTTGATGGAGCAATTGTAGCGATTGTCGACGACATGATTTCGACCGGCGGCACAATCTGTAAGGCCAGTGATGCATTGCGTCGACAAGGAGCTAAAGCCGTGCACGCTGCATGCACCCACGGGCTCTTCACAGGAGGGGCAATTACTCGCCTTTCTAACCACGTAGATGGCGTGCATGCAACCGATTCTTTACCAAATCCCCGTTCAGTCGTCAGTGGAGCCCCAGCCATAGCTAGAGGTGTCAATTCGCTGATTGAGCGGGTTCTCTGAGCCGCTGTGTGCCCCGTAGGGGCTTCCGCTGCGTTTATACGAGGCACGCCGTGCGGCGGCTTACCAAACATGAGGAGTGAATCCAATGAGTGTACACATAGCATTTGAAACCCCGAAAGATGTCCAAGACAGTGTTTACGAACTAGTCAAGCTCGTAGGCAATGGCAATGGTCGAATCAAGAAAGGCAGTAATGAGGTCACCAAAGCAGCAGAGCGCGGTACCGCGAAGATGGTTGTTATGGCAGAGAACGTTAACCCAGCAGAGTTGCTGGCACACATCCCTCTAATCTGCAAAGAAAAGAAAATCCCCTTCATTTACGTTGAGGATCAATCCTACTTGGCTGAGGCCGCTGGAATGACCAGTGGTGGTAAAACTGCGGCGATCGCATTGATGGAAGTCGCCAAAGGCGCCGAAGATGCATTCAATGGGGTCAAAGGCCACACTGATGCACTGAACTGAATTGGAATTACCTTAGGAGGAATCAGATATGACTCAAGAAGGTTGGCCCGCTGAGGTTGTCGAAGTTGTCGGACGGACTGGAATGACTGGGGAAGCAACCCAGGTCAAGGTTCGTGTGAATGACGCACCCAATCCCCGGGACGTAGGACGAATCATCACTCGCAATGTCGTTGGGCCGATTAGAATCGGTGATATCCTGATGTTGCGCGATACTGGCCGTGAAGCTAGAAAACTAAATGTTCGCTGAGGTGAAATGATGGTAGAACGTCGAATTTGCAATTTCTCAGGTGAAGAAATAGAACCCGGTACCGGTGTGATGTATGTCAAGCGAGACGGGACTGTTCTTTGGTTCAAGGATTCAAAGGCCCGTAAGAATATGAAGATGGGTCGTAATCCACGCAAGGTCAAATGGACCAGGCGCTATGTCAAGGGCGGAATTCAGTAAGTTCCACCCCTCTTTCCATTTGTGATTGCCACCGATGATGCGGCGGCGTCCTGAAATAGGGGAGGCGAGTCGCCCGATTCGGTGTCAAATATGCAGACGACATATGTAATGGTGAAACCTGATGGCGTACAACGTGGATTGGTTGGAGAAATAATTGGTAGGTTTGAGCGAAAGGGACTTCGTTTGGTAGGCCTGAAATCAATTGTACCGAGTCTTGAAATTGTTGAAACCCACTATGCAGTTCACAAAGATCGGCCCTTCTACCCTGGCTTGGTAGAATTTGTTACGTCCGGACCTGTTGTCGCTATGGCTTGGATGGGTGTCGATGCAATTTCTGTATGCCGCAATATTATCGGTGCAACAAACGGTCGTGAGGCTGCAATGGGAACCATTCGCGGTGACTTTGGGATGGACATTGGATACAATTTGATTCATGGTAGTGATGGTGAAGAAACTGCTGCCTTCGAACTTGGACTCTGGTTCCCTGAAGGATTGAATGAATGGGAACCAATTTGTGAGACTTGGGTTTACGAGTGATAAGTCAATTGAGAAATCAAATTTTCAATTGAATAATGAGGTGAGAAAATGGCTGGGAATGGCCGTCGACAACCCATTGTAGCCGTCTTAGGTCACGTTGATCATGGCAAGACATCAGTCTTGGATTACATCCGAAGTTTGGGTCGGAATCGACAATCAAGTGTGATGGCGCGAGAAGCTGGCGGAATTACACAGCACATAGGTGCCACAGAAGTCCCAGCCAAGTTACTCAATGAATTGTGCAGCCCCCTCATGGGCGGAAGGGAATTTTTGTCACCCGGGCTCCTCTTTATCGATACACCAGGGCACCATTCGTTTTCAACACTCAGAACCAGAGGTGGATCTCTAGCAGATATCGCAATCCTTGTCATTGATTTGATGGAAGGGTGTCAACCGCAAACACTTGAATCCATTCGAATCTTGAAGAATGCAAAGACACCGTTCATTGTTTGTGCGAATAAAGTTGACAGAATCCACGGGTGGCATAGCCTTGAAGGGCGCTCCGCAGCTGAATCAATGAAAGATCAAGATGCTCACGCCAAGGGTTTGTTTGAACAGAAATATTGGGACCTTGTTGGCCAATTTGGAGAACAAGGATTCAATCTTGAAATGTATGACAAAATTTCAGACTTCACTCAAAATATTGCCATGGTACCTTGTTCCGCTAAAGAAGGCGAAGGTATGCAAGATTTACTTGCAATCACAATTGGTTTGGCTGAGAAATTCCTAGATGAGCAACTCTCTGATGTTGAGGGAGCGACGGAGGGGACAGTCCTCGAGATGAAAGAAGAGCGAGGATTGGGTAAAACACTGGATGTGATTCTCTATCGTGGCCAAGTATCGAAGGGCGATGAAATTGTCATTGCCACAGATCAAGGTTCTAAGATTACCAAAGTCAGAGGTTTGTTTCGCCCACGTGGTATGTCTGAAATGCGAGATGCCGGCGATCGATGGGATTCAATCGACACCGTTCAGGCGGCAGCGGGATTGAAACTAGCAGCCCCTGATTTAGATGGGGTACTCGCTGGAACAACGCTGCGAGTTCTTTCCGGGAACAAATCCCAGCGCCAAATCGCGATCGATGCCGCTGATGAAGAATCTGAAATTTCCATTGAATTGGAAGAAGAAGGGATTGTCATCAAAGCTGATACTCTTGGTGGCCTAGAAGCACTTGCATTTGAACTGCGAAATCTTGAGAACCCAATCCCGATCCGAAATGCTGGAATTGGACCTGTCAATAAACGTGATTTACGAAGTGCGGAAAACGCTACAGATCCACTTCATCGTGTAATTCTTGCATTTAGCACAAGCACACAAGCAGAAACTGCCGAGGAATTGGAAAAGGATGATTGTGATGTATTACACATCGGTTCGGATATTATTTATCATATTCTGGAACAGTTTGAAACTTGGACCGTGGAACGAAAAATCGAGCTGGAAGAAGAAAAGCGCGAGAAAATTGTCTACCCTGGTAAAATCAAAATTCTTGCAGACCATATTTTCCGACGATCGGGACCTGCAGTTGTGGGTGTCAGAATATTGGGCGGACAACTGCACATTGGACAGAGACTTCTCACTCTAGATGGTACAAAGGTGGGTCAAGTCAAATCGATTCGAATCGGCGACAGTTCCCACAAAGAGGCAAAACAAGGAGACGAGGTTGCAGTTGCAATCCAAGGTGCCACGGTCGGCAGGGGAATCGATGAAGAAGATATTCTTCTGGTAGACGTTCCAGCAAGTCATGCGAGTCGACTTCGGAAACTGGAGTTGACTTCAGCGGAAAAAGAGATTCTCGACGAACTCACGACATTACACCGTGCTGATAACCATTTTTGGGGAAGATAATCGAACCCAGTACCCCATTCTGATGCAAAATATCAGAGTGTGATTCAATGATGATTCTATGACCCTGCGACCCCCAACGTTGAAGTACGAATTCGGATGGTCCTGAGTTGGGTTAACACCCGAGGGAATACCATGTCAGCAGGAATGGCTCAAGCCGGTACGGGGCGCACAAAGGATTTGATTTCCACAGTGAGTCAGATTTCGCATACTCTAATGGCTGAAGTTGCAAAAGTAATCATTGGGAAAGAGGAAAATTTGCTTCGCGTTAGCGTCGGTATTCTCTCAAACGGAAACATGCTTCTGGAAGATTTCCCAGGTCTTGCAAAAACATTGCTTGCAAATACCTTCGCAAAAGCGCTTGGCTGCAAGTTCAAGCGTGTCCAATTCACACCTGATTTGCTCCCATCGGACATCATGGGGACATACATGTATGACCAGCAAGTGGGCGAATTCAAGTTGCGACCAGGGCCATTGTTCACCAACATCCTACTCGCTGACGAGATTAACAGAGCCCCTCCAAAGACACAAGCAGCACTTCTTGAAGCAATGGAAGAAAAACAAGTGACCATTGAGGGAATTACTCACAAGTTGCCTGCACCATTCGTAACACTCGCAACTCAGAACCCTATCGAACAGGAAGGAACCTATCCGCTACCTGAAGCGCAAATGGACCGATTTTTGATGAAGATGTCAATGGGTTACCCTGACAGAGCGGAAGAAAAGGCAATTCTTGCACGACGTAAGTTGCGTGGAAAGGATGGTCACGATGTAGAACAGATTACATCTCCAAAGAAGGTCGTAGCCATGCAAAAGGCCCTTGAAACAGTTCACGTTGATCCGGCTATTTTGTCTTACATTGTCGAAGTTGTTCAGCGATCTCGAGAAGATCACAGGTGTATCACAGGTGCATCACCTCGTGCAAGTCAGTCGCTTTTCAAGACTGGGCGTGCTTCCGCAGCCATCGATGGTCGCGACTATGTGATTCCCGATGACATCAAGCGCGTAGCACTACAAGTTTGCAGCCACCGTATCGTACTCAAACCAGAAGCGAAGATTCGTGGTATTACTGGAATGCATATCATGCGGAAAATCCTCTCAGAGGTTCCAGTTCCGGTGATTCAGTAATCGCCTAGAATGCATTACTCGGCGCCCAATTGGGCGAGTGTTTCAAAGAGGGGCTCGTGTGAGGGCGTTGTGTTCTACCGGAGGTTGTTGACATGAACCCATACAAGATGGTCATTGCAGTCACTAACCAGAAGGGAGGTTGTGCAAAGACCACAACGGCAGTGAATATTGCTACTGCTCTTGCCAAGGGGAACGAAAAGGATGGGTTTCCCCCAGCAAAGGTGCTGTTGGTTGATTTGGACCCCCAAGGAAACGCCTCCACATCATTTGGAATCGATAAGAGCAAGTTAGAACGAACTGTGTATGACTTAATCATGAATGATCTTGGTGAAGAATTGCCAATTCTCGAGAATTACCTCATTGGACCCGATATCATTACCGATTACATGCATGAAGCTTGGAGGCAGAATAATCCGGATAAGAAAACGCCTCGGACAATGGGTGTCAAGAACCTATGGCTACTTCCCAGCAATATCCAATTATCGGGTGCCGAGATTGAATTGGCAACCAGAATTGGTCGAGAAACTAGATTGAAAGAAGGTTTGAGTCCTGCATTTGATGAATTTGATTACATCATTATCGACACCCCCCCCAGTCTCGGGTTACTAACGATCAATGCATTGGCCGCGGCGAATTGGGTCTTGATTCCTGTACAAACCGAATACTACGCACTCGAGGGTATGAGTCAGTTGATGAATTCAATCAAACTTGTTCAACGAAGAATTAATCCAAATCTCAAGTTATTCGGAATGGCATTGACAATGTATCAAAAGAGCAAATTGTGTAGCTTAGTTGAAGATGAGGTGCGACGACATTTCCCAACTCAAGTTTTCAAAACAGTGATCCCAAGAAATATCGATATTGCTGCAGCCGCAATGGATGGGGCTCCGATTACGCTTCTCAAGAAACCCAATAGTTCAAAATCAAACAAGGGGAGTCTGGCATACTGGACTCTTGCAAAGGAAGTTCACCGTCGTGTTTTGAAAATCCGGCACAAATTTGGAATTAACGAACCCAACCGACTTCGCCAATATCAAATACAAAACGGTGAATAGACTCACAAACGACCGACACGCTCAAGTTGCTTCGGGCAAGTCTTCGTGCCAGTGATAACATGGGTTCTCCGAATATGACTTCTATCAGCGTCTCGTTTGATGTTAGGCGACAACTGAATTCAATGCGAGCAATGGGCAACCACAAGAGTGTGGATGAACTATTGATCCTAGTACTGCAAGAATACCGAATGGCTCAATTGCGGGCTGAAGCCGATAAACTTCGAAGCCGCCTTCGAGACATCGGACAAACAGATGTTGAAGCTCTAGTTGAGCGTCTTGGTCATTCCCCGTATGGTGGTTAGATTGAAGGGTCAGGCGCCAGCTTATTCAGTCAATGCCACTACCCTTTTTCTAGGGTTGATGGACGGTGGAAGCAATGCGAGAATTCTTCTTGATTTGGCAGCCGCGAATAAAATAGAATTACATGCCCAATCTTCTGATTGGAATGGACTATTGTGGCTTATTTCTACAGCGTTGAAAGAAACGGGTGCTGCATATTCTGGAGAAGATTATGCATCTCTAAGGATTAATCTTCCAGTGACATTTCACTGAAATTAATTCTCACCGTGTTGTTCTAGCCATTGATGACCATACCAACGCCACTGCTCAGTCGTCCAACCCTCAGGCAATCCACCAGCCGGTAGTGGTGGGGCTTCTGCAGGAGGTTGATCTGCCACCGGTTCAGGCCCTTGCTCAGAAGTAGACTCTGCTTCGATTTGAATTTCTTCAACAACTGGCTTTTCTTCGGAGGGTGTATCTTCAACTTCAGTGGAATAATCTGGATCAGTAGGAGTAGGTTCTGATGTTTCATCATCATCTGCGAACATACCTTCATCCAAATCTGCGGCTGAACTGACCTCGTCGTCAATGTGGTCATCCCCCCATGCCTTCTGTTCGTCAATTCCCCCTCGAGTTTCGAAGGTGTCACCACTTTCCCAGGCATCCAACTCTTTGGTTGCATCTTGATGTGTATATTGTGCGTCAGGTTTGCCCTTTTGTCGAACTTTTCCAACGATTCGTAAGGTCCCGACAATCACCAACATAGCAACTGCCATCACGCCAACAATATAGCCTGCAATTACTGCGAATTCCTTGATGGATTCCATCATATCAACGCTCTTTTCATCATCAATAAATGTGATATTTCCTGAGTCGAGGGTGTCATCTAATGCACTACATGCTTGGAAATCATCGGTATGTTTGGCACAATGGTCCTCTAGCGTTTGAATCTCTGGATCGGTGTCATTGTAGTCACCATTGCTTCCTGCACAATCTCGATCTTGGTCGAGCCATTCAGTTCGGTTACCGACCATCGTACAATCCCCAAAGGCTGATTCAGTATTGTCATCGTAACCGTCACTATCCTCATCGACGCAACCATAACGATTGATTGAGGTGTAAGCGTTGGCTCCAGGATCGTACATGTTCGCTCTTGTACTGGTCCCTGCGAGTGTAGGGCAGGCATCTCCACGGAATCCACTCAAATTATCTCCATACCCATCGCCATCCGAATCGCGCCATTGGCTGTCCTCCATGTGGAAAGAATCTGCA
This sequence comes from Marine Group II euryarchaeote MED-G33, assembly GCA_002457195.1. Lineage (GTDB taxonomy): Archaea > Thermoplasmatota > Poseidoniia > Poseidoniales > Thalassarchaeaceae > MGIIb-P. Next base: position 5,555 of record NTJU01000023.1, on the reverse strand, counting down.
TTTCCAATAGGGTGGGCCTCTTCACCCATCCCTGGGTCGGACCAACCATCACCATCGGTATCTTGGCAACCAAGTCGATCTAGGGTTGAACTGCCTGATTGAGTTACGCAAGCATCTGGATTTGTGGCACCTAGTTCCTGATTGTCACCATACCCATCGCCATCCGTGTCTAACCACTGTGAGGGATCATCAGGGAATTTGTCACCATCTTGGCCATATTCATAGTCGCCATAGCCATCACCATCTGAATCTGTTTGTTGAGAGGGGTTGTCTGGGAAGGCGTCTTGGTTATCACCAACAGAATCACCGTCTGAATCGGATATCTCTGAAGCATCTTGAGGGAACTCATCCGCATTGTCACCCACACCGTCACCATCTGAATCAACCCATTCAGTTGGATCTTCAGGGAATACATCGAGACCGTCGACGACACCGTCTTCATCACCATCAGCATCGAGGAGATGAATCTCTGAATTAGAGCTGAATGATGAGAGAATGAATACACCTTCTCCCGTGGCGGTGCGGAATCCAACAATTTCTCCTTGTATCGAGAATTCTTGTTCCTTGATGAGGGTACTAAGATCGATTGAGAACACCTTGCCATTTGACATACCAATCATCAAGCGATCACCGAGTTCTTGCAGAGAACGGCCTTGGCCAATGGAGCAGAGAGACATAGATTGCTGACGTACCCAACTTGTAGTGTTGTGTATATCCAACCTGCAATTGTCAGTTAAACTGAATAATAACGATCCATCATCACTGGCAAATAATTTCAATAAAGGGAACGATGAATCCACCAACACCTGAAGCAGTGACCCATTTTCGTCATGTATTCGAATTTGTTTATCCCTTCCAGATGTGAGGATTTTCCCATCATCAAGTGTGGCAATACTTGTGATTCCATTGGTGTGGCTGCTTGTGGATACGCCAGAAGGTGTGTTGGCTTGCCCATCCCATTCAATAGCATGTTTTGATGTCCGCATGGTGACCCACAAATCACCGTCTGAGTCCCATGCCAATGCGTCTACAGCTTGGCCAACACTGAACCTGTAGAGTTCCTCCATATATTCGATTGAAATGATACAAGCACCAGTGGAGGTGCCAACTGCCAACAATTTTTCATCCTCATTGTAATCTGCAGAATACAATGTTGCATTGGTAAATTCACTCCAGACTTCTGCATAACTTCCATTGGCCTGAACTGAATATGCCGTAACGTAACCATCCACAGTTGCAATGAGAATATTTCCGTTCTCAAGAGTCCACCATCCAATGGCTGAGCGATCTAACTCCGCTACAGTTCCTGCTGAACCGAGATCTTCAATTGTAGCCGAACTGGTAGGAACCAATGGCATTACGAGAGCACCGAGAAGTATCACGAATATCGTAAATGCTCGCGCGCGCATGTGTGGACGAATGCACATCCCCCTTTGAATCGAGCGCATGGTTGATTCTGGAATGAATCGCACCCCTACGGGGTGCGCTCAAATCACTCTTCTTCTTCCGAAGTTTCAGTACTAATTGGCTTCAGTACTGCCCTTGTAACGGGTTTGAGAACCGTTCGTTCCTCGTCAGTTGATTCTCGATCTACCGAGGCACTAACTGGAGTTAGCACACTACGAACTGCCGGTTGAAGAACCGGTCTTTGAATCGGTGCTAGAGTATCTTGTTTGGTTTCTTCAATCCGTGCCTTAGCCAAACCCGGCGGACCTCTAGTTGGTGGACCAGAAGCCGGTTTCGCAGGTGCTCCTTCACGTATCAGGCGCCCCCCACCTGGCGGGCCCCGGGAGGTTTTGACGACCTCTGAGAAGTCAGGCGTTTCGTCTGAAATTGGAGTAGAATCTGCTGCATCCAACTCTACCTCTTCAGAGATTGCGTTCAGAATGGTTCGAGTCAGTGAAGTCTTCTCTTCAACAGGAACTTCTGGTTCCAAATCAAATTCTTCCTCAGACATCTGTTCTATGTCGGAGGTTGCTTCTGGTTCCAATGTAGGGGCTTTAATCGGCTGACGAACAGGTTGCAATGCACCCAAACCGCCTGTAGTTGGTTTAGGCGCTGCTCCAAGAGTACCGGCACCCAATCCACCTATTCGCTGAACTGGAGATCGAACTGGAGCTGCCAATGTTCGAGGTTCTTCATCTGCTGGTTTTGCTGCTGATCCTAGACCACCTGGTCGGGCCAGACTACCCAATCCACCACGAGATTGTCCCAAAGCGGGTGCTGTACCGGCTGCTGTTCCCGGCATCTGTCCTTTGGCACTCGACAAAGCGTCCATCCAAGCCTGACGTCGGTCTAATCTACCGTCCTTTCCTTCAAGTTCCGCTGCTTCTTCTGCACGTTTGAGTTCAGCTTCTGATTCGAGATCTTCTTCGGTGATGAGCCCTTTCTCAAGTTCGACTCGGAGTTTTTCTTCTGCGGCCACACGGAATTCTTCAGCGCGGGATTCCAATTGATTCAAGCGATCTCGGATTTCGGCGCGCTTAATTGCAAGTTGGGCTTCAATCTCAGCCCGAATAGCACTTTCCTTTCTCCTAACTTCAATGAGAGCTTTGTTGCGCATGATTTCTTCGCGCTTGGCAACTTGTCGCTCAAGCTGTTCTGCAACCTCTTGTTCCTTTTGCGCACGGAAGGCAGCCAATTCGGCTTCCATCTCCACTTCAAGGTCGAGGCTTGTCTCCTGTTTGATTAAGTCAAGATTTGTTTCTTGAGCGATCCTTTCATTTCTAATCCTGGAGTCAATCTCTGCCATAATTTGGCGCTCAGATGCTTGTTGGCGTGCACTATATTCTGATTCTATTTGAGAAACCCAATTCGTCTTCTTATCGTCATATTGATTATCGAGTTGTTCACGCAAGTCAAGTTCTCGATCATGCCTGAATTGACTCAAATGCTGAGTAATTTCGGCTTCTCTATCTAATTTGTATTGATTAAATTCAGAATCAATCTTTTCACTCACTGTATCCTCGAGTTCAAGATGTAATGCTCGATCGATTTCATCAATCGCATGCGAGAATGATACATCGAATCTCTCCTTCAGGCGTTGCTTTCGAAGAGCCAACCGGTCACCATACTCAGAATCAAGACTTTTCAGAATCGAGGCCTGGAGTTCTTCGCGTCGTCTTGCAACTGCAAGTTCTAGATCTTCTTGCATTCGACCCTCAAGGCGTTCTGTTTCTTGTGTAAGGCGGGTTTCAAGTTCTGTAGCTAGTTCTTGAGCGATTTGCTCTTCAAGGCGATGAGCGCGTCTTTCGTACTCAGCACGCAAGCGTGCTTCACGCTCACGAAGTCGTTGACGAAGTTGTTGTTCTAAACGACGGCGAATGCCATCTCGAAGTTGAATTTCACGCTCTGCCAAACGTGCTTGTTGAGCGTCTTCAATCCGACGAGCTTGTGCACCTTCTTCTTCGTCTAGACGATTGGCCATTTCACCTTTCAGTTGCTCCTCAATACCACGGATTTGGCGTTGCATCTCTTGACCGGTTTCAATCTCAAGACGTTCCTCAAGGAATGCACGTCGGCGTTCGAATTCTGAGTCCATTTCATCTTTTAATTGAGTTCGAAGTTGTTCCCTTCGGGCTTCCAAACGACGGGTGGATTCTAGTTCCAATCGAGATCGTATCGATTCTTCCTCGCGAGTTAGACGTAATTTCATTTCATCTCTCAGAGTGGATTCTTCCCGCTCAAGTGTATCTCTTTCAAGACGTTCGAGTTCATCTTCCATTTCTGAGCGAAGCTCAGCCTCAATTTCAGAGAGGGCGCTTTCTGTCTGCATTCCTGCTGTTTTTGCTAGTGCACCTTTCATCCCTGAAAGGCGTTCAGCCTGTTCTTGCAATCGGAGGCGCCGTTCCCTCTTCAGGGACGTTCGCATTCTTCGCTCATCATTGAGTCGATTATCGAGGGACTGGACATCATCGAGTGATGGTGTATGAATTTCAGACGAACCGGATGTTCCGGTTGTATGGCGTGCTCTTAATTCTGCTAAGTTATCCCTGCTGACACTCAAGGGTCCCATCCCCGTTGCGTATTCGAATTCTTCTGATACTTAACCGACATAGGTTTGAACAAACCTCAGAGGCGGATTATCCGACCTTGCGATGCGTTCCGAAATTATTCACTTGGTTGATCTTGAATTGGACCCCATATTTCCTCACAAATAGTTGGGCCCATCAAGACATGGAATGTGATAATGACAAGAGAAATCAAAAACAATGAAAATGAAACGAGTGAGCCTGTTCCTGTTGAAAAACCCATAATTTGGATGGTACTCGCGATGAGTAATAGCAGCATCAATGAATACATCATCATCATTTTCCAACCACTCTTATACTTCGGTAAACGCCGATCTGAAATCATCAGGCTTCCTGAAATTAGGCACCCGGGAAGAAGAAGCCAATCTAAAGCTGGATGATCGCCATCTCCATATCTCCACTCAATCAAATCGGGCCCCAATGCTTCGGGTTGGACCCAGACAAGGCCTGATAGTGCAACGAGAATGAGAGCATTTCCGGGACTGGCAAGACCGTGGAACCATGGATATTCGTTGTCGGCCTCATGTTGAAATCGAGCCAAACGCAACATTGTACAAACGATGATCCAACAGCATGCGAGGGCGAGCGGAATCGTCCAAAATGGAGCGGCTTCGCCCCATCTGCTGAACATTCCGAATACGAGGAGGGCGGGGGCGACTCCGAAAGAAAGGGAATCTGACATCAAGTCAAGATAACTGCCCAAATATCTGCGCTTGGAATATCGGCGAGCAATCGGTCCATCGATGGCATCGCCAATGACTGAAAGTAGAATAAACAACATGGCCAGCCAGATGTAAATTTCAGAGAGATGGCTATCATCTGTCGAAGCGAATCCATCGAAGGCGAGAATAAGGAACAAAATTGACAGAGTCCCCAGTATACCATTGCCCAAGGTCACCCAATCGGCAATGCCCATCAACCGGAAGGTTGTCTTCATATCCAAAGCGAAACCTATCACCGGCTTCAATTCTTTCCCGGATTCCAATCAGAAAGTGACATGGAAGGACTCTGAACAAGCCGGGCAATTGATACGACGTTTCCCTGGACGGGGGCGAATTCGAAGTTGTCGTTCGCAAGAAGGGCAAGAGACCTCCACTTTGACCACTTTTGGTACAACCTTGAACACAGACGAGCAGGAGGAGCACCGTAGGGCACAAGGCCTCTCATCAACACCCACACGCAGAATCTTTGGACAGTCAGGACAACTGACCTTTTCGTCCACCCAACTATCACGAGTGGGTTTGTGATCTATTCGAGATACTGCTTTGCATACACTACAAGTTACTTCACCCAATTTGTGAGGTAACATACTGTCGCAACTCGGACACTGAATGGTTGGTGGAGCCACCTTTGATTCAACTTCTTTGATTCCTTCGGACATGTTATCCCTCCATCACGAACGCTTGGGTGGGCCAATCACTAGAATTCCATTTGGCATCAGAGTAATCGGAGTTTCTTGGACATCAAAAATGAACGCCATGTCATCAAGAGTTTTCTTGGCTGCTGCTTTATCTCTGGAATCGC
>NTJU01000022.1 GCA_002457195.1 Marine Group II euryarchaeote MED-G33 | reverse complement strand
GATACAGATGGAGATGGTCTGTATGATGGTGAAGAGTATTGGGGCTTTTTCCTTGACCGCACGAATTTCACTTGTCATTATCTGAATGGAGAGTATACTTGTGACGAATCCACTGGTGAAGCCGCAAGAACAACCTACATCACTGGATGGTCTGATTCTGGAGCAGGTGGTGGAACCGACCGTTCCATCGATCCAACCAATGTTGATACCGACCAAGATGGAATGCCCGACGGTTGGGAAATCGAATACCGTCGCTGGATTGGACAAACATTCCATGGTGGTAATGACTGGTCGCTTGACCCGACGGACCCAACTGATGCCAATGAGGATGCAGATGGTGATGGGCTGACAAATCTCTGTGAATATCAGTGGCAACAAATCAGATTATTTGTTCTAGAACAGGGCCTATACACTCACAACGAAACCGCAGATGGAGCTGCTGGCTGGGTCGATACCGATCCGAACCTTGTCGATTCTGATGGTGATGGCCTCCCTGACGGATGGGAAGCGAGATACACCTGTTCATGGTCCTCGGCACAAGAGGGCCTGAACCCACTGAATGGTTCAGATGCAGGAAACAATCCCGATGGTGATGGGTATGATGCAAACCACGATGGGGTTCTTCAGCAAGATGAAATGTTCACCAACTGGATGGAGTATTACATTTCATCGATGATTATGATTGGTGATGTTGATCAAGATGGAAACGCTTTGCCTTTCAGCACTGCTCTTTACAACGACTCTTGGAATGGTTCAGCTACTGAGGCATTCGGATTCTTTGCCACACAAGAGGTGATTGCCGATCAACCGCTTGCACCCCCTGCTGATCAAGGGACTAGTGACCCACTGAGTCGGGATACGGATCAGGACGGTATGCCCGATGGTTGGGAAGTGTACCATGCACGTTGGGATGTTTTCAATGAGGGCTGGACTCTCAATCCTGTCATGGAACTTGATTCTCTTGGGGATCCAGATGGGGATGGGATGACGAATTGGGAAGAATACAACTCAATCGACTCAAATTATACCGAAACTGACCCCGACCAGTCGAGTCCTCAATACTACGTTTTCGGCGTAGGTGATATCGCAGCAATCCAAGTGTGGAATGAAGCGGGTTCAATGACACCATTTGGCGCCTTCATCAGTCCTGAACAAATCGCTCTGAGTGGTTGGACATGTGACCCAAACAACCCTGATACAGATGGTGACGGGATGTATGACGGCATTGAACTTCTTTTCACGCAATGGAATCAAAGCGATTTGGTTTGGACTCTGAATCCGTTGGTTGCTGGTGATGGGCATTATGATGCAGATCGCGATGCACTGACCGATTTACAAGAACTCAACCTCACCGTGCAAAATCCAACCAATGGAGGTCTCTCACCGCCAGATGCTCCGCAGATGTGGGAGGAGGCTATTGCGCAGAATGAGAATGCATTTTTGCAGCGGATTAATTCAATGCTATTCGCAAAAGGAAATCGGGCCATGATCGCTTCTCAGCAGTATCTTGATTGGCGAAGTAACCCTGCCATCCCACCGCCTCCACTTCTGTCAACAATCATCGGAATCACAGATCCGACCAACAATGATTCTGACAGTGATCAAATGATTGATGGCTACGAGTATTGGTTTACTGAATGGAATTTAGAGGGGAATCATTGGGAGATGAACCCACTTACTGCGGCCGACGTGGACTTCGATTCTGATAATGATTCGTGGGATTGCAATGGTGATGGGGAGATTGATGAGAATGAATCCTATGATAATCTTGCAGAATATCAAGCACGAATTTATGGGCGTTTTGATCAAAGATTCACAGTCCCGGTTGAATTTGGATTGGTCAGCTATGGCTTGGATGCTATGACTGCACAACAAGAAGAGCAGGGCCTATCCGAATTTGCTGCTCGCGGTGTTCTATACGACCTGTTTGTGGCAAAGGATGTCATGAGCAGTGAACGAATGATTCGAATCAATGAGGCATATTCAGACAATTGGAATCTCAGTCTCTTGGGCATATCTGATCCAACCCACCCAGATTCAGATGGCGACACGATGCCAGATGGATGGGAGTTCTGCTATTCTCGTTATTCCGAAACTCTACCAATGGACAGTTGGAGATGGAGTTTGAACCCAGTGAACCCACTCGATGTTGATTATGACCCGGACGCAGATGGTTGGTTTGATCGCACTTGGAATGGTAATTCCGGCGATATACCTGCCGAGCAGGGTTCGTGGGAATCAAGAACATTCACTCCTTACGATTCTAGCCAACAGATTTCCCCTGGCAACAGTCCTCTATATTTCACCAACTTGCAAGAATGGAATTTAGGAACCCTCCCGATTTCCAATGATACGGATGGTGACGCTATCCAGAAGGTTCGGGAAGAATCGAATGGTGCCACAACCGACTATGACTTTTCATGGGCACTTACTGATGGCCGTGAAGTCTACAAGTATGGAACCAATCCAATCGATACCGATACCGATGGTGACATGCTTCCAGATTGGTGGGAACACGACAGAGGTTGGAACGAATCGAATGACAATTGGTCTTCATTCATGCACATCAAGGTTGTTTGGGAAGATTTCGGGTCGACAAAGAAACCATTGAACGTGACGGGGATGAACTTGGCAAGGCCCAACATGGATTGGACTTGGGCTACATTTGACCCACGTGATCCAACGGATGCGTCTGAGGATCCCGACAACGATGGTGGCTGGGATTGCTCAGGACCAACTTGCATCTACATCCCCTACAATAACTTCCAAGAATTCTTCGGGAATACAACATTAACCAGTGCCAATCAAGTACGCGGTTCGCCGCTATTGTATGAAGGTGAACAGATTACTGAATGGTGGCAATTGCGTGGGTATTTACTGCAAACTGATACTCCGAATGATATCTATGCAAATTATTTCCGAATGTATCGAATCAATATGACAGACGACCTTTATGCACACGTCGTATTCGATAATGATGTGGATTACATGCTTCTCGACCAAACAGATGACGTCACAATTTGTCGTGGCGATTGGACGGATGAGTGGGAACGCAGATGGGGTTCATTCGATCGTTTCCCGAATATTGGCCAAGGCGAATTTGTCTGGGGTTGGTGGGTTCTAGACATCGATGGCGACAATATCGCAGATGGAACCGATCCAACCAATTACGATACTGATGGTGATTGGTTAAATGACTGGTTTGAGATTGATGACGACATGGTCGACGGTATCCGAGGAAATGGTGGTTCACCCATTCGTTACGATGATCGAACAACCAGTTGATTATTCCGGGTCACGGCCCCGTAGGGGCCTGACCCGACAACAAGAGTTTGATACGTCACACCTCCTGTGGAATCTTGTGGGGGGGGCGTGATGCAGACTGAAAAGCAACCAATTGTGAAGAGTATCCTTTTGCTAAGCTTGTTCCTGCTATCCCTTTTTGCAGCCGCAGTGCAACACCCCACCGAATCCACATTGACCTTTGATGAGGTTGAATCTACAAGCGGTGGCGTTCGTCATCTCTACACATTTGCAGATGGTTCTTCTGAAGCGATTGCCCTGTATCAATCTGGTACTCCTGCTCGGAATATCCAGGTCTCAATCCCTCGAGGTGCAGAAGTTACAGGGGCGGAAGTGACCATTTCAGGAGCATCAGCAACAGGATGGAATAGCATCACAGATACATCTCGAAGCGACTGGTCTGAAGGTACTCCGATCGCCATTGACACTCGCGGTGAATCGGTCACTTTGTCGATGAAAGATGAGAACAATTGGTTCGAATCCCATGACATGGAATCTGAACCAGCGTCTTCCAATGCCTGGTATGACAATTCGACATATTCCATCCGCCAACCCCATACCACCAATGTCAGCGAGACACGATTTAGTTCGCAACTATCATTGCCCTCAGGGACAATGGCGACCTACAATGGTGCAGCGTTTGTTTACAGAGACATGATTTTTGCATCCACATGGGATTCAAACACTCTCAAGAACACGGTCAAAGTGTTGTACACAAACAACGGGACGCAAATGACAACAGGTCCGAACAATCAGGCGCTAAGGCCTGATTTGGACATCGGAACTTGTTCCATCCCATCTCTGTCCAGTTCGTGGCAAACCTACGGGTGGCGGGACTGGGCTGTTACCGATGATGAGAGGGCGTTTGGGATCCTCTCAGCTTATCGTGGTCAGAATTCCGTTCAATATCACCGCATTGTGGAGTGGGATATTCGCCATCCACTCGCTTGGAAATGCATATCATCATACGATGTCAGTAGTGGAGGATATGGCGACTACACCGCGATTTCATACGATCGCACACGAGATAGTATCTGGGTCAATCACGGAGTTCGTAAGTCAGTCATTCAATACGAATTTGATGGCAATGGTGGGTTTGAGCGAAACAGTACAGATTTCTACACATATTTCATGTCGAGTGGACAGGTGAGGGGGATGTCTGTCCATGGCGATTTGTTTTGGTTCAGAACCTATCAAACATGGAATTCTGACAACCTTGAGTGCTTTGCAATCACCGGTACTCCTGGTAGTGTTTTGACCAAGCAAACAGGATCAACATCGATTTCTGCAAATGGATACGGGCTTCATTATGATGGACAGAGGTTGAATACACTGGATCACTATTCTTGGACCCAAGGACAACGTTACCGTGAATTTGGAAGTGGAATATCCTATCTGATTACAGCTCAACCTGGCACATCCACTTGGGTCAGTGAATCGTTTGAAGTCGATGATGACGTGGTTGCAGCGAATATGGAAGTCTCTTGGACAACCAGTGCTGCAGGTGATCGAGTCGAATATTGGATTAGTGCAGACGGTGGAACTCATTGGGTTTCGGTCACGAACAATGAAACGGTTCATTTTGATTACCCAGGAACTGAGTTGAAGTGGAAAGTCCAGTTGGTAGGCACTACTGCAGTTTCCTGGTGGGTGTCAGTTGATTACGCATCCGAATATGAAACAGCAGGAGAATGGGAGTCCCCGATATTGTCTACGGGAACTCAAGTGGGTAGGATGCGTGCTACTTGGACCGCTACTGAACCCACGGGTACCGCTGCTGCAGTGATGGTTTCAAATGATGAAGGACAGAATTGGGTGTTTGCTGAAAACAACGTTGAGATTGATTGGGGGACAAGCGTTGGAAACAAGCTCATCTACAAAATCGCCCTTAACACAAGTTCCTCTTCTGTAACGCCATCGATGGATGAACTCACTCTACATTATGAGGAAGGATATCCAAGTGCGGTGCGGATTGACGTCGGTGATGACGGAACGGACGAATATACGGGTTCAGGTGGTCTACAAGATCCGATAATGGTCAGTGGTCAATCTATGGTCGATGCACTGAATGATGAAATCCCACAAAATGGGGAAGGTACAGTCAACATTACTTTCACCATTAGGGCAGCCAGCCCCGGTCGCGTCCGTCTATCCGATTTGGATATCACATATCGATTCCGGACACGTGTGATTGACGCTTCAATCGACGGAGGGATGTTGGTCCCAGATGGGGTGGATCGAATTCTTGTCACACAGATTGCAATAGGGGACGACGCCACCAATCTCCAACAGGTCGATTTGACACTCCAGTCTAGCCATGGGGCTGATCCAGTACTGCGTTGGCAAGCGGGTGACTCCTGCGCAGAGGAAATTGATATCGATGGGATTGTACACTTTGATGCTGGGAATTGTACTTCGGTGACCAACGCTGCCGACATTGTCAGCATACGGATGCCGATTCGCTCAGAATGGAATTGGGATGATGAGTCCTCAACAGAAGTCAACATCAGTGTCATCGATGATCTCGGTTTGGCTGTCAATAATTACGAGTCCGAGAATTTGAATCTCCGTGTCGAGAATGACATTCAACTTCTTGATTTAACCGCTGTTGATGAATCTGGCCGTCAATTGTTACCCTATGATTGGATGCGGGGCGGTACCAATCTAACATTCAGTGGAACGATTGCCTTTGAAGGAACGACACTGTCTCCACAAGCGGGCCAATTCAATCTTGAATTGGCAGGCCAGAATCTAGGGCAGGATGGTCAACCTATGCCCAATGGTTCACAGGTTTTCATGATCGAGGCAAACCCCGCACACGGCCAATATTACATGGTGTTTGAGACTCCAATCCAATCCAGTCAAGGAGGTATGTTGTTCCAGATATCAGCCGTTGGCTTGCCAAACGGTTCAAACTACGTAAACCCAAATTTCAACACCATGAGAATCGTTCTGGATGGTAATAGTCCATTGGTCATGGGTGCTACACCAGACGATGGAATCGAAGTACATGCGGGTACACAATCAATCAGTGTCACTGTAGAAGATTCTGTGGATCCACCTACTGAGATTACATTGCATTATTGGGTAGAGGCCCAAGATGACCTGAATTACAATCTCCTCCCCGATGCTGATGAATATCGCACCTCCCTCTTGCGTTCTCCAGAGAACTTGCCGGGCGGCCTCAATATATTCAATGGCATTATTGATGATAGTTCAAACCAGCATGGCGAAAAAGTTTCGTTCTATGTGAGTGGAGTAGACCAGCAGCAGAACGTGCTTGCTAGAGGTGGAGGGCCTGTCTGTCCGGATGTCCCGACACCCTGCGGCATCGGCTCGACCATCACCCCTGACTGGGATGCTGATTTGGTCACCTATTCAATCCGAGAAGAATTTTCACCCGTCATCGAAACCATCAATTCAACAATTCTCGGCCATGATGGTGAATCACCTCTTCATCCCGGAACTGAATATGTTGCAAGATTGTTAATCGGTGATGGGAATGGTTGGCAAGATATTCAATCAGTCCACCTTTCATTGGTTGAGGATTTTAGTGATGAACGCGCCTCTATTTGGGCAAATTTCACACGACCTGATGAAGGGCATACAATGCACCTTGAATCTGGTAGTACAGCGGTAGCGGTATCCAACCTTTACAGTTCATCATCGACTGAACCCACCAACAGCAGTATCCTCTACCTTGATATCCGCTTCCAGTTGACTTGGTGGTTCCCAGAGGAATTTGACACCAATGGTGCCACTACCTTTGTACCGATTGTCAAAGTCATTGATTGGCCCTGTGATTTGAACACCGATGTACCTTGCCACGAGGATTCAGGTGGACTGGGTTACGATGAGTGGAGTCTAGACAACGATTTGCGATTTGACATGGTCCCAGGCCACTTTACGGCGACCGATTTGGCTACCGGGCGAAATCTGTTCCGGCCTGGCGAATCTCCAGAATTGATTGCTGCTGGACAGGTTGTGCGGATTGGTGGCCGAATTCTGTTCAGTGAAGATTCGACTCCTGCTCCGGAAGGCGCATTCGATATTGTAGTGGGGGACTTGGAGAGATCTTGGTCAGCTGTCCCACGGGAAGGTGGCGATTTCACCCTCGATATCCTTGTGCCCAATGTTCGTAGTGGTGGGCTTGACATGTATGCAAGTCTCGAAAACCTCCCTGGTTTGGCCGATGATACAACCCCACAACAACCGCGGATTCAACTGGTTGTAGATGGCACACCACCTGAGATTCGTTCTATTGGTCCCGCTGGTGACGTACGGTTGAGTGAAACCAATCAATTGCCAGTCAGCCTCCACGTCTCTGATGAACATGGTTTTGACACGGATCGGCCCGCGGAAATTCATTGGAGAATCCGTGCAGGGACCAGTGAGATTTCACGAGGGAATCAGCCCTTCCAGCAAGGAGCACCAATCGGAGCGGATTGGAGTTGGGAAGGCCTCATGGATTTGACAGATAGTGGTTCTATCGAGTTACTACCCGGTTACATCGTCGATGTTTGGATTACGGGTTCAGATGAGGCGGGTAATCCATATTTGGCAGAGAATAACACTGAACACACTCCACTCGTACAATGGAGATTGATTCGTATCGGACCTGATATCGACCTCCGTGGCAATAGTACTGTAATTTCATGGAACAACCCATCTCCGATTGGCGGCGAGGATGCAAGTTTATCGATTCAGGGAACGAATAATAATGATCAGGCTGGAGAAATCACTTTCATCCTGCTTGAAGAGATTACGGCAGATCAATGGGTTGAGGTTTCAGACGTTGAAACAATTGTGAATATTGATTCCATGACAAACTGGTCTACGACACTTGTACTACCCACCACCGAAGTTGAAGAAAGCGAAATCCGCAGGTATCAATTGGTTGCGCGTGATCGCCATATCGATATCGATTGGGTCACCATTGAGCCGCTAGAAATCAAACCGCACACAGCTCGTGATGGGGAAGCACTTTCCCAACAAATCGATCAATCAAAGGGCCTGTTTGTGTTGTACATCATCGCGGTTGCTTCCCTTTGCTTCGGTGTTTCGATGTTGGTTCTATATCGGAAAGAAAAGCAGTCTCAATTCGATGATGAAATCAATCTACTCGAACAATCCGAAACGGTTGATATTGCCGGAGATAACCCACCCCCACCCCTCGATTTTGCCAATGCCCCGCCCCCCACAAACATCGCCCCACCACCTGGCTTCGATAGTGCACCACCCCCGGTCAACACTGCGCCACCACCTGGTTTTGAAACGGCACCTGGACCGAATACTCTGGCGCCACCTATTGCCGAACCAGTCGTGAGTCTCCCCCCTCCTGAAGTCAATGTCCCTCTCGACTTCAGTGACAGTGTATTTTCCAGAATCGTCAGCATGCACGATATTCAGGATGCTCCAACATTCCTTTCTTTTGCAAGTAATTATGATGCGGATGACAATGGTTACCTCCGACAAAGTGAGTTGGAACGTGCCGCTACAGAATATGTTACAGGTGGGCACAACCATCCTTTGACATCGACTAGTTTTACCAATGAGCAACTACTCGCTGGAGGTTGGACTCAAGAGCAAATTGATGCCGCACGCGCCAGCGGTCAAATTTAGTCAACGGTGAATCTAATGACAGATGATTTGCCGAGAATACCGATACCCACACCTGATGCAGATCAAACTGAGAAAATGGTCTTCTTACAGGAACAAATTGTGAATTTTTTGCGGCAATATTCAATGCCATTGATTGAAGTTTCATTGGTATTTTCAAAATACACACGCCAATTAACAGAGGCATTGACAGTCCAAGCCAATGCAGAAGGAGAAACATTGCCAGAGATTTTGACACAACCATGGCCCCTCTTGGGTGGAAGCGATTCCTCCGAATCAAGTGGCCCTCCTCTCGAAACTGTTCTCCAAAATCTCGATGATGATCGTATGGATATTCTCGACACAATCTTGCGCTCATCTATGGTTGCAACCGAGATGCCTTTGGCGGATGCATTGATGCAATTGCGACAATGGGAGCATCTGGCTCGAAATCAATTGGCGGACTCAAAAGCCACGGGCCAACTCTTTTCACCACTCGAAATTCCTGAAGAATGGTGATTAGGCCATTATTTCTAGAATTCGTCGGTTGTTCTCGGCTTCTGAAACGCCAATCATTGCCACCCTGTAAGCATCTATAATGGACCATAACCAGAGTACTGGCCAAAGAACCAATGTCAAAACTAGCGGCAATTGTAACAGCATCCAATCGAATCCCTTCTGATGTTGCCGATTGAAATGTTGGCCAAGAAACAAGAATGGAACGGCGGCAAGAACTGCGGCAATGAGGGGTTTCAGTGAGCCCCATGCACCAACACCCGCAGTTAGTTCAGTCCAAATGATTCGCAAAACACTGAGTGTATTGCGAAATCGGCCCCCTGATTGTGCAGAATGATCGGTGGGTAAAGACACCACCAAATCTTCATCCTCATCCATCGAAAGCCCTCTCCTCAACCTTGCCTATTGGTCCATCCTGTTCAATGCTGTGCCCTGATTGCGTCTAAAATCACCATCCGCCGGGCCGACTGACAATTTGGTTTGATTTGCCAATCACTCGATACCATTGTAATGCGACCAGCAAATCCATCGCTGATATTACCCACAATACGTAATGAAATGGGATTCCAGAACGTGTGGCGATGTTCGTACCATCTGCAGTGAACTGGATGGCGATAATTGCGGTGAGTATTGCTGCAATGACAATCGTCCACATTCTCCTTTTCCGAGAAAACATACTCTGCTCTTCAAATGTCTCCGGAAGGATTCGCATCCCCAAAACGACCCTTAACCAAACGGGCAATAGTCGACGGAAATTATTGAGCGATTGCGAGCACAACCATAGTCCAAAGCCGGCTGCGATTAGAATACCAGTTCTTGTGGTGAGCCCCCCATCCTCCATCGCATCGAGGGCAGCCGTAATGAATGCCGTCGCCCCGGCCGCATAGGTAAGTGCATCAGCAAGAATCAGACTCCCGTCAGCTCCATCACGACCTGATTGATCTTCAAAACGCGCCATGCTATCGCGTTGCGCTTTGAGTTCCAATTCACCCTCGTCCATGCCCCTGTTGGCTGAGGCCCCATCCATAATTGCTATGTCCGTTGGATGGGTGTTTATCCACAATGAAGGCGCGAATTTGGTTGACCGGGTTCGAACCCTTTGGTGAACATGTCGAAAATCCATCGAAGATTTTGGTCGAAAGAATTCTCGGGACACGTCAAACGAATGAAATCAAAGAAATTCCCCCTTATGGTCTAGAATCAGAATCCGTTGAATTATCATATTCTGGTTGCATATTGACCGTTGATGAAGCAGGTAGTGGTGAGTCCCTCAACCATCTGTCGGATGTGGATGCAGTCATACATGTAGGTCTGAATGAGAAGGCACAAAAAATTCGATTGGAAATGTGTGCGATCAATGAACTGAATTTTCGAATCGCAGACAATAGTGGGCGAGAAACAAAAGAGGGTTTTATCGATGAAAATGGACTCCCATTGTTGCACACAACTGCACATAGACCATCTATTTCACATGCATTTTCGAATAATGAATTCGTCGAGATTAGTGAAGACTGCGGTCGATTTGTGTGCAATGAAACCTACTATCGGACACTGAATTTCATTGAAAAAAGTGGTTTGCAATCACGTGGTCGTGCCCTGCCAGCACTATTTGTCCACATTCCGCCCTTTGAATCGATTCCAGAAGATCAGCAATTAGAACTTTTCAGTGAACTTTGCGCGAGGATTGTACAGAAACCAATCGTACAGGTAGTAGGGGGTGTCCTCATCAATTCAAGTCAACAAATTTTGGCTTGTAGAAGAGCATCTGATCAGGTCATGTCAGGACATTGGGAATTCCCTGGCGGAAAGGTTGAGGCGAATGAAACTCCAATCGATGCATTGAAACGAGAATTGAATGAAGAATTGGGTCTTGTTGTTGAAGTTGGAAACATGATCGAAACGGTTGTACACGATTATGGATCAATGATCGTTAAAATCTCTTTCTTTACCTGTCAAATTGACGGTCAGAAATTGACACCGATTGTTCATGATGAGTGTCGATGGGTCACTGCATCAGAATCCAATTCGTTGAATTGGCTACCTGCCGACATCGAATTTGTCCAGCGTTTGGCTCAGAAAGGCTTCGAGGAACTCTAATCCTCAGTTTGGAATGTTGCACGGCCCTTATGATCAAACCACTCGGAGACTGCCCCGTCAGAATACATACTCAAATCATCTCCAACTGAGCGCGGTATATCTGTACGACCAGGGTGCCACGTTGCTTCTTGCATCCAATCGATCAAATCCTCACTTTGTAGTGAAACTTGGATTACACCTCCGACCGTCTGTTCAGTTTCGAGTACAAACGCAACCTTACCCGATAATGCGGCTTGTCTTGAGATGAGGAATGTAGTGGAATCCCCATGAATGTTTAACGACATTGCATCCAATGCGGTATCAAGAATTCGTTGCTTTCCAAGTAGTTCAAGAAAGTGTTCTGGCGAAACTCCTTCACTTACAAGTTCGACTTCATCTCGTTTTACAGGGAATTCATCCTCGGCAGGAATGACATCTACCAAAAAATCAGGGAAAATCTTCTGCACAGCGTCTACACATCTTTGTCCAATCTCATGTGACATCACACGAGTGGAAACTGTAACCAAGGGTGTTCGAGTCATGGTGAACAGTCCCTGTTGCTCAAAGGGACTTTTTCTCGCTTTCGGGCACGGAACCTTGACACCCACTGGTTACTGTGGCCCGCCATGGAACCCACATCTGTGGTCGCCACCGTCATTCCAACTTGGCAGGAAGGAATGCATATTGAGCGATGTATCCGCAGTTTCATGAAACAAACCTACCCCTCGCATCTGCATCAAATTGTGGTACTAGATGGTGGTTCTACAGATGGAACTGTGGATATTGTTGAACGTCTAGCCATAGAGAGTTCAAACAATGGTGGTCCGCAAATTTCGTTGCTAAAAAATCCACTGAAATACGTCGCACATGCACGCAATCAGGCCCTCGATTACCTTGACAATGGTGTAGAGTTCGTACTCGAAATGATTGGCCATGCTTGGGTTCCAAACGATCATCTTGAAGTTCGTCTCAAGCGTTTCCATGCCATCGAATCTCAATTGGGAAGTCGCTTGGGAGGTTTAGGTGCCAAGGTCATTGAATCAGATTTGCCCAAAACAAACGTTGCGTCTTGGATTGAATCCACCCTTGCCTGCCCTCTCGGCGGCTCTGGGCAATTTGCGAGATTTTCCAAAGAAGGCCCCACAAATATTCCACCATTTACATTGTATCGTCGCGAAGCGGTAGAAGACGTAGGTGGTTGGAATGAGGAATTTATCACCACACAAGATAGTGAAATAAATCTCCGCTTAATCGAAAATGGCTGGCCATTGTGGAGGACACACCAAACCCATATTCGAATGGCAAAACGAACCACTGTGAAGCAATGGTGGAGGATGGGTTATCGTTATGGGTTCTGGAGAATGAAACATGTGATGAGCGCCAAATCGAGAATGCGTATTGGCGAATTTTTGCCTTGGATTGGTCTAATGGCTGTAGCAGGCCTCGCCATCGATGGCCAATCTACATTCTTGGTCCCCAACTTTTTGTGGCCAATCATCGCCTACATTACGACATTATTCGCCGTCGGTACAAACGAAGCTCGTTTGGGCAAAGATTCCTCGATGATTTTTGGTGTTCCATACCTATTATTTCTGCTACACACTTCCTTTAGTATTGGGTTGCTTGGTGGCATATTCCGTTCAGGTAAATCGTCACAGGACAGGGTAGAGTAGCGGGCCGTCCAATAGATTCCTTGAAATCCGAGCCGCAAATGGTTGGTACATGGCGGGTGAAAAAAACCAACTCAACGCCTGGCTTCTTTTCGCGGCTCCAATCTTTATTTTCACATCCTTGTATCAACTGATTCCTGCGATTTCTGAGCGATTAATCACCGATTGGATTGGAATGGTGATCTATCTTTCAGTCTCAATTCTAATCGGTTTATTCCTATTTCGAAACTCTCGAACTGTCCGTGACCATGAATGGCATCGACGCAAGCATATCAAACGCCTTCAGAAGGATTACGCTGCGGAAGACCGAGGGGTTTGGTCGAAAGCCGATTTGGCCATGACTGAATTGGAAGCCGATGCGCGTGGAATCGAACAGGGACTGATGTCACAGAAGGCACTGAAACGTCTTGATGGTTCTATTGCAGAATTAACCGGTGAACGCCTGACGGCTGAAATTGACAATGAAGAAACTAATCATGACAATGTTGCCCTGTTTTCAGAATCGGAGCACGTCCGCCGATCGACGGCTCGTGTAACAGGTGAAAGCGGTCCAGTTGAATCTGTACAGGGTGTAACTCACGCACCTCAAGAGGTTGAGAAAGGCCTCATTGGTGGTGTGCTTGACAAAATCAAAGAAACATCCACCAAATCAACCCCGGTTTCTGCCACGCAGAAACCTGAATCAGCTGCAGATGATTGGTATTCACAAGAGATGCGAGGTGTTGCATCCACAACCACAGTTGGACAAATTTCAGCGAATATTGGCAATACGTGTGGGAGTTGTGGGCATGGCAACCCCGAATCAGAATCTTACTGCGAAAATTGTGGAATTAAACTCTAGTGTTGAAACGTCGGGTTGAAGAACAGGCGTCAGGACGCGGGAATAACGGGGTGCGCGTAGATGGCAGAGAAGCGTGACTACTACGAGGTTCTCGGTGTGGGCAAAGATGCCAGTGATGGAGAACTGAAGAAGGCGTTCAGGAGTCTCGCAAGAAAGTATCACCCCGACAAGAATCCAGATGATTCTGATTCCGAACATATGTTCAAGGAAGTTCAAGAGGCCTATGCTGTTTTGTCAAATCCCGATCAACGTCGTCAATACGATATGTTTGGACATGATTCTCCAGGGGGTTCACCATTTGGACCAAGCGGATTCCAAGGTGTGAACATCAACCTCGATGACTTGTTCAGCGGTGGTTTTGAATCGATATTTTCTGGAATGTTTGGTGGTGGTGGGAGAACCAATCGAGGACGCAGAGGCAGCGATGTGTTGTTGCGTCACACAATTACTTTGGAGGAAATTTACAATGAGGCTGAAATTGAAATTTCAGCGAACTTATCCGCCGCCTGTGGTACTTGTAATGGCACGGGCGCAAAAACAGCAAATGACATCCAAACCTGTTCGACTTGTGGCGGTGAAGGTCGAGTCGTCAGACAAGCCAGGGTCGGCCCATTTGTTCAACAAATGGTTTCAGATTGTCCAGATTGCAATGGGCAGGGTAAAACGATTCGAAACCCTTGTTCTGATTGCCGAGGTTCCGGTTCAGAAAAGCGCGAACAAAAGTTGAGGATGAGCATCCCGCAAGGCGCTGAGGATGGCCTTAGACTGCGCCAACGTGGCAAAGGCGAATATATCCTAAACGGGCAACCAGGAGATCTTTACATTCAACTTGAAGTCGAACCACATGCTTGGTTTGAAAGAGACGGTCCCGATTTGATTATGGCTTTGCCACTCGGTTATCCAGAGATGATGTTGGGTACACAAGTTGAGTTGCCCCATATCGATGGAAAGCCGTTGATTATCGATGTTCCCGCAGGAGCGAAACCCAGTGAAACTCTGGTGATTCGTGGCCGGGGCATGCCTAGACGCCGCGGGCGTGGCCAAGGAGATGTTACCATACTACTGAAGTTACACGTTCCAGAAAAAATCGATAAATCAATGCGTTCGACTTTGAAAGATATGCTTCCTTCCTTCGGTCTTCCACCCAATGATGTCGAAGATGCAGTCAGGCGAGAGGCTGAAGATCGTCGGAATTGATCAATCCTCATCCATGAGAAGTGCTCGTGCTGGAATGGCAGCGAGAGGTTTTCCTTCAACGAGTCCAGATAGGTGCAAATCGAGTCCACTCGCAGTGCCTTCAAGTTGTAGTCTAAGGAATCGTGTCGTACCAACCTCAAGTGTATCTAGGAAGATTTCATCACCATCGAAAAGCGATTTAGGTGATACTTCTGTTATTTTCCAAGATGGGCCGCCTGCTGCCTCAAATCGAAGGGCAGCCAATTCCCAAGGTGCGATTTCAATATGGATGCCGACCAACAAACTGCTATCACCAATTCGCCAAGCTTTCAGAGTAACTGAGTCGGTATGGTGTGTCAAAGTCGCTTGCCCCATTTCCGCAACAGTTGCTTTCCACTGTACTTCTTCTAGCATTTTCAATGCACTGTCAATTTCATGCTCACTCGCCTTTGTAGCAATCAGTTTCGTGATGCGTTCGCGTAGTCGCTTCAAGCGACCCCGTTCATGTGCCTGCACTTCATCCGATAGTTTTGTTCCGCGCAGGCTCCAAATCACATATCCCATCGGTGCCAGCATTAACAATCCAATTCCAATATAGAATGGGATGAATTCCTTCCAACGATCTACAATTGGCCCCGGTTCGATCGGTTTATCATCCTCATTACTGACATTGATTGTCTGCAATTCAAGATGATAGGGGTTGGTTCCAACCGCCATATCTGGGCGTGTGACTTTAACGACATGGTAGCCGGGTGTCATGTTTAATCCAACAGTTCCAACACCTTCGGCAACATCTAGCGGGGCGATAAATTCACCCGTATTGTTCCATGATTGAATTTGCAAGTTTTCATCACCACCTTCGATGGTCGCAATGAGTCGATGTGTTTCCCATGCTTCCCCGGGAATAAAAATCGAATATACATCCACAGAATCTTGCTCGCTCAAGTTTCCATTGGTTTCCAATCTCTCATTCGCAATGATAATCGCATCACTTTGAATGATGGTGTCATTGACAATATTCGGGCAATCATGGTGACACAATGCATCACCACCTGATAGAATTGTTTTGTTCAATTTCCAAGGTGCTGTCGCAGCAACCGCCTTAGCTGAGATTGAGAATTCAAATTGCTCATGTCGTGATTCAACAGCAGGGGTATGCAGTGTCATATTTCCATAGGAGTTGTCGAATTCCAATGCGGTTACGTGCCCACTTGGGATGTGTGTCATGTGCCCGACAAATTCGGTCATCGCGCCCCCGAACCATTGAATCTCAATCTCTGCATTTCCTCCTGTTGAGAAATAGGATCGGTCACCTACAGAATCGGATTCATGGACATATCCTGCAGCGGTCTGGTCAGCCAATTCAACATCTTCGTCCGCGGCATTTGAATGCACTAGAATTCGGTAGGAATTCGGAGATGTGAAATTGGCATTAGAGATCTTGATCCACATTGGATTTCCTCTTCCACTACTGAGGAATGCAGTCATGTTTGCTTCGGCTTGACCATGGAGTAATCCATCTTCCCTAACTTCGATGTTGAGTGGCTCGTCAGCATGAACCAAGTGAATGGAATGAACAACACCGAACGCATCACCCAAAGTGATGTTATCGACGTCCTGTGGGTCACTTAGTATCCCTTCGTAGATGAGTGTCGGTGTATCCTCGCCTTCCCAATCAACCGTTGGGTCGTTAACCGAGTCGGTACTGGTGAGATGTTCTGCAGCGATTGCTGATGCTGAAAGCAGGATGAGCAACAGTGCGAGAACCACCGCTCGTGTGCGCATGTGTCGGGCCTCCGGCCCGCCACCTTTAGAATCATTCAAGTCCAGTGTGTCGGCAGCCCCCATTGATGGAGCACAAGCCTTTGGCTCGAACCGTGGTGGCGCGATGGCGTCATGCACGTATTTTTGGTCTCGGTGATCGCGCATCTCCAGCATCGTTTACACCCGGTTTATGTCTCACGCCTCAAGATCCTGAAATGGGCATTGAGATGGCTCCGTTTATTGTCAAACATGACTCTGAATCATTGCCTGCATCACTGACAATCAAAGCACGTGGAGACTGGTCCTTTCCCTTCGAACAAGGCGATGTACCTGAATTTACGGCCAGTGAGGGGCACACCCTCCCACCAAGTTTGCAGGAAGCCAATTCTGGACTGGGTCAAAGCACGGGCCCTCTACTTCCCGTTTCTTGGCAACGTTTGGTCCATGACCCCGCCCTCCTCGATGCTGATTTAGAACCTGAAATTGTAGTTTTACAAGACGCCCTTCAATTGGCAGGACATCGCGGGCGATTGGTTCAGACCATTCGCCTCATTCGTGAGCGGTTTCCTGCAGCCCTCCTCTGGGCCCCAGGTCTCGGTGGTCCAGACAACTGTGCGATTCTCGCATGGTTTGGTTTGGATTTGTTCGATTTGCGACGTTCTCAACAAGCTGCAGCACATGGAGTCTTGTTGACACGAGATGGACCTCGTCAGGTGGACTCGACCAGCGGTGAGTCCGCTGATATTTCTACACAGATTTCAGAATGGAAGACCTCCTTGTCCGCAACACGTGCAGCGATTGATGCTGGGACGCTGCGTGAACTCGTGGAGAAGCAAGCCCTCAACAGTCCACGATTGGTTGAACACCTCCGCCGTCACGACGCTTTGCTATCAAATTCAGCTCCATTGAGTATGCATGTCGAGAAGGGCCAGCGGTTCCGTTGTCACAGTCGAGTAAGTCGTGAGGATCCTCTGATTCAAAATTGGATTCACAGAATCGAGCACGAATATATGCCCGCAGAAATTCAGCGGGAAACTCTTGTTTTGTTACCTTGTTCCGATCGGAAGCCATATTCTTCAAGCCAAAGTCATCGATTTTTCAGGTCAGCCGTTCGCGATCGTAGGGTCCACCAAGTGATGGTAACCAGTCCTCTCGGATTGGTCCCTCGTGAATTGGAAGAGCAATGGCCTGCTGCCCATTATGATATTCCTGTTACCGGAGATTGGGATGATGATGAATTGGCCACCATTCGTCGACTTGCAAAGGCCTTGGTTGAACGGGTTGGTTACACGACAGTCATCAATCATTCAGGAATCGAATTTGACTTTGAGACAATTGACACACGTCCCGATGGTGTCGGCGCATCTTCCAAAGCAGCCTGTGACGTTCTTCGTGAAGCGGTCGAATCTGTATCGAGCAAGCACATGAGAGAGAAAGCATTCTTGATGCATTCATTTCGTTCCTTGAGTCGATGGCAGTTTGGTACAGACGCTTGGATGGATGGGTTGCGAGTTGGCGGCAAGCCACCTCGATGGATGCTGCTGAAAGACAAACAGCAAATGGCACAGTGGCATCCTGATTCTGGACGTTTCTCATTCACGAAATCCATGCTTCCAATATTGAGGGAAACAGGGACCTTGCGAGAGGTGGAAATCGGTGGTAATTCGCAATGGAGAGGAGATATTTTCCCAGGCATGGTTGTCAATGCTCCTAGTGACCTCAAAGTTGGTGAGGAAATTCTCATCATTCGTGATGGGGAATTGCTGGGGTCGGCTCGCTGTAGAGCGGCGGGCTGGGAGTGGAATGGCGGAGCAGGACGGCTTGCAAAATCACAACACCGCCTTTAGAGTCCACGATGCAAACTTGGGGGGTGTTAAATACCGCCCATAGGGCGGTAGTGACTATGGCCACTGCCGCTCGAACGAACCACCTTAGCACCGCCCTTGTGATGTTGATGCTTATCTCGGTCCTCACACCGATGGTTGCACCTCACATGGGAATCGAAGTTGTATCCGAAGAAAATATCCAACCTGAAGCCCTCAAACAAGCCGACCGTACAATGGATACCGGAGGTCGTGCACCATGTCCTGCAGTTCAGAGTGACGGTGGTTCCGCAGGTGATGCTGGAAACACGACTGCCACGGCAAAATCCCAAGGCAGTGATCCAACCGTGACCAACATGGATGGTTGTGTTGACTCTACAGATACCCAGGATTGGTATTCTATGCAAGTTTCTTCAAACAAAGACATCGTGGTTGTGCTTCGTGATTTTGGTGATGGGACAAATACAGATTTTGATTTGCTACTCGCTGATAGCACAGGTGGAAATCAACAAACCGGCGCCGGTTATGTCGATTTGTCCATGACTTACGCATCGTCAGAACGTGTTGAATTCACTACCAATTCTACTACAGCAGGAATGTATTACGTTCAGGTCTGGCAATATGCCGGTGATGGAAATTACAAACTCGATATTTGGGTGAACAATTCTGTACCCAAGCCAGACTTATCTGTTAACTCAATCAGTGGCCCAGCAAATGCAACGGCTGGCGATACCGTTGATGTCACTTACACAGTCGAGAACTTTGGTCCAGGTGATACCAATTCTACCAATCCATATGACGTTGTATTCATCCTTTCAACAGACCAAACATACGGTTCTTTCGATGGAGATATCATCCTCGAAAATGAGATTGCAGGTCCATATTTGACGTCTGGAAGCAGTCAGGTAGTCACGAGCCAAGTGACAATTCCTGATGATGTTGAAAGTGACGATTACTATTGGATTGTTTGGCCAGATGGTTGGAATAACGTTTCAGAAGCTGATGATTTAAACAATAACAATGCAAGTTCAGCAGTGACTGCGATTTCTGGCATTCCTTGCCCGAATGAGGATGACGCATCTACTGGTGCTGATGTTGGGGAATTGGAAGTAGATGCCCATGATTTGGGTGTTGGTTTTACTGGGGTCATTACCGGTTGCGTCGCAGCAGGAGACAAGGGAGACTTGTACAAATTATCCATGGGCCGAGGCCAGAATATCACAGCAGTTCTCTCGGCTGATAATTGGGATTCCGATCTAGACTTGCGTTTGTGGAATACTACATCTGGTTCCTCACCCTCTATCGATTCAAGCCTGTCCAGTTCAAGCAATGAGACCGTGACCACCGCAGATACCAATGCAGATGGTGCAGCTGACACTTACTACATCAACGTCACACATTTCTCAGGATTGGCGAACTACACATTGGAGATTTGGACCAATGGGACGATTTTCATCCCTCCATATGACTGTGGTCCTGCCAATGATTGGGGCTCGAATAGCGATGCAACCAATCAAACAAAGTTAGGTGCTGGTGACAATCCCGATACCGCTGGTCGTGGATGTCTTGATCCCGCTGATACGGCAGATGCCTACAGTTTCACCCTCTCTGGGATGAAAGGTACTACTGTTGACTTGGTATCGGATAATATGACAAATATGTACATCGAATTGTATTCCACCTCAAATGGAATCGATCAATTCATTTCATCCCAATCTACGGTAAATGGTGTCGCGCAAGTCGATACCACTGGTATTGAATTCGATGATTTAGATGGGAACTACTTCATCATCGTCATTGCGAATGAGTCCGATGATGACTGGGATACGGGTTGGTACACTCTAACGTTCACACCTGCAGAGGCACCATTGCCTGATCTTTCAGCAGACATTTGGACTTGCCCACCTACCACGGAAAGAACTGGTGACAGTGCAAATTTCGGAGTAGAGATTAGCAGCATCGGCGGGCCAATGGATTCCACCCCATTCGCATGGGAAATGACACTCGTGAATGAGAATGGGACCGTTGTCATGTCCTTATTGCAGGGTAGTTACTCTGATGCATTGGATGGAAACGATGGAATGATTATTCAAGATGGAGCGCAAGTTCTACTGGACAGTTCGTTGATTTCATCTGGAAACTACACTTGTGTGTTGACAGTCGATGGCGGTGATGTAATCACAGAGTCGAATGAAACAAACAATGTCGTGATTTCATCGCCATTTGAAATCATCAATGAAGAAGAGTTGTACGCTGATGACGTTGACCGTGATGGTGTTCCAAACGATCAAGATGGTTGTCCAAATACACCAGGGGATTCTACCATGGATCGCCTCGGCTGCCAAGATGCGGATGATGATGGCTATTCAAATGGTGGCGATGTTTTCATCTATGAATCTACACAATGGAATGATACTGATGGTGATGGGTTTGGGGATAACAACGGACCCAATGACTACAATGGCGATGCTTGTCCAAATGAGCCAGGTGTAATGTCTGGAACAAATGGTACCGGATGCCCACTTTGGGTATCTGATCAAGACAATGATGGCGTCTCAGATTCCAATGATGTGTGTCCTGGAACTCCTGCTGGAGCTGCTGTCGATGCCCTTGGTTGCTCGGATACGGATGGTGAC
>NTJU01000021.1 GCA_002457195.1 Marine Group II euryarchaeote MED-G33 | reverse complement strand
TCAATGGAATGAGGTCAATGAGACCTATGACGACATTGTTTGGTATGGTTGCGCCGACAATGATGGAGATGGATATGCCAACTCAGGCGAAGCATTCCCGAACGACCCTACACAATGGTCGGATACCGATGGTGACGGATTTGATCGTAACAATGCAGAGTCTTCCTGTGGTGACAATCCAAATGGCAACAACCCCGATTTGTTCCCAACGGATGGAACCCAGTGCGGGGACCGTGACGGTGATGGCTATGGTGACAACCCCAGCGGACCCAACGGTGACAGTTTCCCAGATGATCCCTCACAGTGGTGGGATACTGATGGCGATGGCTACGGTGACAATACACAAGGCAATCTCCCCGACATCTGTCCAACAATGTATGGAACGACAAGTTCTGACGAAGCAAGAGGTTGTCCGGACAGCGATAGTGATGGAACTCCAGATCCGCAGGATGCCTTCCCCGATGACCCCTTCCAAGATACTGACACCGACGGTGACGGCTTCGGAGATAGTCAATTCAGTGTAGATGGTGACGACTGCCCTACATGGCCAGGCACCTCAACAGAAGGCAATATCTACGGATGTACTGATTCCGATGGAGATGGTTGGGCTGATACGATCGATGTCTTCCCTGAAGATGCCAGCCAATGGATTGATACTGACGGTGATGGTTACGGTGATAATTACACCTACACAAATGTCACTGGAGAAAGAATCGACAATGAAACCTACCTGTGGGGCTGTGACATCGACCCAGGCTTGATTCAATCAAGGGTCCAGAATGGCGACGCGTTCCCCGATGAGCCCACACAATGGAGCGATACTGACGGCGATGGGTTCGGAGACAATTACAAGGATGAATCATACATTAGACTCGAATGTTGGCCTGGCGAAATGGTTGAAGATGCTAGGAACTCTGACGCTTTCCCACTTCGATTTACACAATCAAAGGATGCCGACAGAGACGGTTACGGTGACAATAGCGCCATTGGCGATTACCAACCAGACCTTTGCAAGAGTGTGCAGGGTTTCTCTTGGGAAGACAAATTTGGTTGCCCGGATTCGGATGGCGATGGTTGGTCAGACACCGCTGATGCATGTCCATATGACCCAGATGCCCACCTCATCGGTCAAAAGTGTGAAATCACAACAGCAGATGTTGGTGAATCTCAAGCTGAAGAAAAAGATTCATCCCTCATTCTGTATATCATGGGGGGCGCAATCGCTCTACTCCTTTCACTCATCTTCGTTGCATTGGTAGCCAAGCAAATGGGAGCGCGTAAGCGACTCACAGAGATTCGAGATATGCAAGCCCAAGAGATGGCCTTCAACGAAGAAGAGCAAGAACGCCGCCAGAAGTGGATCGACC
Organism: Marine Group II euryarchaeote MED-G33; assembly: GCA_002457195.1. Taxonomy (GTDB): domain Archaea; phylum Thermoplasmatota; class Poseidoniia; order Poseidoniales; family Thalassarchaeaceae; genus MGIIb-P. Next base: position 20,050 of record NTJU01000021.1, on the reverse strand, counting down.
ATTACCTCTCAACCGGTGAAATTGACAAAGCAAAGGAGCTAGGCTATGTCGAGAAGGCAGAATGGCAAGTCCACATGGAACAAGAAGAAGCCGAGGCAGCCTCCCTACCAAGTTTGGGAGACCTTCTAGATTAAGACGACAACTCATCGTCAAATCGATTGTAAGGTAATGCATCGAATTCACTGATATTCGGTGCATTCAACGACATGTTGTGCATCAACGCTTGCTCAATCGTAACCCAATCGGGTGTCGTTCCATCAATCCAATCATATCGGTGTCCGGGGATCAATCTCCAGTCTGCTGGCAAGTCCTGTAAGATTAATTTCGCTTTGGCCAAACTTCTCCATTGAGCAGCGGGGTCAGAACCGGGTAAATCGACCCGTCCCGAACGCATTGTGAACAACAAATCTCCGGCGACATACACCCTGTGTCCGTGTAGTGTCACATGACCTGGTGAATGACCTGGCGAATGAATGACTGAAAGGTGAATATTTCCACATTCCCAAACCGCCATTTCATTTGGCTCATGATTCCAAACGTGTGTAAAATCAGTTCTTCGGAAAAAGATTCGACCGAGAAGACTTGGTGATACTGATTCTTCATGACCCCACACCTCAATTTGTGGGTACTTATTCCGAATGGCTTTGACACCGGCTGTGTGATCTTTGTGTGTATGAGTTAAGAGGATGTGAGTGGGTTCCAATCCTTCCGAAATTAGTGCTTTGATCCACCCTTTCCCATCATACGGATCGATGACTGCAACCACTCCATTTTCTCGATCAATAAATGCGGTATTCATGTTCGCCCAAGGACCCATTTGGGTCACCCAGACTTCGATACCATCGCCACCTTCAGCGACGTCGAATTCACCTTCGCCGAGTGCCATGATTGCCCATCGAGTGACAGCCAATCAATGGTTCGGCTCATCATTGGCCCCCCTTAGGGGGTGCCAATGGTTTCAAACGGGAGGGCTTTGCTGACGATATAGGGCGAGCGCATGCTACGAGATGTCAATTTCAGGCCGGCCTCATTGGCGGCATTGCTGATTTTGATGGTCCTAGCCCCACTCGCTGTCGCTGAACCTGCTGAAAACGGCCTTGAGTTGCAAATTGAATTCGATGCACCGGAGAATGGCTTGTATTTTTCAGATGCATCTGACCTAGAAGTGACAATTCGGGTGAAAAATCATGCAGAAGATACTCGAGAACTGCTTTACAATCCTGCTTGCCCGTTTGATTTAATCCTCACAAATGATGCTTGGCAATTCGATATTGATGATGAGAGAATTTGCCCAAGCCAAAGTCGAGCGATGGCAATACAGCCAGGTCAAGAACGCATTCTTTCTACTTGGACATGGGATTGGAGTGACGCTCCAAGTGGTGAGATTGAACTCGCATTCACTCAGGAGGGAGGACTTTCGACGATTGAATCAGTAATTCTTCATCGCACCGTTGAGATGCCCGAAAATCTTCACCTTGAAGCAACCCTTTCAGAAACAATCGGTGATCAAATCGGACACACTTCCGCAATGCCAGCCTTGGTTCATCTTGCTTTGGTCAACTCAGGAACAAGCACAATGGAACTTCCATTTGATGAGAATTGTCGGGTGCAAACCGATATCCTGACATCCATTCCTTGCGGTATCGGGTCAATCTCTTCTGGTGAAAAATTGCATTTGGGTTGGGTCGAATGGAGCTTTGGTGACAACTCTGATGGCGACTACTCAATCCCATTCACATTGGCTGGTGTCAATGGGGCAGCCACTAGCGTCGATACAATGTTCACAAGAACACCGACCAGCCCCATACCCAGTTTGACGCCCATCACTTCGATTGAACCTGATGAACGCCTCAATTGGTATTATACTCTGGTAAATTCAGCTGAATCGCCAGCTAAAATGCTGTATGAAGATACGTGTATTGTGGAGATGCACGTTGTCTCGTCTTCTGGTGAAATCGTTTACGACACACGAGGGGCTCGTTCCTGCCCCCCCTCAGGATTGGAACAAAAAATCGCACCACTAACATCTCATATCTTGGCTTCGGATAGTTGGGATTATGTGGGATTGGATGGTTGTGAAATTGAGGATGGGAACTATCTGGTTGTATTGACTCAACCAGATCACGAACTCGTTTCTACTCAATCATTCTCACATGTCAATAGTGGTTTGAACCCTGCATGTGGCCTAGACGCTCAAGATGCTTCAGTTATCCGATTCTCCGTGGACAATTTGTTCGTGCTTGCGGCAGACAGTCTTGAAGAGAGTATTTCATTTGACTTGACCATTGAAAATACTGGGGCTGATGCATTCAACCTCTATTGGCCAACAGATTGTTCACTCGATTTGCAACTTGGTTTGGCTGGGGCATCACCCATGCGTATTTGGGCAGAAGACTGTGATGGATTTGCAGGCCACCAGATTGCGATTGAACCTCAATCCAGCCACACATGGCCCACGATTGTAGTGCCATTTGTCGAAAATGGTGTTGAGTTGATTCAAGGTACATGGCACCTTACCATAGAAACCACATCACTTCCGTCATTCACGACTCAAATCGCCCACACCTACGACGGAGCACATATCTCTGAATCCCTTGACGAAATTCTAGACGAGGAGTTGGTCGAGGAAAATGTCAATGTCCAATCAGCAGAAACTGTTGAGGAGATTTTGATTTCCGGAAATTGGGAGTATGTTACTACCGTGGGCCAAGGTTGCTGGTTGATCATAGATTCAATCGGTACTGAACACAGTTTCATTCGTCATCTCGAGCAAACCGATTGGCATCCAGCTCCAGGTTTGAGTGGCACCTATTCGGTGCAACCTGGCGAAGCGATGGGGGAGTGTTCTGCCTGGTCAGGGATTGAGATTCTACGAACATTGGATGAAACTGAAACAGTTCCTGAAATCGTTGTGCCAGTGACTCCCGCCTCTCCACCTCCAACAGTCACGGATCAGATTGTCACATATGCTCCAACTTCGGCAGCGGTGGTCGCAACAACTTCACTATCCCTGATGACACTGCTCTATCTGGGCAACACTGAGTGGATTCGAATTCCGGCACTTCAAGTCGGTATTGGTTTGGTCGGAATGGTTCGTCGCGCAGGTGAACATGATGGTGAATATCAGCGTGGACGAATCATGGGTTATCTAACTGCAAACCCCGGCGTTCACTTCCGTGCCCTGTTGGGCGCGCTTGAGATGAGCAATGGACAACTCACACACCACCTCAAACATCTACAAGCCGAAGAAACAATTTGGAGGCGAAAGGATGGAAGATTGGTCCGTTTTTATCCAGCCAGCATTCAATCCACATTGGATGATGATGAGTTGCCCGTTCCATTGCTTACCCCTGACCCGAACAGTCTACAGGGTAAGATTCTACGACTTTTGGATGCAACCGAAAATGACATTGTGAACCTGAGCCAGAAGGAACTGGCAGTCCGTCTTGAGGCAAGTCAACAATTGGTGAGCCACCATTTGCGCACTCTAGAGAAGTTCGGACTTGTGGAACGAGAAAAGGTTGGCATGCGGTATCGATACCAATTAACACGTGAAGCGATCTTCTTGGTCAACAGTAGCGACTACGATGTTACCCTCGAATAAGGTAAGATTAGCGGTTCCTTCAATAGGGCGCCTCAATTGGCCAAGCGTGCACCTTCGGTGCACGCACACGTGAGGGCAAGTCAATGGTGGACTACGATCCTGCTTCGATAGAGGCCCGTTGGCAGGCTGCATGGAGTGAAGCAAAAGTCTTCGAAAGTGAAGTGGATTCGGAGCGGCCGAAATTCTACTGTCTAGAGATGTTCCCCTATCCAAGTGGAAAAATGCACATGGGACATGTTCGCAATTACAGCATTGGCGATAGCATGGCTCGATTCCGTCGTTTGTCTGGATACAATGTGCTCTATCCAATGGGTTACGATTCATTTGGTATGCCTGCCGAGAATGCTGCAACCAAAATTGGAGGACACCCCCATGATGTAACTTGGTCGAATATCGAGAGTATCCGCGCTGATTTGAAACGGATGGGCTTCTCATATGATTGGCGGAGAGAACTGGCCACAAGTGATTCAACTTACTACCGTTGGAACCAATGGATTTTCCTCAAGTTCTACGAGATGGGGTTGGTTGAACGTCGTAAGGCTCCAGTGAATTGGTGCGACCTGTGTGACACCGTACTAGCAAATGAGCAGGTCAAAAACAATCGCTGCTGGAGATGCGCAGGTGAGGTTCGCCAGAAGGAAATGGCACAGTGGTTCCTGAAGATGACTGATTACGCTGATGAGCTGCTCGATGAGTTAGAACATATTGAATTCCCCGAGAATGTTAAGGCCATGCAGCGCAATTGGATTGGCCGCTCCCATGGTGCGGAGATTCACTTCCCAATCATCGATAGTGAAGATGTCATCAAGGCGTTTACAACCCGACCCGATACTATTTTTGGAGTGACATTCGTTACTCTCGCCCCTGAGCACCCCCTTTGTCAATCCCTCGTTGAAGGGACAGAATTCGAAGCCGGTTACAGAGCTCTAGCAGATGAATGTGCAAAGCTCTCCGAATTCGACCGTGTCAATATGTTGAAGGAAAAGAAGGGCGTTTTCCTCGGTCGCTATGCATCGAATCCATTGACGGGGGAAAAATTACCAATCTATGCAGGTAATTTCGTTGTCGCATCCTATGGAACTGGTGCAGTAATGGCAGTACCTGGACACGACCAACGCGATCATGACTTTGCCAAAAAATACGATATTTCGATTCTCCAGGTTCTTTCGGAAGAAGAAGGAAAGGAACCTAAAGTCACTGGGCGTGCCTTCGAGGGATTAGGTTGGATGTTCAATTCCGGCCAATCTGGTTTTGATGGCCTATATGGTGACGATGCAAAATCAGCAGTGATTCTTGCTCTAGAAGAGAAGGGTATGGGGGAAGGAACCGTACAATATCGCCTCAAGGATTGGCTGCTCAGTCGACAACGTTTCTGGGGTACCCCCATTCCTTTCATCCATTGTGATGAATGTGGTGTCATCCCTGTGCCTGAAGATGATTTACCCATCGAATTACCACTCGATGTTGTTTTCACAGAAGGGCAATCAGGAAACCCATTGGCAACCCACAAGGGTTTTGTGAATACAATTTGTCCGTGTTGTGGGTTGTCCGCAAAGCGTGAAACCGATACAATGGATACATTCTATGATTCGTCATGGTATTTCTTGCGATTTACAGATGCACAGAACGAGTCGGCTCCTTTTGGAAAAATCAATGCAGATTATTGGATGGAAAACGGAGTGGATCTCTACATCGGTGGTATTGAGCATGCTGTGATGCACCTACTTTACGCCCGCTTCTTTACAAAGGCGCTTCGAGATGCAGGACTTAACGACGTATCTGAACCGTTTTCTCGTTTGGTTTGCCAAGGGATGGTAAATGCCCCAACCCCGTATTGTGCCAAGTGTAATGTTGAGTACCATGTCGATTTGATTGACCAGAAATGCCCAACCTGTAGTGACATCCTCGGTTCTAGATCGGCAAAAATGAGCAAGAGTTTGGGTAACACCGTTAGTCCAGAAGTCATGATTGAGAAGTATGGTGCGGACACGGTTCGTCTGTTCATTCTCTTCGGTGCCAATCCAGAGGCGGGAATGGATTGGTCAGATTCAGCAATTGATTCCAATCATAGACAGATGAGAGCAATTCATACTGCCCTGACTCAAGGAATCCAAATTGATTCTGAGTCGGGGGCGATGGATGATTGGCTCCTTGCCAGAGCCCGTCAATCAAGGACAAACTGGATTGGCAGCATGTCAAACGTTGGTCTTCGAGATGGGGTCATGATTAGCCATTTTGAAATGGTTGCAGATTGGCAATGGGCGCAACGTCGTGGTGGGATTAGCACAAATGCTGCTCGCGAATATTTGACCCATTGGATTCCCATGCTATATCCGGCAACACCACATATTGCAGAGGAAATGTGGAAGATGATGGGAGAAGATACGATGCTCGCCCTAACGGACATTGACATGGATGTAACATCTGAAACTCCGGAACAAGACGTGATTGTGTTGGGGCAAGAGGAATATCTCCGACGTGTAATCGACCGAGCACGCAGTGTTCGTGAACTGGCTGAACGCCATATCGATGGTAATCTTTCTGCTGTGATTATTCAAACCGCACAAGACTGGAAATCCTCCCTCGCATCTCAAGCGATTGGTATGCATTCTGATGATTTTGATTTCAAACAAGGTGGCAATAAATTTCTGCAGACACAACAGTGTTTCCAAGATGATGAATTGAAAGGAGAGGTCATGCAATTTTGGCGTGCAATCGTCGTTGGTCAAAAGAAACGTAGAGGGCGAATTTTCACTTGGGGTGATCAAGAAAAAACCCTCATCTTAAACCAATATGACGAAGTGCAATTCCTGAATCAAAATACCGAATTCATAGCCAATGTGCTGGATATTGGAAGTGTACAAGTCTACCGTGCAGGAGAGGGCGAAGATGTTGCAGGTAAAGCGCGTACAAGTCTGCCACTTGAACCAGGAATCGCTTGGCTATGATGAATAGGTATGGCTTGGAGGGGTGATTCTAATGCCTACGGTACTGTTTGATGGGTTTTGTTCGACTTGTAATCGATGGGCACAGTGGATCTCGAAGAGGGATTCAAAGAGTGTCTTTGAGCTGATTCCGCAAGATTCTCCTGAGGGTGATATAGCCATGGAATCATGCCCCGCTCCTCTCAAGGAAGTTGATTCAGTCTACATCGTGAATGGGGATCAGTGGTTTGTTCGTTCAAGTGCAGTTTGTCGGATGTTGTGGAAACTCAGGTTACATTGGAAAATTGCAGGCGTTCTATTGTGGCTCATCCCTCTTCCTCTTCGGGATTTTGGATACGATATGTTCGCCAAGCGACGACATGGTTTGCTTACCTCTGATTCATGAACCCTCTCTCGCTGGAGAGGAACAGTGAGTTCAAATCCGAATCGCAAAAAGGATTCTTCCGCCCCTAAATCCAATGCGTCAAAGAAGGGCGGCAGTTCTTCACGTAAAGGAAAAAGACGGCGGGGGCGTTCTAAGAAAAATGAGGGGCCTCAAATCGATGAGGAAGCAGTACTTCGCGCCAAGGAACGATTTGACAGGTCACCTCCTGCAATGGGCTTGCCCTCTAATCTAGATCCTCCGCCTAAGCTGATCAAACTCAGCTGGAAACTTTCACCTGTTCCCAAAAATGTTGAACGGGAAGTACATGATATCGTTTGTAGACCCGGTGAGTTCGGTTTTCTAGACGATGAGCGTGTTGACGAAATCGCGGAACAACTTGGCGATCGACCGATTTCACTCGAGCAAGCACTGAGTCTGCGTGCTGCTCTAAATCAGGAGAAAGCAGTATTCAGTCATGGACGTTTACAGAGAAGGGCCCGTGAAATGCTTCGTAAATACGATGGTGGCGAAAGCGTTCTCTCACTTTCGAAACGTTATGACTTCCCTCCAGTCAACTTATTCCGTGCAATTCTAACTGCAAGGAATTGGTCGAAAACTCGAATCAAAGAAACACTTCGTGAGGCAGATAAGAAACTCAATGAACGCGATTTGGCTGAATTCCGAAAAGCAGAAGCAGAAGATCGTGTAACACATGTGAACCAAGCCGAGACACATCATGCTGCGGATTTGTTTGAGAAAGTATTGTGTGATCATTTTACTGCAAATGGAGTTCGATTTAGAACTCAAACCGAATTACTGAAAGAACAAGTAGAATCAGAGGGGCGTCCAGTGAGAACACCTGATTTGTTGATGCTGGATCATGTCGAAATCAATGGCGTCCCAGTCGCTTGGATTGATGCCAAGCACTTCTACGGTGCTGGTCTTTCTTTCCAGCGAAAGAAAACACAGAAACAGGTTAATCGTTACGCCGAGGAATGGGGTCATGGCGCGATTATTTATCGCCATGGATTCTGTGATGGACTGAAGTTACGAGGTGCCATTTTATTGGATGCAAGTCCGATTGATTTGACCGAACTAATTGAGCATAATAAACGCCTAAACGATGAACGTCTCAGTGAAGATTGAGTGCATCGGAAGCGATTGATGCTGAAGTTGCACCCAGTCCACGCATCTGTAGATGCTCGACGACAACGTCCTGCCAATCTGTAGATAGAGATAATTCACTAGGTACGATAACTGCGCTTTCACCCAACATGCAAAGTCGAGCAACAAGAGCACCGTCAGCAAAACCTGCACCTGCAAGTGCACCTCCAACCATGTGTAGAAGATCAAGTCGATTTGAATCTGCTAACAACCCAGATCTTTCTACAAATTCAGCACTTTTCGAAAGTAATTCAGGCCATCTACTTGCATCCCATTGCCCATCACGTAGCTTCAATAAACAATGTTCACCCGCAGCACGTATCGCCAATTTCCATTCACCATCGTCAATGTAATTCGAGGTGTGTTGACTTGATGTCGTCCTCCAAACAACAACCAATGGGACCTCATCATACCATGATAGGACGGCGCCCGGACCACCCAATCCATCTGGCAATTGTGGGCAACCGGGTTCCAATCGCAATTCCACACCACCTGAATGAAGTGCAGCGACATCACCTAGACCACCAGACAATTGTCGTTCAACTCTATGCGCGACATGAATGGCTCGAGAACGCGCCAAATCTTCGTCTACCCCAAGTGCACGTTGAATGGCCAGAGCACAACCAATCGCACCTGCCGCTGAAAGTCCAAATCCTTGGGATGGGGGCAATTCACATTCATGAGACAAAATCCAATCATAATCACCGAATACGGAATCGTGGCCCTTGAGTTCTTTAAGCACCAACTGGTGTAACTCTGAGCCTGGTGCATCTCCCTCTATTGTGAGTAATCCATTTCCAGATTTTGCTTTGGCTTCGATAATGACTCCACGGTCCAAAGCCAAGCCAGCCCCTCGACTTCCTTGCTCAAGTAAAATGTCAGAATCATCTTGGACGCTGAAAATCAGCGTTACATGACCACCCACACGGGCTCGACCTTGCATCACAAACCCTCGTAGGGGGGTGCTGCTCTTGAGTCTATGACTCAAAGTTCCTCAGCCAATTGACCAGATAGATTGTCAAATCGTGTTGCCAACGCTTTGCAACCCATGCTGAACGCAGTTCGAGCTGTCATAGATCCATCTGTGTCGAAGCTGAAGAGATATTCCCCAGGAACATCCTCCAATTCAATGGCATCAGAGAAATCTTCGATTCGAGCGGTCCCGTCACCGACGTGGTGTAATTCACGTACGAGGGTCTCTACCTTTTGCACATCTTCCAACTTCTTATTTTTGAAATCTGATTTATCGATTGTCAAATCCAAATCCCAAAGCACCTTTGCCTTTCCTGGTTTTGCAATTGTTGCAACCTTTCTCGAACTGAATGATACACCGGAGACCGGGTTCCACTTGGCATGATCTGCACCAACACCGAGAACAGCATATGCGTAGAACTCTAGATACTGCCCCGTGTACAACTTGGTAATCGGGATGGTCCGATAGATTTCGGGAATCTGTAACTTGTCTTCGCCCAAGACATTGAGGTCGCCAGCAGTCACCAAGTGGCCCTCTGGAGTCCCTCTTGCACTACAATGGTAGATGATTTGGCTGGCAGGAGTACCCCATTCTTCGCGGGGTAGACCTTCATTTCCAGGGTCCTCTTCCAAGAAGCAAAATTCATCGTGGAATGTTGGGATGGGTATCATGGCCAAACGGTGGGCAATGACTTCGTCTGGAAGTGCACCTACGGATTCGTAAATTTCTCCAGTCTGACTGTCTTCAATGGTACCCAATTCAAAACGAACCCGGTGGATCGCCATCTTCGGCACGTTTGTCATGAGTGTTCGGCGCAAGGCGTTAGCGAATGCACGGTCTGTTTCCTTCAGAAGGACAGTAACGTGGTCATCACGTTCTTCGACAATTTCGATCTTAACCATTTTTTCATCCTCCAGTATCATACCCGGCGACCACGACGGCCGCCCTTCTTCTTCGTTCCATCATGAGGAATAGGTGTAACATCCTCGATTCGAGTGATTGTCATTCCAGCACGTGTTAGAGCACGGATTGCTGCCTGTGCCCCAGGTCCTGTGTTGGGTGATTTGTTACCGCCAACACCTCGATACTTGACGATGACTTGTGTGAATTCTTTCTCCCGAAGCATATCTGCAATTCTCTCAGCAGCTCTTGTTGCGGCAAACTGTCCACCTGCATCACTACCTTTCTTGGTAACTTGGCCACCGCTTACCTTGGCAATGGTTTCAGCACCAGTCAAATCGGTAGCAGTCAAGAGCACATTATTGTATGAACTGTAGATGTGAAGTACGGCTTTGTGTGACATCATGCATCACCTTCCTTGACTTCAGTATCCTCGGCAGCTGGAGCAGATTCTGCTGCTTCAGCGACACCGGCTACAAACTCCTCGGTAGGGGCCTCATTTTCCTCACCCTCTCCATATTCTGCAGCGGATCGAGTATTCTCGATTTCAACACGAATCGGATGGGTTGCATCCATTAGTGGTGAAGTGTGATGGTATCCCAAGATGTTCTCATCGTCGCGTGAGATGATGTAACTTGGAACTGTCATCTTCTGATCTCCCAAGCCAATGTGCCCGTGGATAACCAATTGTCGGGCTTGGCGCATTGAAGATGCAAGGCCACGATAGTAAACCTGGCTCTGCAATCTACGACTCAAAACGAGTTCGACATCAATCTGAAGAATATCGTCTAGCGAGGCACCGTCACCGAGTAGGCCACGGCGATAAAGTGATTCGACCAAGTCAGTTTTCTCTCGTGAGAAATGACCGGTTGATGTGTCGACTCGTCCGATGAGCTTCATCGCATTTTGTCTCCATCGGCGCAACTTGGACTTGGCCTTCCAGATTTCTTTCATGCCACCGATTTTCTTCAATCCGAATTGTTCTTTGAGCGCATGCTCTTCTTCAATCCGGGTCTTCTTCCATGGGTGGGTTGGAGTGTCATACTTTGGTCGTGCAAATTTTGGATGTCCCATACATTTCACCTCCTATCTCACTGCTTTCGCTGCACACCTAGTGTGAGGCCAGTACGTCCATTCGAACGTGTTCGCTGACCGCGAACACGTTTCCTTGCTGCGTGACGTAGGCCACGGTATGCCTTGGTGGAACGAAGGCGCGCAATGTCATCCTTTTGCGTCATACCAACTTCCTGAGAGAATAGGTGTAATTCATCGCCAGATTCGATATCTCGCTGGCGGTTTAGCATCCAAAGTGGAACTTCTGTAGGATATGATTCAATGGCATCGTGGATCATCTTCTGCTCATCATCAGTTAGATGACCGCCGAGTTTGTTTTTATCGACACCGGCAATCTTGCAGATTGCAAGAGCGGTACGAACACCGACTCCCTTCACACTTGTCAATCCCATCCCAATTCGAGATAGTCCGTCTACGTCACTGTCAGCAAGTCGGATGATATAGTTGAAATCTGCTCCGAGTTCTGCGTCGTCAATTTTTGCCATTTTTGGGTCCTCCCCTGTTCACTGGTCGCCCAGTGGCCTCATGTGAGGCATCCTCGCGACTCGCCCCCCCTATATGAACGACTCGCAGGCAAACAAATGCCCCTACGGGGCAGGAATTAGGCTTGTTTGCAGATTGCATATCCATCTCCGAATTCGGTCAAGAAGCCGGGGCACACAGTCAAATCAGAATTGCGTGACTTCATTTCGTGGTCGATTGCAGATTGTAATTTTGGTTGTAAATCCGGATCGATTTGGCATCGTAATTTGAGGTTTGTAAGGCCTGCACCATTTGCACATTCTGCAAGTTCATTCAATGATTCAAATGATACCTCTGATACGAATCCAATAATTTCCCCAGAAATTTGGACAAAATCTCCTACCGTTTTTTGATTTGAAATCGCTTCACTGCTAATGAAACTCGGGCGTCTCCCGGTGAGTTTTAGCCAGGCGGATGAAACTTCATTTTTGACGGCATTTTCCCGCCAAGATTCGCTCAAACCACTCGCCACCAAACTTGGATCAACAATCGTCAAGAAATCCCCCAACTCCATCGCGCGAGACTCCACTACGGGTTGTGATTTCACTCCACTAAGAATACTTATTTCGCCGCTCTTAGATAGACGAACCAGCCGATTTGGTTGTGAATCCGCCACGGGCCCAACCCACAATGACAACCGATCAATTCGCCCGCGGCCTTGTGTCATCCACTGCCATGTCATGTCCAAGCCATTCCAAATGGAAGAAACGATTTCTTCAACTTCCATTCGTTGGGCGTCTGACAACCGTGGTGATAAATCAAGAATCAACGCAGGGTTGGTGCCTAGATGGGGTGCCCATTCTGAAAGAAGATGCCCCAAGCGAGGTTGCATTTCATCCAACGTGTGTTGTTGTGCATCCTGTGGTCTGGCGGGGTCAATGTGTAACAATGCAATCGTAGAAGTGACCCCTACGTTTTGCTGGAACGTTTGTAGGATTGAATTGGCATCGGTTCCATCCCCCCACAGGATTCTGCTCGAGTGAACCCAATTTTGCTCCGCCCAGTTTGCAGTCCGTTCAAGATTGATTGCCGCAAGAGGTGCAGCCGCACCAGACAATTCTACGCCCAAACCAGGTCGATTTAGTGCCGAGCATATGGCTGCAAGTTGCGTTGCACTACCACAGGCCGGATCGAGGATTACACCCTCTGAAATGTCACAGTTCCTCAATAGATTTGCGCGTGCGATTGCAACTGACCAAGGTGTAGCCAAACGGCGCATTTCCTCGGTCGCATGTAGTGCAGGCCCGTGCTTATTCTCACGTGTGGGGGCGCTAGAATCGGCATAAGCACGTGCATTATCATCTGGTACCATGACTACCGGTTTGATGTCAGCCATGATATCACCGCACACTTTCTACGTAACTTCCTTTAGACAATATTTCAGATTAACATTTGCTCTAATTCTAAATCGAACAAGAGCCATGAGTTTTGCAATTCATGCCCATCATTATTGCCATATGCTAAATCAGGAGGGAGAAGGACTCGATGATTCGTACCAGACAATGTGATTGTTTCCTGCAAATCGGCATCTAGCCCAACAAGTCCCCATCCAAATCCTTCAATGTAACAAACCCAAGGAACGGGAGGTTCGGTATTACACATCGGATCTTCACCAGCTGTGGCTGGGAGGGTTCCTGAATCCAATTGCTCATCAGAATCCGCATCCCAAACAGTGTAGGTTACACTGATTCGCTCATTTCTTGTATGTCTGTCACGATCTGAGCCATCTGAAAACATATCAACATCCAAACTGACCTTGGCTGCTGGTAAAGACACATGGACAATCTCGATAGTGAATTGGGTTTCTTCAACAAGTGTCTCAAGGCGTAATGGAATAATGATCGCATCACCAGCATCGATTGAGGTGACTACACTCTGTCCGTTCCCATCAATTGAGATTGCAGCATCATTTACTTCGATTGAAATCGGCAACTCACGTTCATCATCGACATTGTGGATCGCCAAGTGTGCATAATCACCGACACCTTGGTGTTCCCATACGCATTCGACTTCACCAGGGAACCAGAATACATCATCCTGTTCAGCTAAATTTGATGGCCATACCCATTCCCCATCTCTCGCATCGCATCCATCGAAGAGCAGGGTGGCTTCCCAAGTCCAACGTCCATTGACTTGGATGTCTTCTTCGGCGACCGCAGCAAAGGCATCTTCGAACTGATTGAGGAATGAACTGGCGGCTAGACCCAACCAAATAGCAGACAAAAGCAACATTGCAATGGTGCCAAAACTGGCTAGAATGGAGATCCGTGGTACCGCCATTTCATTGAGTCCGATTGGGACGACAGGGTGTTCTTCCGCCTCGGGCCGATCGGAAATCCAAGAGCCGCTCACGGCATTGTCACATACACAACCTGTTTGAATATTACCCGTCCCTCTATGAGGGACGAAAAATCAATCTTGAGCCAATTGCATATCGTGTCTAGTTCCCAACCAAGCGACAATTCCCAACTCAATTCCAAGCGCGACAAGCATGAGCAGTAACATGGTTGGGTCTAGGATTTGGTTTTGGAGGATCAGCATTGCGAGGCAGAGGGCCAGGACAAGGTCCAACGCACCCATCACCCGCATTCCACGCCTGAGTTGGTAAATTCCTCCAACCCAAGTCGTCAGAGATAAGGCCAAGACGCAGACGACCACCCAAGGGGACCAACCAGCGATTGCAAAGACTCCAACAGGAAGGAGGATGTGGGCATTCCACAACCACGCTGTTGTCCATTTTGGCAACCCAGTAAAGATTGTGTAAACCTGCGCGAACAGCATTGTGACACCTGTGGCCAAAATTGTCCATTGCAAAATATTTCGATACCAGTCCCCTTCAGTCCATGCAGTGAACGCAAACATCCCACCGAGTATCGCATGGACACAGATTGCCACCCCGGCAGGTTGCTTCCAATTGAACGAGCGTTTCATACAAAGAATTCCAGCGAGTATGCCAGCAGGTCCTGCTGAAATCATGACGATCATGAGGGCGAAACTTCCCCGTCCTGCTGCACCTCTATGGTCGGGCATACCATTCGTCCGTCGGAATGCTTCAATCCATTCCCAAACAAGAACGAGGCCGAGTAACGTAGCTTCATGGAACAACCAGGGCAACTGCCAATCGATCAATCCATGAGAACCATCGAGTAAATCAATAGTGAATGGGAATGGTGTGGCATTGAAGAGTAAAGCCCCAGTCAACCTTGAGAGAAGTAGCATGATGACAATCCCTTCAACCGCACTCGGAATTCTCCAAGGAAGGTCTTCCCGGCCATACAACGAAATCAGTGAGAGGCCGAGTAGACCGAAGGTGAGCACCAACAAATCGAGTTGGTTGTATAGGCTCCCTAATGGTCCAAAATGCCCGACGAGATAAATCAATGATAACGAACCCATGGTGACAAAGAAGGGCATTTCTATGCCATTGATATCTGGCAATCGTAGGTTATGCACTTTGGCTCTCTGCCTCGACACCCATGTGAGAGCCAAAGCAAACATACTGACCATCAGCATCAATCCTGAATTCAACTGTCCATTCATCCAAGCAATCCAACAGGCTGCCAAGGTGGTCACTGCGATGAATGAGAGTACAATGATCGGACGATGGTGGATGTCGCCAATCAACAAATCCATCTCATCTGAATTGTATTGCGCACCTGAGCGGCGGCGGCGTTTACGCTGTTTATCGATCAATTCATACAATTCAGCATCGGCCATCTTCATCCCACCGCGTGAGATGGCCTGTGAGAGCGATTTCGCCATAACTCCTGTCGGATCTGCGGTGGCTTTTGCTGCCAAGTCTTCATCCGCAAAATGGAACAAATGCCCGCCTTGTTGTACATCTAGTGGTTTGGGCTCATCGCCAATTACGGTCATTGCAGATGTTGCAACCTCCCCTTCCGTGAGCAACTTTGGTTGGGAAAATTCACCTAGTTGTCCCTTTTCAAGTGCGGCAGCCAATGCTTGACGATGCTGGATTTCAGCCAACCTAGCATCGCGCTTTCCGACCTGCTTGAGTTCCATTCTCAATTCACCCGTAGCAGCTAGATAGAGGGCAGACCCTACGAATGCACCGATTGAAAGGAAGGATTGGGCAACGTGCATTCCGTCTGCAATCGATGCCCAAATCTGAATGCTCAACAAACAAACAACAGCAATTGCGGGAGGCAGTAGTTTCTCCAAGTTTCTGGCCTTTGGGAGATAGATTGCTAGGAGTCCACTAGAGGCGATAATCACCACAAATCCAGTCATGACTTGATCTAACGGTTCTGGATTGAGTAGAGGGAAAGGTCGACTGTGATCTAAACCGAATAACACAATTTGTAGAGTCAGTAACCCCATCGCTAAACTCAACAATTGGGATGTCGGGCCTCCTGTGCCTCTTGTGAGTAGTATGGCAACCGATGCAGTGGTCAGCATGAGAATCCAAAACGCATCTGCCCCGTAATTCCATTGCAATACAGCGAATGTCAGTGCCAGAGCGAATAAAATCAATCGCGGATTATCTTGGTGTTTTCCTTGGGCCTCTGCAGCCACGTGGACGCAAACCAATGCACCAATACCCAGTAGAGTGTACCAACCAATGTCATCCCGGCCATCGACGAACATCAACCATACTGCAAGACCTGAAATCAATCCAAGATTCCACAAACGCATCAATCCTGAATCCCGGAGGCGCGAACTCAATTCGGTCGCCCCCATCAATTTACCAGCGAGGTTGACTCCTGTATCCCCCAATTTGAGGTTGATGGGGTACTGAATAATTGCGGCGACTGTGAGATATAAGGCAACATATTTTGGTTCTAGAACAATCAATAAATCGACATCGATATCCCTTGCTTCTGAGAACGATTCCAATGAAGACGTCCACAATGCATGCACAAACATCCACAGCCAGGGTGTGAGTACGGTGGCACCAGCAATACTGGGAGATACACGCTTGAGTGCAAGTACACCCGTGGCCAAATGAATCACTGTCATCCCAATGAGAAGATACAGTCCCTCATCCCCCCCATCCGATACGGCCTCGGCGGGAATCAAGATGGTCAAGAGTAGTATGAGGACCATGCTCCCCAACCAAAGTACTCGATCGGTAACATTCGATTGGTGTTGGAGAAGCATCGCGACCGTGACGATCGCTGCAAGAACTGCGAAGACTTCGTATCCAGATACTGATGCCAGTTCAAACAAGTTTGATTCCAGACTGACAAGTATGATCAGCAAAACAGGTAATGCAGTGAGCAATGGTTTCAGAACTTCCATTGCATCGACTCCTCGGACGACCAGATACGACCCACCATATACTGCAAGTAATGTAACCAAGATGCCCAATGAGTAACCGGTTGCATCACGACCGCTGGCCAAGAGGAGGAGGGCTCCAATCATCCCGAGACCTACAGAAACACCCCACAATCCAGGCTTACCCAGACCACTGATTGCAATTCCCTTGCTAAACCAGTTATCCGCACGCGAGAAGCGGGCAGCCATCGATCCGTTAATGCAAGTAATTACCAGAGCGAGTAGAAAGAGTGGCATCGGATCAGCCAGTGGTAAAATCTCGAGTGCGCCGATTTCAAGAGGCTCCGATTGAATCGCATGAAGCCCAATCCACAGGTGGCTGGCAGCAATGCCCAATGATGCAAGGTTTCCACTTTTTCGATGATACGCCAAACCGTGTAGTAGAATGGTTGCGAGCATAATCATGACCGCAACACCCATCTCACCTCCGACAGAACCTGCAGCAGAAGCAAGTGCAAGAGAAACGAGTGTAGCCTGTGCCATAATTGCATCATGCTTGTGTCGATAACCGACCAAAATGTTGACGCCGACAAGTGCGATTAGTGACCCACCCAATTGCGGTGTGTCGATCCAGCCCCAGTGGTGTGCATCAATCGCCAAACCATAGAGTAGCTTCATTGAGATAATGACCCATGTCACTCCGAGTATGTGCATTCCCTTGTCCGGAACCCAACGTTCTCCGAGAATAAATCCCAATGTGGCTAGGCCGATCAACCCGGCCGTAGCAATCATCGGTTCTAGAGCTGTAGCAACGAGCCATCCAATCAGACTGTAAACCAGAATCATTGTTACCATTAAGGCCCAATGTAATCGGCGTTCACCTTCGACCGCCATTTCTGTGATCGTGTCTAATTCAGGTGTTTCATACACGGTCCCATCCGCTAGGATATCGCCAGGTTTCGGACCAGATTCGGAATCGAATACTTCGAAAATTTCACCGATTGCATCATCCGATTGGTGATCACTTTCTGAAACTCCTTTCACTTCAACCCCAGCGGTAGCATCGGTAGGAGAGCCACCCAGTAGTGCAGGTCGTTTCGCGGACGCCAAATCATCAGTGGTCATGAAGGCATTAAGATCGATTCCACCGCCCATCTGAAAGGCACGGGAATCGATGATTCTGTCCTCGGAAGGAGCATCAGAATCTTCTTCCTCATCCCCCGCCATATTACGAAGCAATCCATTCGTCGCATAAGCGTCGCCCTGTATTGGAATCGAATTCAAGGTGTTTGGTTACGGCCCCTAGGGGGCCGAATCTTTAGCGTCGTTAACGGAAATGCACTATAAGGGTCCAGTGGGGCGGGCTCGATATGCAGCCCCCTCTGATTGGGTCCGCTGGGATGCTCCCTCGGAATCTTGACGAGGCTGGAATACTGGCAGATTTGTGCATTCATAATTTCCAAGGCCAAATTCATTGGAACCAGGAATGGCAGGAATTGTATGCCGCGGCCCTCCGCAGAAAAGAGGGGGATTTAACCGCTCATGGTGTATTGAAAACCGTTACTGGAGATCGAACTGGGAGATCGCCCAATGACCGCTATATTGTTGACTTGGGGGGTTCTGAATATTCACGAACCAAGGATGTCTGGTGGGGCGATGTCAACGTCCCAATCAGTCATGAAAAGTATGATGTATTGCGTCAGGATGTCGTATCATATCTCGCAGAATGTGAAGAATTATTTGTTCAGAATTTGTTTTGCGGCGCGGATTCGGAAGAAAGGTTGGGTGTACAAGTCGTCACTGAAAATGCCTGGCACGCTGCATTTGCTAGAAACATGTTCATTCGACCAAGTTTGGATGAATTAGCCACCGAACCAATGCATTTTACCATCCTTCATGCTCCGAATTTCCATGCTGATCCAGAAATCCATGGTGTGAATTCTGAGGCCTTTGTGATTATTTCATTCGAAGAAAGCACGGTCATCATCGGTGGGACTCGGTATGCAGGAGAAATCAAAAAATCGATATTTTCCATCATGAATCATATGTTGCCAGAACGAGGTCATTTACCGATGCATTGTTCATCCAACACAACCGGTGAAAATACAGCGGTCTTCTTTGGACTCTCTGGAACCGGAAAAACAACCTTGTCTGCTGACCCAAACCGAGCCCTTGTTGGCGATGATGAGCACGGCTGGTCTGCAAAAGGCGTCTTCAATTTCGAAGGCGGTTGTTATGCCAAACTCATCGATCTTTCAGAAGAAGATGAACCTGCGATCTTCGCGACGACAAGGATGCCGGGTTCAATTTTGGAGAACATTGTTGTCAATGGCGATGGTGTTCCCGATTTTACCGACGACTCACTGACAGCCAATACACGTGGTTCCTACCCAATTGAATATATTGAGAATCGTACTGGGGATTCAATGGCGGGTCACCCACAAAATGTAGTATTCCTAACCTGTGATGCATTCGGTGTTCTTCCGCCTATTAGCCGATTGAATCCTGATCAAGCAGCTTACCATTTCATTTCCGGATATACGGCAAAGGTTGCCGGTACTGAGATTGGTGTGAAAGAACCGCAGGCTACATTCTCCGCATGCTTCGGTGCTCCCTTCATGCCCCGTCACCCAAGCGTTTACGCTGACTTACTCGCAGACAAAATGGCTGAACATGGCACAAAATGTTGGTTACTAAACACTGGTTGGGTTAGTGGTGGATATGGCAAGAGCAAGAGAATCCGGATCAAATGGACGAGAGCCTTGCTGAACGCTGCGTTAGATGGAACCTTGAATGATGCAGAATTTATCATCGATCCGCGCTTTGGTTTTGAGGTACCGCAAACCTGTGAAGGGGTGCCCGAGGAGATTCTCAATCCACGAGATACATGGGGGGATGTTGCTGATTACGATTCTACAGCCGACCTACTTGCGAATATGTTCCTAGACAATTTCAAACAATTTGAGCATGGAACCAGTCAGGAAGTGCTCGCTGCAGCCCCGAAGCCGCAGTCTTGAGCCCCAAATGGCTGGAAAACCTTAGGCGAGGTCCCTAGTGGGACCTCTGATGGACGTCACTGCCGATGCTCTATTCCCGTCCCTCTCTGAACCAGGCGGGAAGGTTACTGGCCTGAGCATGCCCGAGGATGAACCGGCATGGGTCTTACTCGAAAAATCAAATCCAAATGGCTTGGCGACTCAATTGGAATTTCTTCTTCAGGGTCTAGGTTCAAATCTTCGTGGATTGCATGATTCTGTGACCATTGA
>NTJU01000020.1 GCA_002457195.1 Marine Group II euryarchaeote MED-G33 | reverse complement strand
ACTAATCGATGCGCAAAAACAAATGTTAGCTCAATTTGAAGAAAGGACCGATGATGTAAATCAACGATGGAATGAGATGATTTTCACCATGCAACAAGTGCTTGGAACACAATCGAATGAGGCCCACCAGGCACAACGAAAACTTGCTGACGAAAGTGGGCGACTTACGGAAGCATTTGCTGAGCAAAGTCGGGAAATGCAACGGACAATGACCGACCTATTGCATCGTTTGGCTCTTGAACCCCGTACTTCGAACGTTTCTGTACAAGATTCTGTACTGGTGAGTGGTTCGAATGAAGATATTTCACAAGCGATCAAGGTCCCTGTAATTTCTGACCGACCTTCTCGGAAAACGCCAGCGATTCCTGATTTGCACCTCAAAGCACGCCCAACAACCAGAAAAAATGAGGACAATTGGATAGAAGCCTTCAACGCCGACTTCGCCTGAGGCTTCTTTGTGGACAGTGACGATTTAATCTGGGTTGGAGCCGCGGCGCTCAGCTCAGAAGAAATGGAAAGGTTCCGAAAGGACCTGATTTTACGTCGAACTGTGCTATGGGTTCCGACCGGCTTGATTCTTGCCATGGTGATGCTTTATCTGTTTGAGTTACCACTCTCTGAAATTGAGTCGATTTTGACTTTGGTATTTGCATTGGTTGTGGGAATTGCTTTTGGTCGAATCTCAGGAAACCAACTTTACAGACGAATTCGTGGTGCATTAATCGAGGGTTTGGATGTTGCACCGTTACTGCAACAGGAGGGGCGTGGATTTACTGCCCGGTTCCTCGGAATGCCTGGGCAACCAGACATACTTGATGTTCTCATGCGACCCGGTGAGGGTGGTGCCCTTTCCAAGGAAAAGGATCAGTGGGGACGGGTTGTTTACAAAACCCGTGGAGAAGATCCTCGGGGTCCCGCTGAAGGTTCAGGGGCCGATACGATTGATTCTAGGATGCCACGAATCGATGCCATGACCCCACGACCAGAGTTTGAAGGGCTCGAAGGTGAATTGACCAAAGGCGAGAAGTTGATGGTCGAAGCCAATATCGCCCGTGATACAAAATCGCAAGAAGCGTGGGAAGCCGCGGAAAGAGCTGATCCCGAATTGATTGAAACCGGTGTGGAGAAATTGGGAGATTTGGTCGCCAAGGGTCATGATTTTGGAGAAGGGGGGGGTTTCCCTCAAGCACCTAGTCGCACCGGTCCCAATACGCCTCCACCGTCGCAGATAGGGCCCGGTGGGGATTCGCCTCTGGATTAAAACCGAGGAGTTTTCGAGCTTTCTCAATCGATGCTGATGAATGCAATACATCTCCTTCGCGGGGGGGTGCAAAAGTGGGTTCAATCGTGAGAATCGATTGATCTTTTTCTCCCAATAGAGTACGGAGGGTGTTGAACAATTCTAACACGGACATTGTGGAACCCGATGCAACGTTGAACACCTCACCCAGAGCCTCGGAATTGTCAGTCGTAAGTGCTGCCAAATTCAACGCTGCTACATCTGCTACACTGACGAAATCTCGGGTGGCCTCACCATTTCCAAAGATGGTGGGGGGTTGGTGATTCATCATCTTCTGAATGAATGCTGGAATGACAGCAGCATAGGCTCCATTCGGGTCTTGTCGAGGGCCGTGGACATTGAAATAGCGCAGAGAAATCGCCTCTATTCCTGAATGTAAAACTGCAATTTCAGCTGCTAGTTTATCTTCGGCATATGGGGACTGACAGTTTGCTGTGGTCAATTCCGTAACCGGTGAATCAGTGCTATCGCCATAGATTGCTGCAGTGCTGGAGAATACGATTCTCTTGACACCAATCTGCTTTGCGGCTTCTATCACATTGAGGGTCCCTTGTAGGTTGATGGCTTCAGAAAGTGAGGGGGTGTCCACGGATGCTGGCACGGAAGCCAAAGCTGCGAGATGTACAATGTGGGTACAATCTGCCATTGCGGAGATTACATCATCGAAATTTCGAATGTCGCCTGTGATCATGGTAATCCCGTCGATTCGAGTATTTCCACTAGAGAAATCATCGAAACCGATGACCTCAGCCCCATCTTGTAACAAAATTTCGCAAACGTGGGAACCGATGAAGCCTGCAGCACCGGATACGAATACGCGCATTATGCCGCCCTACGGGCGGCGTTCTTTGATGCATTGGGTCAACCGAGGGCTTGATGAAGCAAGAGTTCGGCGACGAAATCATGGGATGGGATACCTCGTTCGCCGCTCGGGCCGATTCTGGCGACTTGAGTGTCGGAATTATTGGACTTGGTTATGTTGGACTTCCAACCGCGATTGGCTTCCGTGATGCTGGGTTCAATGTGTGGGGTGTCGACCTTTCCGAACGAATCGTTAGTGCCTTGCATGAAGGGCGCAATCCACTAGGTGACCCCGACCTCGATGATATGATTCCTGCACCTGACTCAGACCGGTGGACCATTACACGCAGCACTGCAGAAGCAACCGCTGCGTGTGACGTACTGATTGTGACCGTCCCCACGCCTGTCTCTGAAGATCTGAAACCTGACCTCAGTTATGTTGAGAGTGCGGGTCGAGCAGTGTTTGAAGCCGCAGGAAAAGGCAACCGAAAGGTTGTGATTCTCGAAAGTACCGTCTACCCAGGTGTTACTGCAAGCACTTGGCTTCCGCTTCTGGATGAAATGGGACTCGTTGAAGGAGAAGACATCGAAGTGGCTTATTGTCCAGAGAGATTCAATCCAGGCGACCCAAACCATGGTGTTCGTCAAGTGGCTCGTGTGATCGGTTGTTCAAACCCGGAAGTGGGTGAAAGTCTCGTTAATCTCTATCAGCGATTGACTGTTGAGGATGTTCGCTATGTTGGCAAGGTCGAAGTGGCTGAGGCTACCAAGGTCATCGAGAATGTTCAGCGCGATATTAACATCGCTTTGGTCAATGAATTGGCGCAAATTTTCCCCGAACTGGATTTGGATGTTGAGGATGTTCTATCTGCGGCGGCGACCAAATGGAATTTCCATAGATACACGCCAGGGATTGGTGTCGGTGGACATTGCATTCCTGTCGACCCGTACTACATGATGCAAAGAGCACAGGAAGTCGGTGTCCCGGCTGAACTGATTACGGCAGCAAGAGCCGTGAATCGAATGATGCCGCGCCACGTGTCTGGTGTTCTTCGAGAATTGCTCTATCGTGCAGGCGTTCCTGCAGATGATGGTCGAGTCCTGTTCCTCGGTTGGTCTTACAAGGCCGGCGTCGGTGATGCTCGGGAAACTCCAGCCGATCCTTTGGCTGAGAATCTGATTGAAGCAGGAGTCAAAGTTTCAACATGGGATCCTTACCTTTCAGCTGATGATATTCCTGATGGGATCGAAGTCATTGATGACGTTGAGACTGCGAGTGGGTTTGACATGGTGGTGTTGGCCACTGCTCATCCAGAATGCAAGGGCCTCGATTGGCAAGGTCTGTGTGCACGCATGCGTACTCCAATTCTCTATGACGGTCGGCGAGTGCTCGACTTGAACTCGATGCGAGAGATGGGCTGGAAAGCCAATGCAGTGGGTTCGCCCAATCAATTTTGATAATGGAGGTAATAATTTGAAAGCAATACTTGTAGCAGGTGGCCACGGATCTAGACTGTATCCCTTTACCCGATATACACACAAAACTCTGTTGCCTTTGCACAAGAGACCTGTCATAGATTACGCATTGGCAACCATCCGTAGAGCTGGAATTCGTGATATCACAATTATTGGAAATCAGTTCATCGGTCAAATCGCACAACATGTAGGCACTGGTTTGCCTGGAGAAAATATTCACTATGTGATTGAAGAAGAGCCGAGAGGGGTGGATTACGCCCTCAATTTGGCACGCCCTCATGTTGAAGGAAGCCGAATATTAGTTTACTTTTCAGACAATATTACCACCATTGAATTGACGGATGCTGTGGCTAAATTTTCTGTGGCGGATGAACCGCCAGGATGCGCTCTTGTAGGACGTGAAGTTGATGATCCTGAGCGATTTGGTGTGGCCGTATTTGGTTCCAAGGGGGAACTCACAGATATTGTCGAAAAGCCAACCACGCCTCCTTCAAATTTCGCAATTGGGGGGATTTACTTGTTTGATGAAACATTTTGGGACAGGTTGGACCGAACTGTTGAAGAAATGGGCGATAAGATGTCAATTACTGATGTCAATAGAACCTATGTTGTAGAAGGAAAAGCATCTATCATTGAATCTGAAAATTCCTTGTGGATTGATTGCGGAACGCCCGATGCTTTACTTGAAGCATCACAATTGGCGGCTGAAGGAAAGTTGTCTCCGGAACCGAGTAATCACCGGGATGGGGATGCACCCCTCTGATTTCTGTGGTGTTTCAATGGACAATAAATCTGCAGCACGTGAGGTTGCGGGTTCGGAATTACTGCTCTCGATTATGATTGGTGCTGTTACTGTCCTACTGATTTCAACATCAGCTGGACCTGCGATTGTGAAACCCCTGTTGTTGGATGGGAGTTTGATTAGCGACGGTCGATATGCATTCGTCTTCGATGCCCATGAGACTATTGGAGAAGATGGAGTGGTAAGTGTCGTAGGAATTGGATCATCAGTAACTCAATATGCCATGAATGGAGAATGCATGCAAAATGAGTCAGCGATTGAAGACGCTAGATTCTACAATTTGGCAATGTCCGGGGGTAAAGCATATTCTGAAATGGTGCAAATACCGGCCCTAATAGATGCAAAACCAGACATTGTGATGGTCGAAGTCGGCCCAAACAGTCTCTGGGGATGGAATGGTGATGGATGGGAATCTTTGAGGGAATATCACGAATTTAGGTTTCAATTGCTCTCGATGACAATGGATTCGAAAGATATGGGTGATTGGTACGATATCTTGGAACCTGCTGATCGAAAATTAATCGACACTGCATCTGTAGAAGTTTTGGACTCTTGGAGTGAATATTCTCGAGATGCTATCGAGGAATATTTGCGGAGAGAAATTGATGGTGTGTCCAATTCATTAGACTTGGGGAGTAGTAAATTTGTCCCGCCTGTTGGAACAGATGAATGGGATCAATATTTGAGTAAGCCAAATTGGAGAGATAGTTATTTTGACTCAAAAAGTCCTGAAGAAATCCGCCAAATATTGGATGAAATTATGCCTTCTAAAGCAACACAAGGCGTCTACAATCCACATCCAAATGGAACTCAAAATCATCGAGCTTTAGATTATATTATCCATGAATTACTAAATGCTTCGATTGAGGTTGTTTTGGTTGGTGTACCACATCACCCTTGGGTAAATGGTTATCTTGAATTCGGTCAATTGGATGGAATGAACCAAACATATGATTTCTACAGTCAACTTGAGGGTGTCACGCCCCTACAGATGTATTGGGAAGAATGGCCAAGTGGTGCCTTTAGAGACAGAAATCATCTAGATTCCGAAGGTCGTGAAATATTCTGTAAGCGCGTGACTCCAATTATCGATGCGGTTCTGAGGGGTGAAAATCCAGAAGATGTGGAGATTGATCCTAGCGTTTTCGAGATAACAGAAAACAATGTGGCCGTAGTTGAGACGTGCAATGGTTCCGATCAATTATTTGAAGAACGTAATGGTTCCATTCTACTCGAAGCGGAAGATTACTCTCATTGTTTACATGGTACATGGGATGCTGAAAATATCCAATGGGTTGCTGAATCTACCAAGGAAGGGTACAATGGATCTGGTTATATCGTAGCAGCACCGGATCAAAAGAAGAAAGTCGGCGATACGACTGATGGACCCCGAGTTGGTTTCAACATCAGTTTTCAAAATCCAGGCACATACCATGTGTGGGTTCGAATGTCGGGGCCAAGTGGGTCTAGCGACTCCATTCATGTCGGTCTCAATGGAATGCCTGTTACATTCGGGGCAAATGGGCTGGGGATTTGGGACGGGGATTTGGGAGATGTTTGGATGTGGAAAGATTCGATGGGGGCACGGATTATGATAGATGTTCCAACCGCTGATGAACACCAATTTTACATCTGGATGCGGGAAGATGGAGTTCGAGTTGATTCAGTGATTTTGACAATGGATTCAGAATTTGATCCGGAAATTGAGTGAGGGGTAAAATTGGATTTTGTTACTTCTGATTACTACGTTTGGTTTCTGCCAATTGTATTCTTTCTGACCTTTTCAATCGGAAATAAGCATAGGCGTAGACAAATCACTATTCTGATGATTAGTTCGTATGTTTTCTTTTGGCTTGCATCTGGTTGGCATATGCTATTACTACTAACATCAACAATTGTTGATTGGACGGCGGGGAAAAGAATTCATGAAGCAGACAATCAAATCATTCGAAAACGTTGGCTGATGGGTTCATTATCCATTAATCTTGGATTGCTAGCCATCTTCAAGTATCTTGATTTCTTGATTGAATCATGGAATTGGGCCTCACTTCGGATATCGGGGGCCCCAGAAATTGATACGTTTGGATTATTGTTGCCGGTGGGAATTTCATTCTACACTTTCCAAACGATGTCATATACAATTGACATATATCGAGGAAAGAATAAGCCATACGACGATTTCCTTTCATTCTCTTGTTATGCTGCATTTTTCCCCCAACTTGTCGCTGGGCCGATTGTAAGATCGGAACACTTCAAGGAGCAAATTGAGGAAACATTGACTCCAGATCCAATGCGTTTTCGTCTTGGATTAACACTCATCGTGTATGGCTTGGCCAAGAAATTGATTGTTGCTGATAATGTTGCCATCCATGTTAACGAAATTTTTGTCGAAGGGGTCCCTCTTGACAATATTGGATTAATCTGGTGGGGTGCTCTAGCTTTTGGGATTCAAATTTATTGTGACTTCTCTGCATATACAGATATTGCCATTGGATCGGCTTTGTTGTTCGGAATTCGCTTGCCCGAAAATTTCGATTCCCCCTATGCAGCAACATCACCACAAGATTTCTGGAGGAGGTGGCATATTTCTCTATCTACATGGTTACGAGATTATCTTTACATTCCCCTCGGAGGAAGTCGGAATGGCCCTCGTGTGATGTTCTTCGCTTTGATGATGACCATGCTTCTTGGTGGATTATGGCATGGGGCTTCGTGGAACTTTGTTCTGTGGGGCTTGCTGCATGGTTTGCTTCTCATTGGGCATCGAGGGATTATCAAACTCAGAATCATCAAGGCAGCATTTGAGAAATCACCTAAATTTTCTGCACTGCTCGGATGGATTGTCACTCAATACTTCGTGTTCATGACATGGCTTGTTTTCAGAGTTGAAGAAACGGCAATTCTAATCCCTTCTCTCAAAACATTTGTTGGGATAAATGCGCATTGGGACACTACTGAAATGTATGAATCATTACCAGAAATTAAATTTTTGACACTGGGCATCGCTATTCTGTTCTTCATAGGCCATTTCGTAAGTTGGAAAATTGGTGGTCTAAAGCATTGGATTGCGAATCGGAATCCACTGGTATGGGGATTGGCCATTGGAGTTATGTTGTCCCTGGCATTTTTACTCAGACCAGCAGAAACTGTTGACTTCATCTATTTCAGATTTTGAGTTCATCAATGATTTGCAAAAATCGTTCCTTCTCTCTTTTAGCATCTGATTGTAATTCAACATTCACATCTTTTAGATCGAGGATTGCGTCTGCCAATTCAACCATATCGCCCCAACTTACTGACCTGCCCAAAGATTCAGTTTCACAGATTGTGCCCATAGGTACACCTTTGTTGACGATGCAAGGACGTCCAAATGCTGCTGCTTCAAACATTTTGGAGGGGAGGGCCCCTTCCCTAATATTACCGCGTTGTGGAGGATACATGGCGAACATCACTGAAATTTCGCGCATCATACTAGGTAAATCGGAATGTTCAAACGCATCTTGAATTACTATGTCTAATTCTGGAAATCTTTCTATCATTTCAATTACTTTTTGTCTTGATACGCCATCTCCAGCAATCATTACTCTTGGACGATCATTTTTATCCAGTGTTTTTATCGCTTCAAATAATAATTCGAATGCAGCCTCTTCCCGAATTTTCCCAAAATATCCAATTGTAAATTGAGGGGGTTTAGGAATGGTTTCTTGTGTATCAATACGATTCTCTATCGGATATGATTTGATGCCCTTGTCGGACAGCCAGTCACAAAAAAATGATGATGATGTGATAATTGAATCTGCCAATACAGTTTGTCTTAGCATTCGAGTCTTCATCCGATTGGATACAATATTTCGGAAAAACGATTTGGGATTTTTCATCATAACCCATGTATGGTGTAAATCGTGCATGTCAAAAAGAACTCGCTTGGTTTTGATTTTTTTTGCCAATGATAGTGTGTCTGCATCGTGACAGTGTAACAGATCAATTTCATTGACGCTATTTATGACGGATTTACGAAAACGTTGTAATCCCCTCCAGGTAGACCATGTGCCTCCATAAGGAGTAAAGCCAACTCGATGACGAATAATTTTGATTCCGTTATAATTCGATTCTAGAGGTAAGTTCTCAAGACGATCAAAAGCATGGATGGTTACTTCATGTCCTGCATCAAACAACCATTGTGCTTCGCGGAGAACACGAGGATCTGATATGCAGCCATTTGAGACCACTGACACAATACGAGCCACGGGGCCCCTAGGTGGGTCTTGTGTATCAAGCCAAAGGGCCCAGAAAGTCCGATGGTGTGAAGAATGGTGTATTCTTGCGACACCCGTGAGTGATGATTTACCACTTGTCGAACCGAATCCTTCGGTCTCAATATTCGGTGGGCCAAGACGGTTTTTTGAAACCATGTATAATGATGCATATCTAATTCGAAACCTTGCTCGGAGAGATATCAAGAGCAGGTACAGTCGGGCCATAATTGGGTTTGGTTGGACTTTTTTGGAACCACTATTACTCTCTATCGTGTACTATGCATTGTTTACGATTCTTGCTGGAAGGCCGGATCAACTCTATCCCCTTCATGTGATTACCGGCGTGATTGTTTGGGGGCATTTTGGTAAAAGCTTGCAAGCAAGTGTTGGAAGTTTGACAAAAGGAAAGAATTTGATAAAGCAAGTCTATTTTCCAAGAGAAATTTTGGCAGTATCTCCTGTTATTGCACAATTTTGTATTTCTTGTACGTCTTTACTTGCAGTTATCCCTATCATGATTTATCTCGATGTCAAACCTGAATGGCAAATCATTTGGATGATACCATTGGGTTTGTTTTTGTCAACAATCCTAGCGATAGGTGTTGGAATGCTGGTCGCTCCACTGAATGCGATTTCTCAAGATGTTCAACACCTTTTCAAATTCATTGTGCGGGCTGGTTTCTTCGTATCCCCTGTGATGTGGACATACGAAATGGCTTCTGATCGTGCCAGTGGTGAATGGCTTGATTTGGTATTATTGAACCCAATGGTTGTTCCAATAACACTGGTCAGAAAGGGATTAGACGGTTCTGAATTGACCATTCCGGGAAATCAAATAGGATATTCAATTACGTTTGCAATTTCAGCACTAATAATTGGAATTTCAATCTTCAAGTACTATGAGGCAAGGGTGGTGAAGTACCTATGAACAATGCTGTTGAAATCAATGATGTTGCACTTCATTTCCCGAAAGAAAGGGGTCTGTTTTCCGGTATACTTTCGTTATTGGGTTGGAAAAAGGAGTCAACCGAAAAGAGTTACACTGCATTGAAAAACATTTCACTGAATGTGCATCAGGGAGAAGTTCTCGGAATCATCGGAAGAAATGGGTCGGGCAAAAGTACACTTCTACGCGTTGCTGCTGGAATCTATCAACCTGATCAGGGTAATGTGAAAGTAAGGGGACAAACATCGTTATTGGCTGGTGTTAGAGTTGGTTTGAATGAACATTTGACTGGACGTGAAAATGTTCACCTTTACGGAAGTATTCTTGGACATTCGCAAGAAACAATGGATTCAATGATGGATGATATCATTCAGTTTAGTGAAATTGAAGAGTTTTTTGATCAGCCCTTGCGCACATACTCGAGTGGGATGAGGGCTCGTTTGGGAATTGCAATTGCCAGTGCAGTTGAGCCAGAAATCTTGCTTATTGACGAAGTGCTTGGAGTAGGTGACCCGCAATTTAGAGAAAAGAGTAAGCAGCGTATTCTTTCACTGGTCAAATCAACCAGTACAGTTGTTCTTGTGAGTCATTCATTTGCTCTAATGCGTGAAATTTGTGACCGCGTTGCCTTCATCCATGAAGGAAAAATACACTGCATTGGTGACCCTACAGAAAGTATCCGTACCTACTACGAAATCACTGGTAAAGAATAGTGAAATTATCGCTTAACCAATTGTTGGGCTAGAGTAATCGCACCACTTTCTACATCAAGTGGTTCTGATTTACCTGAACGACTCAACAACTCATCAATCGCTGTTGAGATTGTCTTTTCGTCTCTATCCTCCAGAACCTGGCCCCACCCTTCGTCAACGGCGGCCATGCAGCGAGCAAGTTGATCGTCCATACCTGTGAATAAATTTGGATAGAATAGTGTTGGCAACCCATATCTTCTCACCTCATGAAATGAATTGTAACCCCCGGCCTGAATAGAACAATCAAAAGCATTGTAATACAAAGAATTTGGATAATCCCGCAGCAGATGAACTCTGGGTAAATCGATATCAAATCTTTCTCCAAGCATTGATTCTCCGAGGACGACGTGCACATTTTCTCTCTTTGTCAATGCATCAACTGTAAGACGTACTTCGCTGTTGATATCATTGATTTCTCCCGCTCCAATTTGTACGTAAACAACAATTGCATCTTGAGGTAATTCTAATCTCCGACGTGCCTGACTTCTCGACATTTGTTCACTGGGTTCGATTAGTGTAATCGGGGGACATGTAATGCTAGGGACTTTGTGTTCAACCTCGCTACTTTGCATTGCAATGCTGTCCTCTGGATGTATGATTAAATCGAAATGTGAGATGCTATCAACTGGAATTGATTTACCTCGGCGAAATGTCCCCCTTCTCATCCAAATAGAATCAAGGTGGGGTCTTGCCTTTATTGCCCGCAACATTCCCCTATAGGGGAAGGCGCCATCAAAAATGAATTGCTTCGGGCGGTGGGCTTCAAAACAAATTGCGAGCTCTTCCTCTAGAAGTCCATTCCATTCGATTGTTGACATTTCATCGAAGTAGGGGGATCCTGAAATGTAGTGTGCAGGGATCCCATATGGTTTGAGTAAATGTAGTGTCGGCATTGTTGTGAAAAATATAATTTCAAGCGTCGGGTCCTCGTTTTTCATATGCTTAGCGAGAGCGAGCATGCGCGTGAAATGGCCAAACCCAACACCATTGGTGGGGAATATCACAACACAATTTCTTTCAGATAATGTGGGGTCTTGAGTCACTCTTTCAAAGGCTGCTGGGGGTGATTTCTTACCCAACATTTCTAAGCCAATCATCAACATGTTCCATGGTAATGTCAAAACCAAAAATGGGGCCAACCAAGGTCTTCTCATTGCATCTGTAACAATTGATCCAAGGCGAAGAGAGGGTGATGTGCGTATACGATGCAATTCCCTCTCGAGACGCTGGATTTTAGATTCTCGACTAACCACGACATCACCTTATGTTTGCGGAATGAAGCAAATTATTCAACCTTACACACCTTCTTCGCCTTCCCAAAAAGTAGCCAAATATCTGTCTGCCCATTCGGTAAAACCCTCACCGCCTTCAGGTGTCGGTGTAAATTCACCAAATACTGGCCCTTTATCAGTAGCATACATGTCAATCCGCATGAAACAACCAAGTTTCTTGCCAAGCATTTTGACTTTTTTCACCATTTCATCCCAGCATTGAGGGAAAAATAGTGGGTCATCAGGTACTGGTCTTGAATTGCATATACGCCTCTGAAATTGTCTCAAATCTGGTGAAAAATAATGGTGGACATTTGCATATTTATCCACAGTTGAATTTCTTAAAACTACATGGATAAGAGCAATTTCTTCACCGAAGCAATAAAATTTCCAATCTCTAGGTATTTTCTCATCTTCACTCCACGATTCTGGTCTCAAAAATTCCTCAACCATCCAAGTTGGTTTTACTCTCTTCAAAAACTCATCAGAACTGAATTGCTGTTGGATACGATCGTCGGTCCAAACAATATCATCCAGAACATTTACTCGATTATCTAGACAAAGAACGTTGTTTGCACTGAACCCTTTACTGGGTTTAATCACTACACGATCAGGTAGGTCTGAGAGTGAAGGCATTTCTGAAAGATTATCTCCTGACCACAAGATTTCCGGTGTTTGAATCCCCTGCTGTTTGACCCAAAGTAGTCCCGCAGATTTTTCAGATAATTGACCCTGCCAAGGAGCTGATTGGGAACTTGACCACCACCTTTCATTGCGGTTTTGAATATATTCAGAAAATAATGGCATCTCCTTAGTCCAATGTATATCCCCTGAAATCATCTCAGCAGGAATTTCATATGGCCGGACTCTCAATGGGTGTGCAACGTAAGGAGTCCAATCCTGATGTCGAATTTTTTTGTGCCATGCTTTGAATGATGAGTGGTGTTCAAGGCGTGGTCCAGTAATTGAACGCCAAGAAATTTGGAATCTTCCGCCACCTGTCAGCGATGTGCTGTGATTCAGCATGAACATCGATGGAATTGGATCGTGCAAAACCGAATCATCTCCAAAAGTTGCTTTTATTCTCTCGATAAATTCAGTATCTGCCCCCACTCGCATCGAATCGAAGAAACCAATTTTCTCAAATACACTGCGTTTTGCAAATAAAGAGATACACGCCAAACGAATGGCTCCGACTCCTTTGTAGAATATATCTCCAAACTCATTTACTCTGAAATATGAATGGCAGACCGCGCGATAAGGGGTGGCTTGGATCGCAGAAAGTTGGCGCTCAATGCGTTGTGGATGCGTCCAATCATCACTATCCATGAATGCAATATATTCGCCACGAGCAACTGAAATGGCTGAATTCTTTGCACAGTAGGTCCCTCCATTTTTCTCTACTTGCATGGCTTTCAATCTAGGTTCACTCGATGCTCTTTCTTTGAGATATTCAAAAGCGCCATCTGGCGAACAATCGTCAACCACAATTAGTTCGATATTTTGGTGTGTTTGGTCCAGAATAGATCTTATCGCGACGTCCAGATATTCATCTCGGCCATATACAGTCATAATCACTGTCACGAGAGGTTGATTTGTCAATGGAGATGGAGGGGCATCACATCGTAAGTTCTCAACTGAAATGTTTTGGTTATCTGCCACACTATGGATTGATGTCAATTCGTGACGTGCGAGCATTCGATTGATTCTCTGAATATGATCCCCAGATTCCATTTTCCAGAATGCTTGGGCCGAAGTTAAATCGACTTCATCATTATCAGGATGTATTTCTGTGGATTTGCTGATTAAATTGTTGACTTCATCAAAATTGCCCAACCTTAGTTGGGAATGGATGAGATGGCAAAGGGCCCGTCGGTCTGTTGGTTCAATTTCAAGTATGGCTTTACAGTGCCCAATGACAAAACTCCAATCCTCAAATTCATGGAATCCAA
This sequence comes from Marine Group II euryarchaeote MED-G33, assembly GCA_002457195.1. Taxonomy (GTDB): domain Archaea; phylum Thermoplasmatota; class Poseidoniia; order Poseidoniales; family Thalassarchaeaceae; genus MGIIb-P. The sequence goes on along the minus strand of NTJU01000020.1, from coordinate 8,534 downwards.
TATCAATCATTACCCTGTGCGCTTCAATGAAATCAGGCAGGGATTCCAGAGTGGCGTTAACTGCGCTTTCAATCCTTTCAACATCTCCAATCTTAACCAATGCCCGAAGCCGAAAGCGATGAGCGACTCGTTGCCTTGGTTTGTCGACAATGATTTGTTCAGAATAAGTGACGACATCTTCCATTGAACCTAAGTCCCATGCCAATCGCAATGCTGCAAACATAACTCCATGATCCGTCTTCTCACCAAGAGCTGCAAGAGCTGTTTCCATTGCTCCATCATTATCACCAAGTGCTCTTTTGATTTTGATTAATGTCTTTGTGTACTCGGGGGTTTTCTCAGGTATCCCCTGGATGATTTGATTTGCAATTAAGGGAGCGTTTTCGTCGAGCAGGACGTTCACAAGTTTTAGTTTCCACTTGTCAGATAATTGAATATCATCAGCCAACATGGTGACTCTCTGAATTCTATGAGCAGCTGCTGTCAATTCAGATGCTTGTAAATCAATTCTTATCATTTCTATATCGATATGGGGTGACGAGACATCGGATTCTGCTAACTCTTTCCAAAAAAGGTCAACTCTATCCTGTTTGAATTGTTTCTTGAGCCCACGGCTCAACAACTCCCACCCTTCATCCTCTATTTCCGATTGAAAAATCATGTCCTTGAGAATATCTATTGATTCATCTATACGGTCGGCATTCTGGAGAGAGCGGGCTAATCTGTGTCGATAAGCTGACAGATCTGGGCCCGGTAAACAAAGAGATTCTAACAAAGGAATTGCTTCCTCATGCCTACCAGTATTCATCAGTAAACGAGATAGTACATCTAATGTCCATTCATCAGTTCCATCGATTTCCAATAATTTATGCAAAAAAGGTTCAGCTAAATCATAGTTTTTTTCATTATAATGCCGTCGTGCTTCATCACGGCTGTGTTTGAAATTTGGATTGATGATGGTAGTTAGAGAATTGCTCTTCCAAAAGCGCCAACGAACCATTAACAGCGGGGGGTATCAGTTGACCTATCAATTATAGCATCAATACATCGATTAATGCGTCGGATGTCTGCACCAATTATTATTCGGAACCCTCCTAGATTTCTGGAATTTGTCAGAGAGATTTAGGAGGGGGTGTCTGTCGCATGGACATGAAGGTCGGAATCATAGGTGCAGGAATCGTTGGCGGCGCCATCGAACATTGGTTTGCGGATGCTCATGATTTGTTCATTCACGATCCTGTGCGCGGCACAACTCTAGCCGATGTTACAGACCATGTTGACATGGCATACATCGCAGTTCCAACCCCCATGTCGGAAGATGGTTCGTGCAACCTCTCCATCGTTGAATCTGTTCTTGGAGATCTTCCTGATGGATTCACTGCAGTCATCAAGAGTACAGTAGTCCCTGGAACCACACAACGCTATCATGAAGAATACCCAAATCTCAAAATCGCATATAGTCCTGAATTCCTTGTAGAACGTCGTCACCTCGAAGATTTCGGAAACCAGGATATTCTCGTCTGTGGAACTCATCATGCAGATGTGGCAGAGCGCGTATTCCAACAACACCGTGAAGCGGGTGTCCTCAAGCGTGACCAAACCTTCCAAGTCACCCCCACTCAAGCTGAATTGGTCAAATATACGAAGAATACATTCTATGCTGTGAAGGTGATCTTCGCCAATCAAATGTACGATATCTGTGAGGGTTTGGGGGAGGATTGGTATGCGGTTCGCGACATCATCACTGCTGAACAAGCCCAACCCATTGGACCCAGTCACATGGACCCAATCTTTGGACTCAACCGTGGCTTCGGTGGCAAGTGCTTGCCCAAGGATTCGAATGCGCTTCGGGTGCTCGCAAAAGAACTCGGGGTGAACTACGATATTTTCGATGCATTGCAATCCGATAATGCGCGCCTTAGGGGCGTTCTTACTGGCAAAGAAAGCGATGTTGAGACCCTTGATGATTGAATGTTAGCGATGGTGTTGGTAGCGCAGGGTTCATCATCCCTAGGCAACTTCGGAGGGTCATGCTCCCAGACACCCTACACCAGTTGCCCCAATCCGAGCGCTTCGCATACGCCAAACTTCTCGCACACGTTACACGCATTGATGACGAGTTGTCAATCGATGAAATGGCTGTCTTTGAACAACGCCTTGGTACTGCACTTCTCTCTCCGAGTCAGCGCAAGGAAATTCGAAATTATCTCAAGGACCCACCAACACTTGGTGAGTGTCTTGAGGGGCTTGGACCCGTCTCTGGACGTCTTGCACTACGTGATGCAACACTCATGACCGCTGCTGATGGTCACGTGGATCCAGAAGAACGCTTGGTTTTGGATTCTATCGCCATGCATGTCGGACTTCCATCTGAAACTGTCGACAATCTACTCGCTTGGGTTCTCAAAGGATACGACTGGATGCAAGATGGCTTGGATCTCCTCAATGGTTGAGGCGTTGCCTCGTGCTACCCGATGCCGTTGATCTCTTGGATGAACGGTCGCGCGAAGCCTATGTCGGAGTTCTGATTCATGTCGCCGCTGCAGACGGTGATCTCGTGCGCGAAGAAAGCGCGGCGATTGAAGCGGCGATGGGACGAGCCATGATTCGCCCCAAACAACGTGAGAAATTGCGACCTCAACTCACCGAACCAAACGAATTGGGCAAATTGCTTGATCAATTGACAGAAGATGCGTGTAGAGTGGTTCTTCGAGATTCAATGATTATCGCTGCAGTCGATGGGGACTACCATGAAGCCGAACTGGAAGTGATTGGTCAAATCGCAAAGGCAAGCGGTGTTAGCAAGAAAGAGTTGGATTCTCTATTCGGATGGGTCGAAGATGGGTGGCGCTGGATGGCTCGTGGCCGGGGCATCCTCGGCGTCAATCTCTCCGGAGATGAGAATTTACTAGAGTGATTTTCGAAAACGGCATACTGCGGGCTTATTCCCTCGCGCAAACGCGCGCATACGTGCTCGCGCGCGGGCGACGGATTGATATTCAGAAGGTGCTGCGGAGAGATTGGGTGGGCCAGAATGCGTGGGAACGTGAGCGGTTGGTATGCAAGATTAGATCGAGAATGTGAAGACAGGATCGAACAAATGAATATCTGGCTTCATGCTTGGGAAGAGGCTCTTAGAACACACCAACCACAAGCGAGTCAACTACCTGGTGATTGGCCAACTCTACCTGCTAGTTTGCTCACAGATCCAGGTCACGTTTTGGATCATCTTCTATGTCGACATGATGCTGAAGCAGATGGTCGAAGTCCTCGTGGAGCACACCCCACACCGACTCGACTCGCGGACGCAATCATTGCGAATGAATTGAAATCTGATGTTGTGCTTGGAGCAAACGCTTCAGCACCATCTAACGTTAATCTCGCTGCTCTTCCACCTGCTTTCAGGGCACAAGCCGAAGCGATTAATGGCGTAAATAACGCTGCTAGAGAAGCGGAAGTCGATGAAGAAACAGAAAAGGAAATCGCCATGGGTGCGCGAACGCGAACCGGTGTCCCTCTTCCCTTTGCTGACCCAGCCGTCGGTGGAGGATTGTTCCCCTCAAGAATCCTCAAGTGGCACGGAGAGAAGATTTCCGATGTACCCATTGAACAGCGTGCTGAAGATACTCGCACTCTTTTGTCCTCAATGCAATTGCTCGATGTTTGTGAGATTGCTGCTGAAATGACAAGGCGGCGTTTGCTGCTTTCAGCCATCCGTGCAGATCTGGTTCGTCTAAATGATGAGCCGGTTGAAGGGTACCTCACACGTAGTGAAGCAGAATCAATTCTCGCAGATGTGGTGCGCGTCGGCGATGCCCTCAGAGACGATTGGCCATGGGATGAATCCCCTCGGATTCTAATGGGCAACCCTCCTTGGTTGAGAATCAAAGATCGCTTCCGTGGACACCCGGATGGAAGTGCCCTGCGAAAGGAACTTGGCGAGGAATTGCGAAGCCTTCGAGAGGAAGACGGTTCTCTACGCTTCAGTACACTACGAGGAAATGTAAACCTATACCGATTGTTCTTGGAACGAAGTCTGCAACTTGTACGAGCCGGTGGGCGAGTTCGTCTCATCGTTCCTGACAGTCTACTACGCGAACAAAGCAGCGCGCCTTTGCGTCGCTTGCTTGTCGATTCCCACGAATGGACTGGAATCTGGACGTTCCCTGAATCGGCCCGACTCTTCACTGGTGTAACGCAAGGTGTTCTCATTCTCGGAATCACTGTTGATGGTGTGACTGAGGAATTAATTTGTCAAGGTCCTGCAGAAGCAAACGAGCTTTGCTCCAAGAATGGATTGGACAAGGATGTTCCACGATTCAATCTTGACCGAGAGCGTTGGGCACGATGGAGCCGTGAAGAATGGGCGGTTCCAAGGCTACCTCGAGACCGATATGACCGACAATCACTTCTAACCATCATCGATGACTTGGCTGATCTACCACGATTGGCTGAATCTCATCACTGGTTGGCAGGAGAGAGTCGGTTGCGTGTTCGTGTCGGTGAAGTTGACCAAACGACATGGAGTGCGGATATCAAACCCTGGAAGAAGGGGAGCAGGGGTACACCATTCATTCGTGGAATTCATTTCAGAAATGATGAGGACAAAGGTATCTGGCTACACCACCCATCTTTCGATTCTTCAATCGATGAGCATGCTGCCGAAAGGAAACAGGCTCAATGGCGAGGTCCAATTCAGGCTCCAAAGTATCCGCGACTTGCTTGTCAAGCCATTGTCAATGCACAACAAATGCGTCGCTTGCGATGGGTAGTCCTTCCCGCAGGCTGTGTGCTTGGAAACTCTGTCAACCATCTCGAATTGCCTGAGGAAGTTGCTGACCGCCTATCCGATCAGCGCGGCAATCTCAAATCGGCCCTGTCGTGGCTTTGTGATTTGCTTAACGACAAGCGGTTGGATGCATGGGCGCGAGCTTGGGCGGCGAACAACAACGTGAACAACTACGAATTGGAAATGCTGCCTCTACCTCCATCAGAAAGTGCACTTTCACCCCAATTTGCTTAGATTCCGACATCCGGTCTTTGCCTTCTGGATTGCGGTAACAAAAAACCATATCGCCCAAGCCTTCATTAAGCGGTGCACTACCATATCCGAACATCTGCAAACGTAGAGGTGAAACTGGAAGATGGGAATACATCCAAAAATAGGCGTTACGGGATTACCACGCAGTGGTAAATCCGCTGTAATGGAAAAAGTCGTCAGTATGTTAGACGAAGAAAGGCGCGAAGAAATGCGAGCTCGTGGCGACGACGTTGCTGCCGCAAAATTACTCGGTGGGATGCGTTGTGAACCCGTGAGTGAAAACGGCGAAAGGGTTGGATTCAAGTGTATCAATTTCCAAACCGGAGAGGAAGCAATCATGGCGCACAAGAACATTGACTCCAGAACACGAATCCTAGGATACGGAATTGATCCTGAAGCGCTCGACCGTGTTGCAGTCCCTGCAATTCAAGAAGCGATGGACGATTACGAAGTTCTTGTCATCGATGAAATTGGAAAATTCAGTGTTGAAAGTGAGTTGTTCGTCGAAGTGGTTCGAAAGGCCATGGAAGTCGATAAGCCCACTCTAGTGACACTCCACAAGAAAAGCAGGCACCCACTACTCCAAGATATTCGTCGACGGGATGATGCGCGAATCCTTGAGGTCACACCAGTGAACCGGGCATTGCTACCATACAAGATTCACAAGTTGATGCGAGAGACCTACTAGGTCACTCTTCTTCACCATGGGTGGATTCCAGCATTTTGGTCTCCATATTTGCCCATGCCCCAGATAGACGGTCGGTGTCATGAGCATCGGCATGTTCCTCAGAAAGTCGAACAGAGATTTGAGATTGTGATTCGTTCGGGAAATATTTCCCAAAGGGTGGAGTCGTTCCGGTTTGTCTCGCGGTTCGAAATACAAAGCCCAAGCCAAGACCAAGTGCGGCACCCACTGGAACCAACCAACCGATTGAAGACGAAGCAGTACAAGGTTCTGTGACCTGTGCCCCATCTGGTTCAGGACAATCATCTGGTGGTAAACGGCCATCGATCAGAGCAAATGCCGTGGCCAGTAAAAGCGCAATTCCAAGGGCGAAAAAGAGTCGCTCTGCGGCTTGTGCTGATGTCTGCATTGAAGTGGCGAGGGGGTGCCGCTGCATCAAACACACGGCCAATCAATTGTGACCCTTCAACAGCGAAAGGTTGAGGCACTACATTCTCACGCAGCGTATCTGAGTAGCATGTCAAATATTCCAGATGACCTGAAATATACCGCTGAACACGAATGGATTCGCATGGAAGACGGGGTTGCCGTTGTGGGAATCACAGATTATGCGCAAGATGCATTGACCGATATCGTATGGATTGAATTCCTTGCTGATGAAGGTGATTCTGTTGAAGACAATGGATCGTTTGCAAGTGTTGAATCTGTCAAATCTGTCTCCGATATCTACGCCCCTCTCGCGGGAACCATTGTCGCACTCAATCACGATCTTCAAGATGCTCCCGAAGCGATGAATGAGGATGCCTACAGTTCTTGGATTGCAAAGATCGAGCTCGCGGATGTTGGTGCTGTCGATGGACTCCTCGACGCTGCAGGCTATGCATCCCTCATTGGAGAATAAGCATGGATGAGTCGATTCCACTCGCTGAACGGCTCACGCTATACTTTGACGGTTCTTGCCAAGAGAACCGAAACGTCACTGCAGAAACGCCCGCTGGTTGGGGGGTTGTGGTCGTTCGTGGAGATTCCGGATTGGGGAAAGGTGATGGTGAAGTCGTTGAGGAATTGAGTGGTTCTGTCATCACTTCTTCAGAGGATGAGGGGTTTCTAGGTGCTGAAGTAGGCAGCAACAATACCGGTGAATTGTCAGCGATGGCCCATACACTTCGATGGCTACTTATCGAAGGTAGCACGAATGCTGTAACCATCCGCGGGGATTCACAATACGCATTACACATTGCAAAAGGAGAATGGAGAGCAAAGGCGAATCGTGAATTGGCCGCTAGAGTACAATCTCTGTGGAATGAGGTCACTTCATTGCGTCCAGTGGAGGCTGAACACATTCGAGCGCATCGTGGACACCGTTGGAATGAGCGGGCAGATCATCTTGCATGGCGGGCATGTATTGGGGAAAATCCACTACCACTACAATTCTGGAAACCTGGTTCCCGTTAACCTCATTTAAGATAGGAATCTTTAAATAGGTAAAGAAATTAATGAGGGTCATGTCAGAAAGAATGATTAGGTTGTTGAATGAGCTAAATGAATTAAAGAATGAACTAGGTTACACGCAAGATTTGCTAACTCCTGGGTTTCTCAAAGAAGTCATTATTGGTTCGATTCTCGGTCATCATGTGCACAGAACAAAGCATGGCCCAGATGCTTACTCCGATGAAACCGAAGAAGTCTGTTTTGAATATCTTTCATGCAAGGAAGGCGGTAGTTTTCAGTTGGACAGGATTCACGAAGGTAACCTGTACAGAATTACAAGGAATGATGCTTTTTACTTTGCATTGTTTTCTGCTGATGATTCATTACAAGCGGTGAAAATATATGAGGTGGAAACCGATGTTGTGCTGAATGAAGCCAGAAGAAAGATTGCGAATATGTCAGATAGTTCGAAGCACATCGGTTTTGGGCAGAGATGGACTAGGGAAAATGGTACACTGGTATGGGAACTAGAATAGTTTCTACCTCTGGAATGGTTACCCTAGATGTGCTAATCAGATGATTTCGATGCCTCGTGGCTGCGAATAATTGGTACTACAATACGCCCAATCAATACCAAATTGATGATGATTGGGAATATGATGAACATGATTGGGAAGCCCCCCGATCCTGTGTGCCATTCTAGTTGGTCAACAAATGCAATCCTCGTAGGGTCATCGGGATCATAATTGACTGTGGTTTGAACTACTGGTGGACTATATTCAGTCCCATTTTGATTATCGGGTGATGATATCTCCTCCCCCAATTCATCTGTGCAGTACCATACACTCTGGTTTTGATGATGTTCACAGTAATACCACCAAGTATCATATTCTGCAGAATCAGAAGAGGAAGACCAGTAACAAGACCAGCGATTTTCATCTTCAGGTTCTCCTTCCCACTCACATTGCTCATAGGTGGTCCATAACTCGGAGTTTTCCATTTCATGATGAAAGCCATACCAATATGAATCGAGTACAAACATCTGCATTGCCCAATCACAAGGGTTCTCTAATGGCCCTACCTGTTCAGTTCGAGTACATCGATAGGGAATCTCGATTCGGTCATATCCCGATTCGTTATCTCCACATTCCCATGACTCTGAAGTATTCAAACAATAAATGATGATTGAGCCCGAGAAGTAGTCGCCTGAGTCGTGTCCTCCTGAAAATGTGAAATTTTCACTAAACCATGCTGTTGTAGTCGGCCATTCACTTGTACCTTCCATAGCCTCGTTTGCGACATCAAATTCAGCATCATATGTCCTTTCACTCATTATTGCTGCAAATATAAATCCATTAACCAATAACAATGCAAATA
>NTJU01000002.1 GCA_002457195.1 Marine Group II euryarchaeote MED-G33 | reverse complement strand
CAAATTCCAGATGGCTGTGATTCTCTAATTGATTCAGACGATGACGGTGTCGAAGATTCAATCGATGCTTGTGAAGGACATAATGACACAATCGATATCGACGGAGATGGAGTCCCATACGGCTGTGATAACCTCATTGATTCAGATGGTGATGGTGTTGCAGATGGTGTCGATGAGTGCGCCAATTCAGTCGGATATGTAGAACCAAACGGATGTCCACCCTCTGATGAGGAAGATGGCATGAGTACCTCAACTTTGGTATTCGTGACTGGAAGCAGTATTGGACTTGGAAGCTTCTTGCTATTATTTGCATGGCCAGCAATGTTTGGTCGTAAAAAAGAGAAAGAGACACTGCCCTCAATTTCATGGAGTGGTCCAGAACCTTCGGGGCCCCCGCAGGTACAAGAAATTGGGTTAAGTGCACCACCATTGGGTGTGGTGGGAGTCCAGAAGGGCGATGGTTACGAGTGGTACGAATGGCCTGAATCAAGTGGTGATTGGTGGTACAGAACTGCACATACTCAGGAACAATGGCAACATTGGGAACAATGAATTGAGAAACTCTAGGATCAATCTGTGACTCTATTTGTAAACAGAGGTATAAATGTCCAATTGAAAATTTCTCAACATGCCCGAATCATATCTCATCGTTGGTGGAAGTAGCGACATTGCAATCATTCTAGCGAAACGATTACTCAACAATGGTTCCAGCGTTACAGTTCTGGCCCGAGATGTATCGCGATGTGAAGAACTACAAGCATTAGGAGTGGAAGTCGTCCAAGGCGACGCACTGAATCCTGAATCTGTAAATCAGGCCGTACGAACTTCTCTCGAACGAGGAGGAGGGACAATCGCAGGGGTTGCGCACATGGTTGGATCCATGTTGATTCGCCCCCCACATGCAATCAAAATTGATGATTTCAATGAAGTCATTCATACGAATCTTTCAACAGCATTTTTGACACTTTCAATCGCTTGTAAAGCAATGCTTCGTTCTGGCGGTGGCCGTGTGGTATTCATGTCGAGTGTAGCCGCCAGTCTAGGGTTGGTCAATCATGAAGCCATTGCAGCAGCGAAGGGTGGAATTGAATCAATGGTTCGATCCGCGGCTTCAACCTACAGTCAAAGGGGAATTCGAGTCAATGCTGTAGCACCAGGGTTAACCGAAACTCGCTTGGCTGAAAATATACTCAAATCGGATGCGATTCGAGAAGCAGCGGTTGGGATGATTCCATTGAAAAAAATCAACCAACCCGATGAAATCGCATCCACAATCGAATGGTTATTGTGTCAAGCTCCGGACAACCTAACGGGTCAGATTTTGCATTTGGATGGGGGAATGTCCAATATTCGAAATTAATCACGATCGAGACAAACGCATTAGTGTTCTAAACTCTTGACGAATGTTTCAGCATTAATTGCCACATCATCAACACCAATTTGATCGAATGGATTCTCAAGATGCTCTTGGATATTATCCAAACCTACCAAAATAAATGTGAATAAAAGTGGCATCAAGTATTCCAAATACATCGAGTAAGAGGTACTAGATGCGACGAAATATGGACCATACATGATCGGCAAGACAAGAATGAAGAAATCGCTGTAAGCCCGTAATGAGCGAGGTGTGCGATACTGGAAAATATGCTTTGTATTTTCAAAGGCCACCATCATCTTCGACATGTACGCATAGAGACGGGAACATTCGCCTCCAGGGAGACCCTTGTCGCGAAGTTCAACACGAATTAACAACGAGAGTTTCGAGAATGCAGAATAAACTGCAGTTTCATGTTCACGCATCTCTTCTTCAGGATTGGTGAAAAGTTCACGCATACCAACCATCAATTCTCTCATCACACCTTGGGTTTGGGATAGACTGTCTCGATCAGACTCTGGCATCCAGTCTCGGACAGCATAGAATATCGCTCTACCGTGGGCCTTGATGGCCCCATAATGTGCCAAAGCATTCTCACGACGTTTGTAAGCTCCACCAATCGAGAAAACGATTGGGAAAATAATCGCAGTCGAAATTAACGTCAGTGGAAAACTACCCTCGATTCCATATTCTCGACAGATAATCATCGAACCGACTGCGAGAATCGAAACGTATAGTGTCTTGATATTGACAACAAGGCGTACCCGTGTAAGGTCCTCAAACATAGCCTAAAATTATGAAATAACAGTATAAATGTTACTTGCAGAATTGATTTATCATCACCAATCTTATCTCTCACCCTGATATTCAGTGACACGAATTCCCATCCCACCACGCCTGGCTGGGCGTTGCATGATTTTGTCTAATTTCTTGTGAAATTCTGCTTCTAAATCAACTTCCATGGCCAATGCATTGCCAAGGGTCAAGATGAAGACGTCGGCCAACTCTTCTGCGGCTTCTTCCTTCGGTTTACCCTTCGTAATGGCTGCTGACAATTCACCGAGTTCTTCGATGACGAGGGCAAGTCGATACCCCATGTCGTGGCCGTTGTTTTCCGGATTGGCAAAATCGTGCTTGAGGTGGAAGCGTGCAACGCGACCCATCATGGTCGTCCAGGAACCATCTGGTTCCTCTGAAAAGTCTACTTTGCCCCATTCATCGACATCCACTGGCCTTGTCATGGCATCATCACCGACACTGAGGACGATGAACCTACTGTGTGTCGGCAATCGCGAGAATAGCAGCCCAGACCCGTGCACGCATGGAAGCAGCTAGGTTCTCGACACTGTGATGATCAACGGGTGCAAGGTGGTCCGCTGGGTCTTTTCCAGCAGCCCAATTACTTGAGAGGAGAAGACCGACGTGGGCAGGTGGTTTTTCCGACATGCAACGAGCCTCACCGCCAATGGTCATGTTGACACAGGTGGCACCCAAACGGTGGTATGCTTCCACATCAGCACGACTTTCAAATTGTGGTCCACTCGCTTGTCCAACGATTTGCCTGTAAGCATTCGGACCTGCGCCATCCTGCGATTTGAGAACATTTGCTGCGATTTCAGACAGTGCTCTGTCAAACATTTCTGTTCGATTGACATGTACGGCTGAAGAATCGTGGAATGTCCAAACGGTCCCAGATATATCGAGCATGTCATCGGCTACACCGACCACACCAGGTGGAAAATCCGGATCCATGGTCCCTACACACCATACGCTGATGACTGCATTTGAACCAAACGAAGTTGCAGCATGCACATTTGCACGGTGCTCGATACTGTGAGGGGGGTTTACTTTGCCATCTGGGCTGTGATGCCTGTAGATGAATAGAATCTCATGCCCCCCAGTGTGAACCAATGTGCAAGGAACTTCACCCCATGGTGTGTCAGAACGAAACGTCTCGACTTCAGCGCCATCGGTAGATGTGGCCAACTCGGTCATTCCGGTGCCACACAGCACTGTGAGGCGGGCCATTGGCCTCACCTACTCCATCAAGCGGGCGATCAACTCGTCCTTCTTTCCGGAGACTGGTTTCCCAGCCGCCTTGAGCAATTCCTTGAGTTCGGCGACCTTCATCGATGCATAATCAGGTGCATCATCAGCGGCCGCTTCTTCAACAACTTCCTCTTCTGTAGATTCGTCTTCGGAATCGGCTTCCGCTTCCTCGTCGGATGTATCATCGTCGTCAGCAGCTGCTTCTGCTGCTGCCAAAACGTCAGGAGTTTCGTCTTCTGCATCCTCTTCATCCATTGCTGCAGCGATGGCTGCCTTCTTGGCAGCAGCCACTCTAGACTCATCTTCACGGATTTCATCGAGAGTTGGACCGTCTTCTACGATTACTCCATCTTGGATCAACTGGCTCTTTCGAATCATTACAACCTTGACGGCTGCAATCTTTCGAGCTGCCTTCTCAAGTGCTTGTTCAAGTTCACCAGATAGGATTTGCTTCTGCAAATCAATCCACGTGTTACGTGCTGCTGTTTGCAACACAACATCGCGGCAAGCATCGCGCATGCCTTGCTTTTGGCTGGTCTTCACTCGACCTTGTGTAATCAGGAATGGCTTGATGCGGACATAGTATCCATCATCTGTAATCGCATCGATGACATCGTCAACTTTACCGCGGTATCGTCGAACTTGTCTTCGGACGTGATCTTTGAGGACTTCATGTCCTGCAAACTGTGTAATAGCATCTTGACCAACGACTTCAGTAACACGGAACTTGAGTTTTACGTGCATCTTGCTGAAATCGCCATCGACTTCTTGCTGTGTGATCTCATACATGCGACCGATCAGGAGTTCGTCTTCTTCGCCCAGGGTTTCGCCGATTACCTTGAAGTGCCAAGGTTGTCGGGGTGCACGAATTGTGTACCATCTTTTTGCCTTCCATTTGTCTTTCTGTTTTCGAGCTTCTGCTCGTGATGCTGCACCCTTGCTGGCCATTTTTTTCATCTCCTGATTGTCGCGGGGGCTACCCCACTAGCGAGTCGCCGACCTGCCCCGGGTATTTGAACGCCATGCTTCGACCCCGTAGGGGTCATAGGCTGCACACCTTACGCAACAATTGTGGCCGTGCACAACGTAACTTGGAATGCAACCTCTAGCGGGGTTGGTTCTACCCAGGCGATTGAAGACGCAATCAATTGGATAACTGGTGGCTTGGCTGAGATTTCTAAAGAGAAAGTCAAATCCTATCACGGTGCGAGAATGACGATGTTATGTGCCCGAATTAAGCAAAAGAAAGCCGCCAAACAAAGCATCTCGCATTTGGGTCCAGAATTGCTCGAACGGTTATCACAATCCGCTGATCTCGATAAGCGAATCGACGAACAAAATAATTTGCATATCCGACTGAGAATTTCATCTCTAGTATCAGGCTCTATAGAATTATCAGATGGTTTTGGTGAGCAGATTAAAGGTCGGATCAAACTGGAAGTTTATCCGGGTCAAGATTCGGTTCAGAATGCAAGGGATATGTTGGTTGCAGCCGCTGCGAAGGCAAATGCTGAGAATTTGCCCAAAGAATTTGAATCGTAAAACACCCAGTTTTAGGCCAGCCTAATTACAAGGATTCATATTATGATGCCCGTTCCTAAGTATTGATGACCCACGTTGTGACTTCAGCTTGTGTAAACCACAAGTACCAAGATTGTGTTGCTGTTTGCCCTGTAGAGGCTTTTCGTGAACTCCCCACATACCTCGTAATCGACCCGGATGAGTGCATTGATTGCGGTGCATGTATCGCGGAATGTCCAGTTGAAGCGATTTTCGCAGACACTGATGTTCCCGATGAAGAAGAGGCGTGGATCGAGAAGAACGAAACAGAATGTGTCGATGCCGAGATTGCCGAGGGAGATTCCCCGATTCTCGCTGACGACTAGGGCTCTGACGAAAGTTCTAATGTGCGGCAACGGTCGATTAGACCGATTGGAATGTCGATTGACCTAACTCACATGCGCAAGGGCACCGAATTGCTCAAGCGAGGCTTCGCTAAAATGCAGGAAGGGGGCGTCATCATGGATGTCGTCACACCTGAGCAGGCACACATTGCAGAAGATGCTGGTGCCAGTAGCGTCATGGCATTGGAGCGTGTTCCTGCCGATATCCGTGCTGATGGAGGTGTGGCCAGAATGAGTCACCCTGACTTGATCAATGGGATTATCGAAACGACGAGCATCCCAGTGATGGCAAAAGCACGTATTGGGCATGACGCTGAAGCGCGTGTTCTCGAAGCCTTGGGCGTAGACATGATTGATGAATCTGAAGTTTTGACCCCCGCAGACCCGTTTTATCACATCCCAAAGAATGATTTTACCATCCCGTTTGTTTGCGGTTGTACCAACCTTGGAGAAGCAGTACGTCGTGTTGTCGAAGGTGCAGCAATGATTCGAACCAAAGGTGAAGCCGGTACAGGAAATGTTGTCGCAGCAGTTCAACACGCCCGGATCGTCGCCGCTGAAATCGATTTGATTCAGCGTTCAAATTCACAGGAATTGGAAACCATCGCTTCGACCATTAGCAGTGGTTTCCGTCGACTTGAAGTTGCTTCCGAGCACATGCTCGATGTTGTTGACACTCCATTTGGAACCCTGAATGATTTGCATGTTGATGTGCTGGAAGTTCTTGGTGAGGTCCGTGAAATGGGCCGCTTGCCTGTTGTGACATTCTCTGCAGGTGGTATTGCAACCCCGGCAGATGCAGCTCTGCTAATGCGACATGGTATGGATGGTGTTTTCGTTGGTTCGGGAATTTTCAAATCTGAAAATCCGATTACTACCGCAGAAGCAATCGTCATGGCAACACACCACTTTGATGATGCAGAGAAAGTGGCAGAAGCCAGTACGATGATGGCAGGCAGGCCGATGGATGGTTTGGAAATCGAAAAACTCGATGTGCGAATGGACCAACGTGGACACTGATCATTCGAGTGGGTTGGGGATCCCCTCTTCTCCGAGGACCCATTTTAGGCATTTGACGACGCCTTGCAATGCCTTGTAATTCCTGGCGGCTTCTTTCATTCCTTCACGGTCGCCTTCATCCTGGCATGTTTCAAACCAATCTTGCCATTCATGAACACGTTCTTCGGCAATATCGAGCATGGTCTCGATTTCTTCCCAAGACCGGTCATATGACCTGTAAGGGCCTGAACGTGCCATAGCCCCGGCGGATAATTGGGCCTATTTGAGGATGCGCCCGGACACGGATGCGAGGAATTAGTCCTCACGGGGTTTTGAACGACCCCTGTTGCCTCTTGCAGCACCACTCCGGCGCATATTGGCTTTCCGAGAAGAACGGCCGTCGGAGCGGGTATTTGCATTGGAACCTGTTTCACTTCCACCCAGACTGATGGAAGCCCCTGCGAGTAGGGCTTGTGTCAATGAACCCGCCAATTTTTCGTCCTGGTCAGGTGTCTTCAAGGCCGTTCGAACTGATTCGTTGTGGTCATCAATCCAAGACTGGGCCTCAAGGCGTTCTTGCTTGAGTTTGTCACGAATCTGATTTACCTGATCGAGCATTGCGACAACTTGGGTGTGAATTTCGTCGGCTTGTTTACGACATTCAAGGAATGCTTCGTGCAACCGATCACCTTCGGCTTTCTTGAAATCACGTTCTTCAAAGAGCGGTTTGATTGTCACCCACAACTTATCCGCTTCTTCATGGAAACCAACCATGGCCGCATGCTCTGAATCAGCCTCGACCTTGAGTTCTTGTATACTGCCTTCGATATTGTCTAGATCGATCTTGATGCGCAAGGCCTCTTCGACCAAGGGTTCCAATTCCTTCTTTCGATTTGAATGCTTTTTGATTAATTTAAGGATGTTATTTTCCTTCTCGAGTTTAATCGAACCATCAGTCTCAAGCATATTCTCAAGTTTATCAATCTGAGAATTTATCTCACTCAATTCAAGAACGGGGGATTTCTTACCTTTTTCTCCACGAGAATTCTTTGCTTGACCAATCAGTTCGCGGATTTGTTGTTGAATTGCATCGCGTCTCGCCTGATGTGCCTTTGCCTTATTGCGAATTTCCTTATTTTCGGCCAACTTCAAATCAATTTCTTCTCGGAGTTTTTTGTACTCTTTTTGAATCGAATTGCGCGAGTCTGCATTCCTTTTACCAGCATCATTGTGCTGCTGTCGGATGTCGCGAAGACGGCGGAGTTTGGCCTCCATCGACTTCAACTGATCACGGAGGTCAGCATCACTGCTGTCGACCTCTTCGGATTCCGTCATGAACTGCCGACCCCCTTTCCCCATTTGAATAGAACGATGAGGGAGGTGAGCGTATTACAGCGCTGCCAATGATGCAACCCATGGGACAACCCGGTAAAGTACGGCGAGAATTCCAGCCGTGACTGCAGCCATTCCGCCTCGGAGACGGATACGTTCTTGCAATTTGGGTCGTACCTGGACTGCGAGAACCTTGCCACCGAGCAGATTCCCTTCAGTATCCTCTAATCTGACCGTAACTGTCGATTCACCGTCATGCTGAGGCAGTAAAGTTTGCCAAATGATTTCACCATGGCCCATCATTCTCGCAAGTACATCGTGAACGTCATCTGTCGTACTGGATCTTGTGGGGAGGTGGGCATCTAATCCTTCGAGAGCTGTACTCGATTCTAGAGTGAGTGTGAAAGAACTTTCATGGGGCTGGAAATCTGGAGTCTGAACTTTAATCACAATCTTTCGACTATCTTCGCCACTATTGTGTAAATATGCAAAGAGATGCCCAGAACCACTGACTACATTTTGCATGTCGACATCAAAATGTAGTGTATCTGCACGCAATGATTCTAGGTCGTCGGACAAATCATGCTGAAGTCGTGAAAGAAGACGGAAAAAGGGCGAACATTTTCCTTTTACATGTAAGAACAGATTGGTCCACGTTTCTTCATCAAACCAGTCATTTTCAAACAATTCTGGCAACCGATCTAATCGGAAATAATGTTCCATCGATTGGCGAACCTGACGATTGGTCAGTTCACCCTTGGCTTCCAAATACCGCATGTGCAAGAGGTGTTCTATTGCAGAGTGGATGTCTTTTCCAGGTTGAAGGCCATCACGAAGAGATTGGATGTGAGCATCGAATCTTGCACGGAGAACAGGGTCCATCCAAGTGGTGAGGATTTCTGTGAATACACGGTCGGGACACGAAGGGTGCAGGGGTGGTTCGTATGCTTCCAACAAACCCCATCTTTCGACGGTGTTGTGGTGGGTACCTCCTCGAAGTAAGTCTAGGCCAATCGCTGCGAAAGTGCCACCGATTGCGAATCCAACAAGCACCCCGCCTGCATCACTGAGACCACCCTCTAATGTGGCAGCCAATTGAGCAATCGCAGAGAAAGTGACAATCGTTAGTACTCCTGAGACACGTGTGATGGCCATTCGAGTTACGTCATTAATCGCCTCGTATCCGTGTAGGCTCTCAAAGGGGCGGCCACGGAGCATGAAAGATTCCCCTTCCGCGAGGAAGACCTTGCGCGACGTATTGTGTAAAGAACGTACGACTGAAAGAGACACCATCCATGCCAGGAGAATAATAGTCGCTAAAAGACCAGATACGATGCTGAGAGTGGCTTCAGGGAAACCTGATTCAACACTGGAAATCCACCAGTCAGGGGAACCTTCAGCATAGCGACGTCCGACCAACTGTAAAGCGAGTGCAAAAATGGGTAAGGTGAGTGAAAGATGGATGCCTCTAGACAAAAACAATCGGTCCAACCGGAGTAGGTGACGCTCACGACCTCGAAGCTTCTCCATCCGGTTTTCAACGGCGTCAATATCTGAAAGAGTGGGGCGTCCATCAGAAGGTTTCTGTGTTGCTGAAATTGCTTCTTCTGTGGAGATGGCATCATCGGAGGGAGCGAGCAAATCCAGAGCATCCTCTGTCGAGATTTTCTCGGCTCCCATGATGCCGCGTATCCATGCGCGCATAAGGCCATTGCGCCAAAAATACATCACAATGTTCGAATCAATATTTGGCTGGAAAGTTCGGGTGTAATCATCAACGATTTATCGTTGAATGAAAATCCCCCATCCACTGATTCAATTTGAGAACCAAGGACAATCCCAAATCCAGAGATTGTCTTCGCATCAGAACCCTCCAAAACCAACAACTCGACGGTTCCTGAATGTCCCACTGGTAGGGCGTGTAATGGGA
Organism: Marine Group II euryarchaeote MED-G33; assembly: GCA_002457195.1. GTDB lineage: Archaea > Thermoplasmatota > Poseidoniia > Poseidoniales > Thalassarchaeaceae > MGIIb-P. Next base: position 33,171 of record NTJU01000002.1, on the reverse strand, counting down.
GGAGCATCGACTTACCAACTGGCTCGATTTGCCTAGATACGCCGGGTATAGATTCCCCACTAGGTGTTGTTTCAGGATAGCCCAACAACCGATCGATTGCGGCCTCTAAATCATCGGTTAATGCGTGTTCAAGACGACAAGCCGCAGCTTTGACATCACCTTTGTAATCAATCATACGAACCAGGAAAACTTCCATCAAACCCTCTCTGCGCTTGATTCTGGCTGCGGCTGCAAGACCATCTTCGGTTAGAGTCGACCCCCGATATGGGATGTGGTACAAAATTCCTTTACCCGCTAATCTTTGAATCATTTCACTACTGGATGCTTGACTAACACCCATTTCCTTGGCGATTCTACTATTGCGAATCGGTTGCGCTGGGTTCTCTGCGTAAAACTCATACAATTTTTTGAGATACATTTCCTCAAATTCCTTGATCGGGTCATCCACACAGCTCACCTCTTTAATGCTCGGAACTCACATTTGCATGCTGGACATCGGGCTCTAACCGGACGGCGGTCATATGGGACTTTGAGTTTCTGTTCGCAATCTGGACATTTGATGACATCATCCGATGAAGAAGACGACTTTTCTTCTTCAGGTTCGGGGTCAGACATCACTTCAACAACCTCATCATCGGATTCATACTCCTCTTCAGACTCAGTTTCTTCAGCGTCTGAAGGGTCAGAGGGGGGTTCATGCGTGGCTACCACTGGGAACGTTTGTGCACAGGCAGGACAACGTGCAGAACCACTGTATGTCGCCGGCACCCGGAGCCTTTGATCACAAGCTGGACAGGCAACCTCGACCTTTTCGGCAACTACTTTTTCTGGAGATTTCTTCGGCTTTTCCTTCCGTTCACCACGCTCTCGACGGGAGAGTAATGGTTCACCCGCACGCGCACGCATGACCGTTCGCGTAACAAGTCCAATGAACAAACCTGCGAGAGAGCCATACACAATTGACATCCAATCAATGGTTGCATCGGTCTCTACTGTATCATCCACCTGAGAAAGGAATGAAGCCGAACCGGTTACATCCGTATGTGGTGTTTGCCAAATCAAACTAAAATCGACTACAGAACCCTTGGGCCATCTGATTTCAATTTCACCGCTTACAGTCTCACCGGATTCAACAGGGTCGATATCAGATGAGGAACCGGGCACGGGCCACAAGACCTCGCCATCTCTCTTCATGTCAATGAGCATGATCGTGCCCGCCAAAGTATCCGCATTCCCTTCATTCAACAATGAGTAGGATATGGTCACATCATCACCAGGAGCTGGGGATTCAGGAGATATTGAATCGATGATGACCGATACAACAGGATTTGGGTATACCAAAGTGATTTGATCTTGTGCAACCGTGGAAGAGACCCAAGAAATGGGTGTCAACTCGACCCACACATCAGACGAAGAAGTTGGATGGCCCAAATTATAGTTCAAAGTCCGTTGACCAGGGGATAGGAAAATCTCTGTTGAAATTTGAGTCGCATCTCCAGATGTGGTCGTTGTACCTAGTTCAAATAACACAAGACGACCTTCACCTGCTGACAGTTGTGTCGTCACTTCGATTGAAAGACCATCTTGCAAAGTCCACCCATACGAGGATATGCTGGAATCAAGAGATTGTGAGGGCTGGATGGTGAGGATCAATGAACCCGACAAATCGTTTGCAACCAAACTGTCTTGGCTCACGACCCGCCATTCAATCATTCTCTCTCCAGAAACACTGGTGATGTATTGTGAGCCCAGCTCAAGGCTACTTCCAACCTCAAGTACTCGAGATTCAAGTAAGGACCAATCACCCATGTCATTTCCATCTGATGATCCCTCTCTGACCTCGAGGGACCCCGTTCCAGAGAAATCACCACCGTTGTGAATTAGAATTGCAAGTGGCGCAGCGTCCCCGACATGGAATGGGCCACCTGTTACTGTAAGGCCATCACCTCCTGCCCTCATTAGATGGCCGGCCGGCATATCGTAAACATGGGCCGAGGTGATCAAGGAATCGAAATGAATTCTTGTGGAATTTGCGATTTGACACTCAATGACTCCCGGCCGAACATCGATGCTAACATTCCATGTCAGATTGCCATTTGTGGGAATCAAGAGGTTTGAGGAGTAGATTTGAACTCCAATTGGGTAATCACAAGAAATCGACCCTGAGAAATTAGATTCACCTAGATTTTCCACCGATATGGTCCAGTTAATTGTCTCTGAAAGGTCTGGTGTATATGTTTCTGGGGTCATCGATAGAATCGGACGGGCCAATGGAGGTGGACCGATATCGACACCCATTGTTTCAACGTCTACAACTGATTGGTTATAGGACAATTCGATTGAAATCTGACTTGTTCCTTCAAACAAAGGCCCAATCGTGAAATTGACAAAACTGGTTGTCAAACCTACAACATTAACCACCTGAGTTGAAAAAAGAGTATTTCCAAGAAATATTGTGGCATTCCCTTGCCATTCTACATCTCCTGAGTTACTCACTGTTGCAACTACCCAAGCGTGATCGCCATCGCGTAGGGAGGCATTTCCACTAGGCTCACCTTGAGACGGGTCAAATGAAACGATTGACCAACCGCCCGGGGTATCTAAGGATGCATTGCCTGGAGACAAACGCTGTACAAACACTTGGAATTGCGAAACATTGTTTTCGAAATTGGTTCCGACATCCCCCCACAATTGGAATGACAATGTGTGTGTCCCGATGGGGACATCCGATATGTCAAATGTCTCAGAAGAGGATTGCCCGGCTGAGAGAGAAATACTGCGATTATCCAAAGCCAACGGGGTGTTGTCTTCTGCCGTGAAGGTCATCTCAACAAAACCAACTGAATTCACACCATGGGCAACGATATCGATGCTAATATTGACATCGCCCGATCCAACTTCCTGATCACCGATGATGTTGAAACTATCACCTGACAACAAAAGTCCCCCCCCTGATGCTGATGCGAGAGGCATGGAGGAACACATGAGCAAGAGGGTAACCACCCAAATTCCACGTCCATGACCTTTGGTCATGTATGTGCTCGGCCAGTTACAGTTCAAGACCCTTGCCTAAATTGGGCACCCTAATCGCTGAACCTTTATGCGGAACCCGTGGTTCCGGAACTCGTTCTGCATGAATGTTTCAGACCTTCTCGCCCTCGGACCGGAGGAACTCGCTTCTAAGATTCTGGAGCGTCGAAAGTTTCTGGCTGAAGCATTGCCTGGAATCGAGAAGGCAATGTCTGAAGATGCTGATACCCTGTCTCCAGAAGTCGAAAAATTGCGATTGGCAAGAGACATGCACTCAAATCGTATTGCTGAATTGAAAAAACGGCGGAATGATGCACAGAAGGAAGCACGCGGATTACTCAAGCAAACACGAACAATCAGGTCCAAATTGGAAGAGTCCGGCGGACTCAAAAATCTCGATCCGAAATGGGCGAAGGCCAAACTCGAAGAATCCCTTCAAGCGATCGAAGACAAAATTGAGAAGGAAGCCTTGTCACTAACCGATGAACGTCGATTGATTTCAGAAAGGAAGGCCTTGCTGAAAAAGAATGAGGAGTGGTTAGATCAAAGGAAAAAGAGCAACCCCGAGATGGCTGAATACGTTGATTCGAGTAAAAAAATGCAGAAACTCTTCACTCAAGCCGACAAACTGCATCAGGAAATGCTAACACATGTCGAGAAAAACGAGCCGATTCATGCTGAATTTATTGAGAAACGTGCCGAACTACGGAACTCGATTCGTCAACTCGAGCGGTCCCGTGCACTGATCAAGCAATCAGGGTCCGCGATCTCCTTCTGGGAAAATACAAGCAAAGACGGTTTTGATAAATTACTCACAGCGGCAAAAGATGTCGAATCTGGTGGGAAATCCACCGTGCTTCGTCGAAATGCTGAGCTCCCAATTTCCATAAAACCAAGCGGTGGTGAAGAAGAATGAGTGGTGACAAGAAAAAGCACCACTCAGAACCAAAAAAAGGTTTGTTTGATGATTTGGAAAGTCTATCTGATTCAGACATCAGTGAGCGACTTGAATCCCTAAAAGCAACGGCCACTGCAACGGGGGAGCAGCAACGCAGGGTGAAACAGGAGCGAGATGCAGAAATCACCTTGGTTCAATCATTACGCGACATTCAGGAATCAAATCGTGGATTCAGTAAAGAGAGGAATGGCCTGCTTACAGAATTCCGCAAGATTCGGGATGAGGCGAATAAAGTCAAATCCGAACGAGATACAGTCAATGAAAATGTACCTCCTCCACTCGAAATAATTGAGCAGCGATTGATAGAAACTCATCGTCGGCTTGCAACCATCCCCCATGATTTGTCTAAAATGCCCAACCGCAAACATGAGACGAAATTATTCTCGTTCTTCTTTGAACTGAAAGCGATGCATTCGCAGAAATTAATTGGGAACCAATTGCACCAGAAATACATCGAATTGTTGCGGAATCAAAAGGACAAACTGCAACAACTGGATAAGTTGAATGACGAAAAAAAATCAGTCGCGGAAGAAGCGCGTGAAGAATTGCCCAATCAAAAAGCAAACCCGAAGGAAATTCGAAAGCTGAATGAGCGAATTGCTAAGATGCTTGAAAAAATCAATACACACCGATCCGAACTGAAAGGTATCAAACGTGAAATCGGACGCTTGGAGGCCTACACCCGCGTTCGAAAAAAGGGCAACAAAGGTAACCGCGGTAGACGAAAAATTCAGCCTAGACTGGATGAAGTTAAGGCCAGGGCGAACAGTGGGAAGTCCTTGTCCATGGAAGATTTTAGCGCATTATTGGGCAGTGGAAGTCTACTCGATTCACTGAAAGAAAAAGAAAAAACCAAACCAAAATCCGAACCAAAATCCGAACCCAAAAAACGTCGACCGAGACAATCGGGTGCCGCACGCGGGAAAAGACGGACATTGAGTCCCGAAGAAAAGGAAAAACGTCGCAGGTGATTACATGGACGGGCTCAGGTGGATCCCGACATCGTCCCTCAAAAATTGGAGTGAATCTAGACTGGAAAATATCCGCCAATTGATTATTCAAACCACAGGTGAATCCTACCAAAAACCACGCCTCAGGAAGTTACCATTAGACGAAAAATTCGGACTATGGATTCTCTCTGATGGCCTAACTGATCACGGACTATTATGGGCAATGAAAATGTCAGAAAAACATGCCAGAGTACTCGCATTTTCAGTCGCTGAAAATTTGCAGGGCAACGGCTACGGTTCGAAAGGTTGGTCACATTTTGCTCGAGCAGCTCAATCATCAGGGATTCGCACAGTTCAACTTGAAGTTCGACAAGATAATTTTGGAGCCGTACAAATGTACCATCGTCGTGGGCTCAGGCCGAAAGGATGTCTCAGAGGATTCTATCGCGGATATGATGGCTGGTTAATGCTCGGCCCTCTGCATGCAAATGCATCGTCACAATGATGCCCTGTCTAGTATTGCATTGGTTCATGCGGACACGCCTCATGCAAGATTTACTCGGCCAAGACGAGGTAGAGTGGGTTGCACTCGTAGGGCCTGATGCACTCCCCATCGATTTTACACCAAAATCGAAAGTTGTTGAAGCGGCGGTGTCAATGTGGTTCGGATTGGATTCACTACTCGAAGATGTACCCGTAAGAATGCTACTCCGCACGAGTGAAGCACTCATGTTAGCACATCGGGTAGATGAAAATCGATTGTTGCTAATCCAATCAGGAGTGGGGGCCAATGTCGGCGCACTACGGAGTGTGCTTGAAAATGCGGCGGGTCGAATTGTTGACTTGGCCTAGTCAAACAGGGGACCTAGCAGTGAAACTCCAGAGCCCGTGACTTCCATCGCTTGCTTTTCCATCGAATGCCTGACGTGCCTCATCTTCTCGATCTGGAGAGTCCGGACCATTTGTCCATTCCGGCGATCCAATCCAAGATTCAGGATACAATCGGCGAGGAAACCTTCGTTGCCCTCCAATTCGGCAGCTTCACCCGCTTGTCTTTCGGTGATCACAAATGTGTGCAGATTTTGGCTGCGGCAGAATTCAAAGAAGCGAAACATTCTCTTTCTCATTTCTTCATCAACACTGGTCAAACTGTAAATTGCTCCTAGTGAATCTAGAATAAACACTGAAAACGCATCGCCCCTCTCTCGTTTGAAGTGCTCTATCATTTTCTGCGTGAATTTGAGGTAATCCATATCTTCGTTCTCATTTCTCAATTCTGTGAAATCTGTGATTTGGAGATTCGGTGGCAGCGCGAGCCCAAGTGAATGTGAGGCTCGAAGCAAACTGCTTGTAGTTTCTTCAACTGTGCAATACAATCCAAAACCACCTGACTGTCGCAAATGGTTCGAAACAAGAGACAGGCAGAACGAGGATTTCATCGAACCCGGTGGCCCCGTTACCAGTGTCAAGTAGGGCGGGTTCACATCTGTTGCAAGTACTCGTTCCATTCCGGGCATTCCATCTATGAACATGGGAATCAATTGCGGGTTGAACGGGCGGGGTTTAATCGTTATCTCAAGTCGATTGTGAAAAATGTATACGCCCCCATAGGGGGCGATGTGTAGAGAGCAGCGATTATATGGCATCGCCATTTGGCACTGATGTCTAAGGTCTGACTACGTCAGGTCAAGTGGTGATCTGAAATGGATGATATCTTGTCTGTGCTTGGGGATTTGCGAGGGTCCGTTGATGGTAAAGCAACTAAAAATCGTGATGTACGTGACGGTTTAAACGGTAAAATGAGGGAGCATATTGGAACCCGAAACGAATTCAACACCAGAGTGCGAAATCTCATCACTGAGGTTCAAAAACAAAAAGCAATCCGTGACGAAGCAAATGCTGCTGTCCGTGATGCTAAATCCCAACGCGCAGAAAAAAATCAAGAAGTAAAGGACGCAAAGGAACTATTGCGAGAATTATCCCCAGAAACTGAGCGAAGAGGTGGCCAAAATGACCGCCGAGGGCGCCGGGACAAGGTAGACACTCCAGCATCACTTCGTCGTCAAATCGAAACTTTGGAAAGAGAATTCGAGCTTGGCAAGCATACTGGTAACAACGAGAAAAAGGCCATGCATCGAATGAAAGCGATGAAGAGAAAATTACGTGATTTAAGTGAAAAGGAGGATTCGAATGTTGAACTCAAAGATGCTCGCGAAAAACTCCGAATTGCCATGGAATCACAGGAATCCTGCCACCAATCTGTTGTTGAAACTCAGGAAGTTGCTCAAGAAGCTCATGAACTCATGTTGAAGTTGAGCGAAGAAGTGGATAAGTTGCGCGAAAAAGCCGATGCCAGCCAGGCCGAGGTTCGACGAGCGAAACGTGAAGCCGATCGTGCGCACCAAACCTACATCGTCAGCCTAAGGTGTCTACACTCAATCCATGATATTCTCCGTGCCAGAAATAACAGAGAACAGGGTATCGATTCTGGCAGAGTAAATGCTCGGGTCGAAGTCCAAGATCTCATGTCAAAACTCATGTCTGGTGAAACTTTGTCCACAGACGAATTGATGGCACTACAACGCGGTGGCTAATCCAATGATTGGTTCTCAAGACATTCAGTCCATACTTGAGGAATATGACCGCCTCAAGTTACGTATTGGCATGACGGGCAGTCATAGCGCACTAGACCTCTGCGACGGTGCAATCGAGGAGGGTTTTCCGACGGTTGCCTATTGCCAAAAAGGTCGGGAAAAAACCTATTCCGAGTATTTCAAAACCAAGCGTAATTCTTCAGGTCGAGTCGTTAGAGGCATGGTAGACAAAGCCATTGTTCTCGATTCATTCAACGATGTGATGGCGCCAGATTTTCAGCAACAGATGCGAGAGCGGAATGTGGTGTATATCCCAAATCGATCATTCACATCTTACAGTTCTATCGAGGATGTCGAAAACAATTTCCGTGTCCCATTGTTTGGTAGCCGAAACATGTTGCGGATGGAAGAGCGTACTGAAGAACAGGATTACTACTGGATTTTGGAACAGGCTGGTTTACCATACCCTGAAGCCATTCAAACACCAGAGGAAATTGATTGCTTGGTAATTGTCAAATTACACCATGCACAAAAGAAACTCGAAAGAGGGTTCTTCACTTGTTCTTCATTTGAAGAATATACGGAGAAGGCAGCAACACTTCTCAAGGAAGGAGTAATTGATCAAGCCAGTTTAGATGGTGCACGAATTGAGCGGTATGTGATTGGCCCTGTATTCAATCTAAACTTCTTCTATAGTCCTCTAGCTGAGGATATGCCAAAACTGGAGTTATTGGGCGTTGATTGGCGATTTGAATCATCACTTGATGGGCATGTTCGCCTACCCGCACCACAGCAAATGACCATGCCAGCCCATCAGCAAATTCCAGAAATGACAGTCGTTGGACACAATACGGCTACGATTCGAGAGAGTTTACTCGAGAAGGCGTTTGAATTGGGTGAGAAATTTATCACTGCTAGCAAAGAGCATTACGACCCTGGAATCATTGGACCTTTCTGTTTGCAAACTTGCATCGACAAGGACATGGATTACTACATCTATGACGTAGCACCACGTGTTGGAGGCGGTACAAATGTTCACGTTAATGTTGGACACCCATATGGAAATGCAACATGGCGCAAACCAATGAGTAGTGGCCGACGTATCGCGATGGAGATTCGTCAAGCTGTCGAGCAAGATCGTCTTGATGAAGTCCTTACTTGATTAGGGCATTGGGATCAATTGACCTGTCAAGCCATGAACCAATGCTGATCCTCGATTCGGTATTCTGAGTTGCCATGCAGGCAGTAAGGCTAGGCGTGGTGTCATCTCTGCACTTGACGGATCTAATTTCCACCAATGCAGTACACTACCCTGAACTTGATTCGAACCTGTTGATTCAGTTACTGTATAATGACGACGTTCATCACAAAGACTCGCAATTTTAGGTGCCACCTCTGATTCATCGACCCACTGAGAGGGTTCAATTCTCTCTAAATTTGGTATGAAATCGAGAGTTTCAATCTTACCGAGGTGGTCGATTTCCCCAGTGAATGGATCTTCAAGTAATTCCCACCACTGCCGATCTGCAGAATCCCCTGGTCCTCGCAATATTCCAGTGACCACCCATATTCGAGCACTTAGGAGGACTGGCCGAGGTTCAGCATGGGTCAAAGTGTGTCTTTCCAATACAGATTCCAACTCGATTCGAGGGCGGAGGGCGGAAGGACCTGTTTGCTGAGTATTTGGGGTCGTTCTTTCAACTTCTTCAGTTTCAACAACTGTCGATGGAATTGTTTGAGGTACACTTGCGTTCAAATCACCGTTGAGGATCGCATCTCCTAGCCATTGTGCAAATCGGTCAGGTCCCCAAACGTCGTAATCCACATCTGTTCTTTGTGGGCGTTGTTCCAATCGTAGTGGTCGTTCAGATAGGATCCAATGTGAGCCGGTGGGGGCGTCTACCAACCACCTCTCAATCTCAAGATGATCCAACGGCGCCCAACCATCGTGTGCATGCCATACGTGAGTACCAATCGACAACTTCGGGCCTCCGCGTGTAGCAGGTGGTTGGTCGAGGATTCCCAACAATGAGATTCCGGGGCAAGGAGTATGCGAGGGGGGTGGGTCCAATGAGGCACCGATTTGGGTGAGCAAATCGCGAATCAAAGACTCCATGGTCGCCTTTGGCGACCGTACCCGACTTCAACACTCCGTTGAAAATCTACTGAGCAGTCGGATTTGAGCAGCTCAATCAATGTTCGGCTGTAGGCTGAGCAGTTCACTTCCGCCTTCACCAAGAACGCAAATTGTGCTAATTGGGAATGGTTTGGCACATGCCGCACCCAACTCTCGATTCACCAAATCGGTTCGGTGCATTGGGACATCAGGGTGTCGTGCACGGAGGCCGTCGATGTATTCTTGTGGGCAATTTACTGCAAAAATTAGCAACTTTGCCTTACCTTCAGCACAAGCATCTGATGCTTGATTCTGACCAAATGTCAGATCGCCATTCTTAATCGCTGTTTTCAATTCTCTACTAAGTTCCATTCTAAATCCTCCATTCTCCACTTTTGCTTCTCATGGGTGAATATTACTCACTTTCAGGGATGTAGAACAATTCTACGCTTCCGGTTCCAAGTGCGATTGGTTGTCCGACAATGATATTCTCGGCAACACCGGTGAGGTTGTCTCGCTCGCCGATAATTCCAGCCTGTAGCAAATGGTTGACTGTGACTTCGAACGCAGCTCGGGCAAGAATACTGTGTTTTGTTCCCGATACACCGTGGCGACCAATTGCGCGAACTTCGCCTTCACTGGTCATCACGTCGGCGACCATCAGCAAGTGACGGACGTCGACATCAAGGCGGGCACCCTCTAGAGTCAGAATCATTTCATTGATGATTGCCTGACGAGCAGCTTCGATACCGAGATAATCATGAATCTCCATGATGTTGTTCGTGTATGTTCGACTACGATCAACGCCTGCGAAATCAGATACCTTTGACAAATTTGAGCCAATTGTGGAGATGTAAAATTCACCTTCGTTGTTCTTCTGAACATTGGCACGTGCAATATCCTTCACACCCTTAAGTCGAAGTGACTTGATTTTCTCTTCGAGTTGAAGAAGTTCTGTGTAGGTTGGAGGGTTATCACTGATATCCTTCAAATCATCCTCTTTGGACACACCTGGGATGATTTTTAGTGACTTTGGCTTTGCTTCCGAGCCATCATCTACGGCAATGAATAGACGGAGAGCACGTGACAATTTGTCTCTCACTTCTGCACCACTCATGTTCTTCAACTTGAGATGAGAATTTCTCAATTTCAAAGTGATATATCTCTGAGCCACTTCAACATCGATATCTGCAATATCTTGAGTCGTCGTTGTTTCAAGTGAGGCAGCCAATTTCTGTACAGCAACTTCATTGGCTGCAAGTGGTTTACCTTTCTGATCCAGTTCTTCTACGTAGATGTTCATCGTAGGTGTATTCGGGGTCTTTCTTGCATCCACAATCTCAATGATACGTGGAAGACCCTGGGTCACGTTAACTGTGGCGACACCAGCATAGTGGAACGTTCGCATGGTCATTTGAGTGCCAGGTTCCCCAATGGATTGGGCTGTAACGATTCCGACCGCCTCAAATGGATCTACACTTGCACGCTCAAATTGTTCTGCAGCACCAACAACAATTTTCTTTGCTTGAGTCGGGGTCAATTTGGCCTTTCCACGGGAACGAATTCCTTCAGATATATCCTCAAAGAGACGCTTGGTGAGCTGAACACCTTCTTTTTCAGCAGCTTTTTCCAATGCCTGGTAAATTGGATCATCGGCTCCAATATCCCTGTTGATATGTGCCATCTTTGATTCGGAATCATAACCTTGCAGAATGAGTTCAGTTTTTTTGCCACGGCGAACGAGCTTTTTGCGACGAACGACTGTTGTAGTCGCGTTGCCTGAATCTGAACCTCCGGATTTCCCGAATGATACCAGTGTGCTGTGAATTGCAGTGGCCTCATCAGATGCGAGCCCGCAAATCTGTGCAATCTCACCTGGTGTCAGAATTTTAACGTCATCCCACTTGCGGTCATCTGCAAGTTTGTGTGAAAACTCCTCTTGTACACCCATGTCCATGAGCTTCTTCTTTGTTGCTGACTTAACGACCATCAGTTACCACCTCCGAGAACATCATCCAGAAGTTGGCCAACGTTAATCGGTTCACCCTTTAGTGACCTGCAGGGGTCAACACCATCTTCACCATACTGGAATTGGATAATACGGTTGGCTGTATTTCGTACAGAGTGTTGGCCATCATTCCAGACCTTGAGGTCGTCCATTGCATTGATCAGTCTGCGCTGCATGTAACCAGATTTGCTGGTTCGAACAGCTGTATCGACCAGAGACTCACGACCTGATACAGAGAGCATGAAGAACTCTGTCGGCTCGAGGCCACGCTTGAATGAAGATGCGACGAATCCTTTCTCCTTCGCACCCTTGACACCTCGTCGGAAATGAGCCAATACACGGTCATTGTAGCCACGTTCTAGGCGCTTACCACGAACCTTTGGCTGCCCAATAGAACCAGCCATCATGGCCAAGTTGTCCATTGAACCACGGGCACCTGATACGGCCATCATAACCGCAGGGTTGGTGGCTGCTAGGTGTTCCTTTGCAATTGTTCCAGTCTCAGCCTTAGCATTGTCTAGAATTTGCAGAATATTTTCTTCAAGAGTTTCCAATGCTGTACGTCCGGGTCTGGTCTCATACTTTCGACCATCCTTGCCGAACTTCTCCAATTCATCGTCGACTGCTTGACTGGCTTCTGCATTCCGCAGAGCAATCAATTCACGTGCTGCGGCTGGTAAATCTTCATCATCAATACCAGTGGTAAAGCCCATCGCTGTGCAAACACCAATGGTAAGTTTGGTCATGTCGTTGAGGAACTTGGCACCAACAGTCGTGCCATGAGTTTGGACCACCGCATCTAGCAATCGGCCGTCTTCAGCACCAATTGCACGCTTGTCCAATGTTCCGCGCAAGACGTTTCCACCGCGGATTTCAACTTCATCCATACTGCGGCTTGTGTATTCTAGTGTAAATCCGTCAGGGATAATCAAACTGAAAAGTTCGAGACCGTAGAATCCGGCCACACCATCAACGACACTCTCCTTTGGCAATTCACCGGACCAACCGATTTGCCCGAGCACATCGAGTGCTATCGCCTTGGGGACGAATGGGTTATCGTTACTCAGGAGATAGGCACCTGAAATGTGATCGTGGATTCCACCGATTACAGAACCACCATATCGTGGAGTGATGATGTGTTCTTGAACTCGCATGAGAATCTTGGCTTCGGCTCGTGCCTCTTCAGATTGGATGACGTGAAGGTTCATTTCGTCACCATCAAAATCAGCGTTGTAAGGTGTACAAACTGCAAGGTTGAAACGGAAGGTCTTCCCTTCCATTACGCGAACTTCATGCACCATCATCGACATTCTGTGTAGAGATGGTTGACGATTGAAAATCGCCACGTCACCATCGATTAAGTGTCGTTCGACAATCATTCCAGGTTTTGGGTTCCCATCGAGGTCAACAGTTGCCAGACGGTCCTCCACCTTACTGCGAGCTTCTTCTGAAATTTCGGGGCTACCACAGTGTGGACATCGTACTTCAAGTTCGGCTGGGAATGGTTGCCCTGGATTCTCGCGCTCGAAAAACCATCGCTGATGGATTATGGCCCGAGGATCTCCATATTCGAGCGGCTTGCCATTGGAATCTTCACCGCGAAGATTTGCAAGGGTGGGTTCAAGGGATGGAATCCACTTTGTTTGAGTATCTCCATCTACACGCTTGATTTCTTCTTCAATCTCCATGCCTGGCAGGAAATTTGGTGCAGGTAAAACTTCGTTGAGGTCAGGTCGAAGACCAGGGTAGGGTTCTCCTCTCTCTACATCACCAGAATGACATTCTGGATTGTGACAACGGAATCCGGACCACATAAACTTGGTACGGTCGGTAATACGCACACGGTGAGTATCTCCACGCACGATGTAGTTGACACCTGGGTGGATATCTGGTCCGCGCAAAATCATTTGACGCAACTGTTCACGGTTTCGGCCTGTAACGCGAACTGGCACGGTCAACTCCTTTGCGGACTGGGTTGGGACACCAACCGCATTGATGCCCAAGTTTGGATCGGGGCTGATGACTGTTCTTGCACAGAAATTCACTCGCTTACCAGACAAGTTGCTTCGGAATCGGCCTTCTTTGCCTTTGAGGCGCTGTGTTAGGGTCTTCAAAGGTCGTCCTGAACGGTGGCGGGCAGGTGGGATTCCAGCTGTTTGGTTATCAAAGTAAGTAGTAATGTGGTACTGCAACAATTCCCACAAATCTTCGACGATGAGTTGAGGTGCTCCTGCGTCACGGTTTTCTCTTAGACGTTGATTGATTCGCAAAACGTCAACCAATTTGTGAGTAAGGTCGTCCTCACTACGGTCGCCGCTATCCAATGTAATCGATGGGCGGACTGTAATTGGCGGAACAGGTAGAACACGCATGATGGTCCATTCTGGGCGACTGGAACGATACTCCATACCGATGAAAATTAAATCTTCATCTGGGATTCTCTCGAGCCACTCACGGATATCTCGTGCATTCAACTTGTGTTCGCCCTTATCCTGCTTCTTCTCCTTGAATGTAGTTGGTTTATCAAGTTGGATTTTACCTTGCTCTGATCCACAGTGCATGCAAACTTGACGCTTCAAACTTGAACATTCTTTGACGATATCTTTGATCACCTTCTTGAATTCAGTTGAACCGACACCATGCTTCTGGATGACATCGTACACTCGGTGTCTAAAGTGGTCCTGTTCGGACTTTTCAGGATCGATCGGGTGTGTTCCTTCTTTCTCGTGAAGAAGAATACGGCTGCAAGTATTGCAGGTTGACTTCAGAGCCTGCTTCAGTAGAGCTGTGAAACCAATGTGAATCACAGGAAGTTCTAGTTGAATGTGGCCAAAGTGACTCGGACAAACATCGTGCTTGTTACCACATGTTTCACACCGTACACCTGGTTCAATGACACCCATGCGGGAATCCATCAAACCCTGTCGGTATGCGTGTCCATCGTCCTTGTAAGTATCTGCAGTCTTGACTTCTACTGCTGACATCTTTCTGATTTCAGTTGGATCCATCAGGCTGAACTTGATGGAAGCAATACGCTTCGGAATGGTTGCAACGTCTCTGTTCATCTTCGGTCCTCCAGTTCAAGTCTCATGGCTACTCCAAGTGATTTCATCTCATCCAGGAGTAGCTTGAATGCATATGATGTCGATACGGGGAAGACTTCCGCCTTATCCCCATGTATCGGACTGACGTAACATCGTTTGCGCCAATCCCAGTATGCTATGTGTCCACTCTCGGCACAAACATACAGTTCCCAGCCATCCGATTCATCCAGTAGTCGATCTTTGATGACCATCGAAGCACCATGTGCAATCAAACAGTCACGTTCCATTTCACCGAACCGAAGGCCACCTTGACGTGCACGACCCTCAGTAGGTTGGCGGGTGAGAATTTGCACTCGGCCACGGCTTCTTGCGTGGATTTTTCCACTGACCATGTGGTGCAGCTTCTGGTAGTAAATTACGCCGACGAATGTCTGAGTGGGGAATTCTTCTCCCGTCTCTCCATTGATCATTGTTTCTCGACCAGTATGGGCGAATCCGTGTCGAAGAAGACCTTCTCGCAAACTATCTTCCTTCTCGCCACTGAATGCAGTTCCGTCGATAAGACGGCCTTCCATTGCGCCGACCTTTCCACCAATCATTTCCAAAATATGAGCTACAGTCATCCGTGATGGAATCGCGTGCGGGTTAATCAGTAGATCTGGGACGACACCATCGACTGTGAATGGCATGTCTTCAGGGTCGACCAGACGACCGATGACACCTTTCTGACCGTGTCGACTTGAGAACTTGTCTCCAAGTTCTGGAATTCTCTGAGTTCGCAATGTAGTTCTTACCAAGCGACCAGAGTCTAGAGATTCTGTAATGAACACATTGTCCACGAATCCACCTTCACCGTGTCGAACATTCATACTCGATTCACGACGTTCTTGAGCTTGGAGGAAAGCACCGTGAGTCTCTTCCAAGAATCGAGGGGGACTTGTCTTTCCAACCAGAACTTGAGGGACGCGATCACGATCTTCCGGCTTGCTACTGATTTCTGTCTCAGGAGTGGGCAGTCCATCGTCCTCAAGGTGGGCATAGGCTTCAGGGGCCTTCAAACCCTTGACTTCATCAAGGCCGGTCCCAGGGATTTCAATTTCGTCGACCTGACCACCAGGGAATCGTTTGCGTTCTGCATTGTATGTGCGCACGAATGTTGAGCGACCCAATGCGCGCTCTACACTACCTCGATTCATAATCACGGCGTCCTGCATGTTATACCCGTGGTGACTTAGAATAGCCACAACGAAATTTTGTCCTGCTGGACGGCGAAGGAAATTGGTGGCATCCATCGCACGTGTTCCTGTCATAGAGTTCTGAGTGTAGTGCAAAATATGCTGGCGTGTATCTGGGCGCAAGCGGCCATTGGACGCAGGCAAACCGAGAGATTGTTTGACCATTGCAGTACCACCAGTAACTCGGGGTGTCGAGTTGTGTTCTGGGTAGGGTACCAATGAAGCACACACACCGAGGATGAGTTGTGGATCGATTTCAACGTGAGTGTAAATCAATACATCTCCTGACTTCTTTTCCTTTCGGCGAAGTTTGTCCACATCATCTTGATAGTAATTTAGAGGGACACTGAAGGTTTCAGTGACCTTTTTTCCATTGGGCATGAAGATTTCTGCCTTCAATTTCGCCTTCTTGATACCTTCTTCACCCATGTTGACCCATTCAACATTTGCGGGGTTAAGTGGGCGACCATTCTTAGGGCTCATTTGTGGCAAATCGAACGGACGAGGTGCGACAAGAAGGTCTTCCTCTTCTTCTGCATCGACCCATTCGACAATACCGTTGTTAACCAAGTCTGTAAATGACATTTCACGACTTCGAAGTTGTTCCAGGTTGTCTTTCGACAACACCAGACTTCCACTATCTAGAACCAATAGAGGGCGTAGAATACGTCCTTTGTCGGTGTTGATGAAAATATCGCGGTTCACTGCATCGTGACGGATACTGACCTCGGGGCGAATCACACCTCGACGGCGGCCACGTTTGAAATGCTCAACAAGCTTGTGAGGATTCATGTGCAGACCGAAAATGTCACCATTGACGTGAACTCTTGCACCTTCTGACCATCCCTTAGGATTGGGCTCAACATCTTGTTCTTCAAGTAGATCTTTGACTTCAATCTCGCTGACCGCTTCAGAAATGTCAACCATTTGGGCAGCGTTCTTTACCAGACCGCAATTTTGACCTTCAGGTGTTTCGTTGGGGCACAGACGACCCCATTGAGTCGGGTGCAAATCTCGAGCTTCGAAGTGGGGTTGGCTTCTGACAAGCGGACTTGTCACTCGGCGCATGTGGGACAATGCCGATAGGAAGGTTGTCCGATCGAGCAATTGACTGACACCACTGCGACCACCGACCCAGTTACCTGTAGCCAAAGCATGCATCACCTTCGAGGTGAGTACGTCTGGTCGTAGACATGAGGTGATTTTCAGGTCACGCTTGCGGTTGTGGTGTCGCTCGAGTTGATACTTTAGATCACGGGCAAGTTGTTGCAATGATACACGGAACAAATCTTCAATCAAATCACCGGCGAGGCGAACACGCTTGTTTGCATAGTGATCCTTGTCGTTTGGTTCCTTGTTCTCGATTGCCATTTCCAGAACTTGTCTGACGATTCTGCCTAGGAAGATAGCCTTCTTCTTGCGATTTCGCTCGGTTCTCTCTTCAGCTTGTTCTGCGAGGTCAGGTCCGATTCGGATCTTGTCCTTTTCAGAGAGTGGAGTTTCTAGGTGAGGAAGCAACTCTTTGTCGAGTAGATTCTGAATCCTCTGCTCACGATACTCACGCTGCTGACCCGCTGCGAATTTCTTTTGCAACCATTCGTGTGCTTCTGCAGCACTTTCAACACCGTATTCTTCGTTATCCTTGACCTCATTCAAATTGGCGACAATAAACTTGAACGTTTCAGTTGGGCCTGCAATGGCCTGGAAAATTTCTTGATCGTTATCGATGCCTAAAGCACGCATTAGGAGAACGACTGGGATTGGAGTTGTTCCTGCACTGCTAATCTTCACCATCAACATACCATCTTTTCGCTTCTCAACGGTTAGGGGTTTACGAACACCATCTTTCTGTGAGAAAATCTTAGCGACTTCTGTCTTTCGCGCATATCGCTTGTTCCTTTCAACAGTTACTCTGTTTGGAGCCAAATCTTCCATCGAAATCAAAACTCTCTCAGTTCCGTTAATGATGAAGTAACCACCAGGGTCGTGGGGATCTTCGCCCTTGCCCTGAAGCAAGCGATGGTAGTGCTCTTTGTCCTCTTCACTGATTTCAGGGGACAAATTTCGGTTGGCATCAATATGCACAGGATTCAGATTACATCGACGGCTTCTAACCATGATTGGTACACTTCCAACCTGGACCTTTTCCTCAACGATCGGCTGAGGAAGGTCGTCCCGATGAATGGTAAAATCAAGGTATACAGGTGACATGTAGGTCAACTTTCGAAGACGACACTCAAGGGGCAGGGAAGGGTGTTCGGCACCATTTGCCTCACGGATGGTTGGGGGTCCCAGAGTCATGTTCTTCATTCGAACCTGAATCTCGTGATCTAGAACGTCGAGTTTGATGATTCCACCTTCATCATCTTCGATAATCTCATCAGTACCAATGCGGATGTTGCGAACAATCTTCTCAAATCGACTGTTCTGCGAATCAGCGGTCGGAATGCAATCATTGTATGATGCAAGTTGGTGGTTGACCAAACTTCGTGTGCGAAAGTAGCTCTCGATAATTTCCTTCATGTTGATTCCTCCTCAGTTTTCCTCCACAATTAAGCGGTAAGCAGTCGTAGTGCCAGATGATCGACTATAGCGTTGAACACGAACTACGCGGTTGGTAAGCCAACCTGCTGGCAATTCGTCGTTCGCAGTCTCTTCCATTTCTTTCAGAGCCTGAACCGCTGGATCAGTGATGAGTATTTTGGGGAGTAATTCTTTGGCCAGGCGCGTACCCTCACCAGAAATGTCTGGCATTTCCAGTTTCCATGGTGCCAAGGCTGTTGCCTCTTCCTCGGACGGCAACAGTTCGTGGTGAGGTACGAGTTCGTGATTTAGGGCATTGAAACGATCGCTACCAGTTGGAATGTCATCGTCATCGATTGCCTTTTGAGAAATTGTGATTCGGCGAGAACGGGTTCGTTTGCGAGTTCCTTGTTCGCGAATAATTCCCATGATCTTCTCAAGTTCAGCGCTGTCTGTGTCAATCCCTACTTTCTTTGCAACCTGTTCGACACTCATTTGTTTGATGGCGTCCATATTTGCATCGTCAGCAAGTTTGTGGGCATGTTCTTCTTGAACTCCCAATTCTACCAATCGCTTCTTCGTTGAACTCTTTACGACCATTTGATGCCCCCCAGCTTTCCCAAATCGGCCAAAAAACCCGCAACCGAGCCAGATAGAGCGGGCCTGAAGGGATTCGAACCCTTGGCCATCCGGTTAAAAGCCGGACGCTCTACCTGGCTAAGCTACAGGCCCATGGCTGTCTCTGGGCCTTCCGCGGACCGACGGGGTATTCAAAAGCCTTACGCCATAGGTCCTGCCTGTGGCTCGGGGATAATCCTCAGTTCCGGGGGCGGAACCGCTCAACCTTCCGTAGTCAAAAATTCACATAAAGGTTTGGCGAATATTCATCAAATTGACAGGTGTGGAGTGGCAAATAGGGGGCGTGTGGCGTAGTTGTCAATAGAAAGAGAACTCCAATTGATGAATCAGAAAGCCACCGTTGCGAATTGGTTGGCGAGTGGCCTGGGGGAAATTGTACTGAATATCCCTCCTACTGTTTACCCCCCGAGAGAGGATTCGAGCCTATTGGATCAGGTCATCGCCGAGATGGGTTCCGGGCAGAATAAACGTCTGCTTGAAATTGGGTGCGGTAGTGGTGCAATAACAATCGCAGCAGCAAAGCGTGGGTGGAATGTCAACGCATGCGACATCAACCCTCTTGCAGTCGCTGCAACTCGCGGAAATGCTGCTGCAAACGGATTCGACCTGGATATGCAAATCAAAGAAGGTGGCCCCGGGTATTTCGGGCAGTGGATGCCCGAAGAAGGCGTTGATGTAATCGCTTGGAATTTGCCCTATATCGAGCCAGACCCCCGGAACTCATTGGGCCCAATGGAGGACTCTGCACTGATTGGAGACCACCAATCAACTCATCTTTTACAAGCCATTCAATCGAATCCAACACTTTTGAATGAAGAGGGAGTCATTCTATTCTTACACAGTTCAAATCAGATTGGCGAGGCAATCGGAAGTGAATGGCGCAGAAATGGATGGGCCACGCGGAATGTTTGCCACAAAGTGATTGGTGATGAAAGGCTGACTGTAATCGCATGTTGGCGACCATTTGAAGGTGCATCGAGCAAACGATTGCCGACGTGCCAATCCACCAATGACGAGATCTTCAGCTTAGGCATGATTCAACAAGGGACATTTGTTAGTACGGATCAACAAGTTTCAGGGCGAGGTTACTCAGGGAGAGAATGGTTCAACTCAACCGAAGGCTTGATGGGGAGTTGGGCGTTGTCTGTAAATTCTATAAACCAGTCCCCTGAGTTCATACAAATGGCTGCTACAATTGCAATATTGGATTCTTTATCCGCTACACTAGATTGGGGGTTACCCAGTCATTCTTGGTCTCATGTGGCTCGTTTGGAAGAAATTGGAGTCCGGGTGAAATGGCCCAATGATATTTGGCTGAGGCAAGAGGATGCATTTGGGAAATTATGTGGTGTGCTAGTGGAGGGTAAAACCCAGGGAGAGAATGTACAACTTGTATTGGGAATTGGTATGAATCGAAAACCCATTGCAAATTTAGATCAAACTGCTGGATGGGCCACATTAACACCATATTCCTTTGAGGAACTGTTACCAATCATCCATGCATCGATATCTTCTCTACTAGAGGTCCATCCTCGGGTTGCAGAATTAAACAAAGAAGATGTCCTCAATACAATCTATGCTGCAATGCGATGTGGCCTTTCTGAAGGCCGCCCCACCGCATATGGTTTGGATGATAATGGTGGCTTGAGAACCAAAAATGGGTTGGTGACATCTACTCATGACATTGACTGGGTCTGGGACTAATCCATGTCCTCTTGCTGCTTTCTCCAAATCCCCCATACAACGAGCAATGCCCCAATAATTGCGGGTACGAACTCGTGCGGTATGTCACGGTTCACAGTGGCCTCAAACAGATACTCGCCATCCCCATCGAGGATGATTCGATATTCGCCCGATAGAGGATCATTGAGTGATTTTGTGGTTTCGGAGGTGCTCTGATCCAACAAATCCACCTCTTGTGCACCAGATAAACTGCCATCCCAACTCTCAGCACCATCGTGAGGGATGAGCCAAACAGTGAGAACTTGGCAGGGATCATCCAAACATTCAGCTTCGAAAGTCAATGTCCCTGAGGACATACCTGTGTGGACTGTGAGGATTTCTTCGGGCGACCCATCCAAGGAATATGTGAGGGGTTGTGTCCAAGGAGATACAATGACCAGTGTCGACAAGAATATGGTCGCACCAGCAAGAATAGCCATGTCCCAAACCGGAACGCTCGGAGCATCACCGCCTCCTCCCATATGTTCGCCGAAACACGCCAAGCACATCAATTTGGCTGAGCGATAAATCATCAAAATAATTTATAAATTCTATAGAATGGCTGTTTAAATCACAATTCTAATCTCTCACGGACCAAACGTATTTTCCCAGACATTGTGACTGAATGTATGTCTTGATCGGGATTTTCCAATATTTTTCTCCATTCATTTTGGTTTTTCAGTAGTATCCTCAATATGGCTTTCCCATCAGAGAAGTCCATCAGTTTCCAATCATCAACTGGAGCCATCTTTTCAATTTTTGATTTCAACTCAGCCCGGTTTGCACAGCTATTGACGGACAAACCAACCCAGCGCCTCTTATCACGGAGTGCCTTGGTCAAACGCTTGGCCATGGTGCTCGGACAGTCGTCGGACTTAACAGGCCTCGCACACTCGCAGTGTTTGATGGATGATTCTGAGGAAGTGATGGATGATTCAGAGGAAGCGGTTGTATCACCAACAATCTCTGATGTCATTCGTAATCTATTGAGTCCAGCCACACTACCGCACATCATCCTCTTGGGTTTGGCAGGTACTGGCCTATATCTTCTGTCATCTTCTGATTCTGATTCATTATTCGCCATTGGAATTGCTGGTTATGTTGGGCTTTCGATTGGGTATGCCATGACTGCTTGGATGCAGGAAATGGAAATAATCCATCGTTTCAGTCATTTCCAACCTCTGCCTAAAGATATTCCATTTTCTGAGAAAATTATGCTTTTCTTTGTCCGGGTCATCACCTCTTGGATTTCACCGTTATTACTCGGTTTAATCCCCTTTATTCTAATTGCAGGATTCCTCAATTCAGATGCTGGTGCCGATCAAGTTGAGTATTGGGCGATGGCACTTGGTGGCCTATTTGTGGTGTGGTCATTGGCGCAAGGAAGGGCTCTTTCATCCAGTCTACGGATTTTTGTCGGAGGGAGGGCCGTGGGGATTGCATCGATCCAACGTAAATCCAAACGCTTCACTTCAACGACGCTGCATATGGCCATTATTGGAACCTTTGCGACGCTGTCATACTGGGGGCTTGTACAAGGTGCTGAAAACAGTGATTCGCTAATTTCTTTGGAAGCATTGAAGGCCTTGTTATTCGGCCTGGCGGCAATCGGAATCCAAGGCATTCTGTTCTGGTACACAACCGAACGACGCGTAATTGATTCTGAGCGAAAAGACACTGCTGCATTTGGTTTTGCTTGGGGTTTGTTCATGCAACTTTTCGTCACATGGCATCTCCTCAGCGCCTACAGGAGATTCATTGCTGATGACTGGGGTGTTTTCCTGGTCATTGAAGAGTTCGTTCTGATGGTCATGACCGTGATTGCGGCCATTTGGAGTTTGGCCAAAGATACACACCGAAGAGGATTCAAGCTGTTTACAAAACAGAATGCGGTATTCTGGGGCTTGTCTTTCGGTATGGCGTATTCAGGTTCAATCGCAATGATTGCAGTACTAGGGTCGAAACTTTCGGGCGGGGCGATTGGCGGCATCGGCATGTCAGCAACCATCGGTATTGGCCACCTGATCACAGCGGGAACCATGATGTGGATTCATGCTTGGAGAATAGGACAACTTTCCAGATGGTTGGATTCGGCCAGAGAAGAACTAGACGGGGGCGACAATCATGTGGACGATGAACATCACGAAGGGACTTCAGAGGATTACGACGGTGAAGTCACTGTAGATGTCGAGGATGATGTAGGAAATGAAATCCAACTCGATATACCTCCACCCGTGACAGTAGACGATGATATTGAATTGGTTGATTTGGATTAAACCAACCCATCTGATGCACCTCGTGGCAAACCACTGACGACGGCTACAACCCGCATTCGTTCTTCAAGGTCGGGTGACACCCGAGCCCCGAGAATGACCTGTGCATCGGCCGAAAGGCCGTCTGTAAACGCTGCTGAAACCGCTTCAACCTGCTTTAGTGTCATATGCGGGCCTCCTTCAACCTGTAAGAGGCACCCTGTCGCACCCCCAACCGACATCGCAGCGAGTGGGGATGATCGGGCTCTCCGATACAGTTCCTGAGCTTCATCGCAATGCCCCTCTGCTACGAGGAGGGTGGAGGCTCCTGATTTGGAAACAATTGCTCGTAAATCCATCAAATCCAGATTGATTAGTCCAACATTGGCCAGGGTTCGCATTAGACCCTCACAGAGTTCTTCCACCCAGGCAGAACCCTGTTGCCAATCCACCCCTCGCTCACGTGCCTGCCAAGCCATTCGATCAAGGCTGAGTTCAACACAGACATGACTGACTTTTGACAAACGAGTAAGAGATTCTTCAGCAATTTTCTGACGCTCGCTTTGAGATTCGAACGGCATCGCGGCAACAGAGATGACCAAGCAACCCGACTGTACGGCTTGTCGGGCAAATTCAACGGATGCACCCGATCCTGAACCTCCACCAAGCCCGGTCAGTAATAGAACCAGTTCAGCCCGTTCTAGAAAATGTGAGGCGATGGGTTGTAGTGAGCGCATGCGAGCCTCAGCAAGTTGTGGCATACCGGCGCACCCAACTTCGGTAGGCGAGTCTCCAAGCAGCAAGCAATTTGCATGGCGGGCATCTTCCATCGATCTATTATCTGCATCCACCAAAGTGAGGTCCGTCCATTCCGAGACTCTGGATTGTGCGGCTTTTGCCCAAGTGCAACCCAAACTGCCGATACCAGCAATGAGTAACGCACCATCCTCCATGATGTGGCTTGAACAAGGGGGGTCATGAGGGTTTGTGAATCAATCTCGTCCAATATATCTTGAATATCTTCGACGCGCATCACGAGCCCATGGGTTGTCGGGTTCGATTTCCAAAACTCGATCATAGTATTCAACTGCGGTTTCGAACTCGGAAAGATGCTTGCCATACAAGTAGCCCAAATTGGAAAGAACCGGTACACAATCTTCGGCCTGTTCAAGCATGCTCAACAACAATCTCTCGGCGCCGGACAAATCCATCCCCTCCATCAAAACCTCAGCCGCTTCAAGTTGCTCAAATTGCTCATCTGAGAGATTGTAGGTGTTTTCCCATGCTCGCTCCGCCATGGCCGTGGGAAAGCCTAGGGACTATTCACAACTGCGTTAGGCTGCTCGCGAGCGTGCGCGCGAAATTCGACCCACTGCGGACGGTTTTGCTCGTGTCGAGCAGGGAACGTTTATGGAGGGATTTCAAGTCGAACGTTCACCGTAGGTGAGTGGCTACTATGTCAGTATCAACCAGTCGAACGAAACATGTCCTTATTGGACTACTCGTCGTCTTGTTGATTGCTGGCTCAACACAAGCCCGTCCATCGGGCATCACTGGCAATGAAGCCGAAGGTGGGACTGATGTCGCCAAGACCGGTTGTACTTGCCATTCAGGGAATGCAATCACCCCTGACGACTCAGTGACAGTCATGATTGTAGATGTTCCATTCCACTTCACAGCAGGCCAAGCCTACACGATGAAAATTGAAAT
The DNA here is from genome assembly GCA_002457195.1 of Marine Group II euryarchaeote MED-G33. Classification (GTDB taxonomy): domain Archaea; phylum Thermoplasmatota; class Poseidoniia; order Poseidoniales; family Thalassarchaeaceae; genus MGIIb-P. The sequence goes on along the minus strand of NTJU01000002.1, from coordinate 8,390 downwards.
CATTGGAGGCCCTGAAATCGGAGGAACTGCATCTGCTGGCTTCTCGATGCTAGTCTCTGATGGAGCACTTTCAGCTGGAGCCGGCTACGAGGACATGGTCCAAAATGGAGATGACGAAAACTCACTGACCCATACTGAAGCAGGTAGCAACCCGACCGACCGGGCATGGGATTTCGTATGGACTGCACCTGCCTCTGGTGCTGGTGATGTTACATTCTGGTTGTCTGGAAACAGTGTCAATGGCGACGGTGCACCAACAGGAGATGCTTGGAACCGACTTTCATTCTCACTGGGTGAAGGAGAGGATTCTGGTAGCACCCGAACTATTTTTGCAGGGAATGGCGATGTCGCCCCACCTGCCGATGACCACGGTCATGTGGATCTACACCACATGGGTGCGCCATTCCGCGCCCATTGGCTAGGTCTTCTCGGATTTGGAGCAGTGGTCGCAGTGATTGTATTCTGTGGATTCTTCTTACGATATGGATTCAGCCGTCATTACGAAGGCAGGTCCAATTTGGTGCGGCTTCGTATGAAGCATCTACGAAGAGGTGATCAACTTTGAGTGATGATGTTGTGATGCGTCTGCTAAGGCAGGTCAAATCAGGCGACGTCAGCCTTGAGGATGCAAGAGCGGCTTTGGATGGAGTTAACCTGACTGAAGAAGAGTACGTTACCGCAATTGACCATGGTGTATTCAACATGCCTGAGCCCGGAACAATTGTCCGTTCCAGCATATCCCCAAGTGCATCTTCTTGGTTGGTTACATTCGTTTTTGTATGGGGATTGTTCTGGACAATTTACTGGTCAGGTGGTTTGGCTTACGGGCTATTCAACCACTGGGATCAACAATTGCTCTCATTCTTCATGGCAATGATGCTGACAACATTGATCATCATGGGTATCGTGTATCTGAAGTGGGTCATGCCAGACACTGTCATTGTCAAGCATCGTAGAAACAAGTTCATCGGACCAAAGGATTCCGAAAGTTGGGTAGAATACAAGGTGTAACCATGGCCAGACAATTCAGACTCCGACCCTCGCCAGGCATCACTGGCGCTGAAACGTCCAACAATGTGGCGACAACTATTGATCGCCGCCGATTCATGAAATACACATTCAACGCTGCCGGTGGTGTCATTGCCATGGCGAGTTTGGGTGCTGTCGGCTTTGCATCTTTCCTAATGGGACAAGCCGCTTCAGGTGCAGAGGATACCGGTGTCAGATACTGGGTCCCGAAGGGACAGGAAGATACGGTTTGGTATGGCGCCATGCACGAGCAAATCATGAAGAAATCTGATTTGGTTGCGGAAGCTGCGAATTCAGATACTGGTATGGCTGGTGCACAAGGGGTTTGGAGTGGACTTCCCGTCAACATCGTTTACATCCCTCATGAAGAAAATGAATCAAAACCACCTGCAGAGGGTGTACCTCGAATCCAGTATGGGGAAGGCAGAGATTCCGCAGGATCTTTCGTCGGACACGGTCGTGAGATTTTTGACGTAACCCTTGAAGATGGCACCCCAGATTTAGCATTACAGCCACACGACAATATCCTCCTGTTGTTCAGTCGATGCCCCCATTTGTGCTGTATCCCCGGTTGGCAATTGGTTGCCAATGATTTCACAGCAGACACATGGCTACCGGGTGGCGTCGACGCAGGCGGGAACAAATTATTCTGCATTTGCCATTCATCACGATATGACCCTACGATGCTCGAAAAGAATTCCAATCGAAATCGAAATGATGGATCAACATTCGACTACTTTGGCGTCCGCTTAACGGGTGGACCAGCCCCCGTGGGACTCCCACTCATTCCATTTGTCGTCACCGACGATGTGATTGAAGGGTTAGACACATACCAGGAATGGTACACATTCTGCGATTGAGGTGTAAATGATGTTACAAGTTTGGCTGTTGGGACTTTTCATTGCTGTAATTACAGTGACTGTCGCATTCACATTGAGAAAGGAAAACGAGGAGATGCCCCGTAAGGAAATCCTGCGTGCGGTTGAATCCACCGGGAAATTGGGACTGGTTGAGAAAACATTCCTTTGGGTGTTTTCTTGGCTCGACACCCGTTTTAGAGTCCAGGATTATTGGGCAATGTCTAGAGATGCATACCACAGCATGCATCGGCAGATGCCACTCACACATGCTGAGAAATACAAATTGCGTATCATTTGGTATTGGTACCCATTGTATTGTCTTGGAGGAATTTCCTTCTTGGCATTCATCATTCTCGTCATCACAGGTACGATTCTAGGAATTTACTACGTCCCTGGTGGGCAGGGCGACCCTACACCCGCTTACTCCAGCATGGAATTCATCATGACGCAGTTGCCTTTCGGTTACATCATCCGTTCGATTCACCACTGGACGACGCACTTCATGGTGGCCGCTGTATTCTTACACATGTGTCGTGTTTACTTTACGGGAGCATACCGAAATCCACGTGAGTTAAACTGGTTGATTGGTGTGGGGCTGATGTTCTTCACGATCTTCTTCGGATACTCTGGTTATCTACTTCCATGGGATAGTCTTGCATTTGGTGCAGCTACGATTGGAATCAACATGGCCAATAGTACACCTTTGATTGGCCCTTGGGTCGCCAGCGCGATGTTTGGTGGAACCAGTCTCTCATACCAAACTGTAACCAGGATGTATTTCCTACACGTATTCATCCTCCCTGTCATTGTCACTGGACTGATTATTGTCCACTTGTTTATTGTCTGGGTACAGGGTATTGCCGAGCCACATTGATTGGAGGGATTAGACATGGGACTCATCGAAAATCTAGGCAAGATTGCCGACACGTATGTACGTGAAAAGGATAGTTTGCAATCAGCCGACGAAGAACGTAGACGTGTGTTTGTAGGACATGCATTCTGGCCACATGAAGTGCTCAGGGATGGAATTATTCTAGCAGCGATGGTCGCTGTTCTTGCTTTCTATTCGTGGTTGATCCCACCCCCCCTACACGGTGCAGCAGACCCATACGCACAAGCCGGATTCGTATTCCCAGATTGGTATGTTCTCTTCAGTTACGGATATCTACGCTGGGGTGAATACTTACCTCAATTCGATATTCCAGCAGGGCCGATTGGAGATTTCTTTGGACAGCCAGTCATCTCGTGGAACGCTGCTTGGTGGGGAGCTGCAATCACAGGCCTTCCTGTGATGATTTTGGTCCTACCACCATTCTTGGGTGGGAGGGCCAAGCGTGGTGTTGAAGATCCATGGTATGCAACGTGGGGCACGATTTATCTCGCTCACATTTGGTTCATCAGCGTATTTTCAATCAATATCTTCCTTGAACTGTATGGGAAAAATAGGACTGATTTCTGTCAGCTCAATTCTCACGCAGGGCTCAATTGTGGAACACGAGAGCCTTGGCTCGCTGAAATTTTCAATGCCATTCCATGGATTTTGACTGGGATTTTCATATGGATCGCCCTATACATGGGGATTCGATGGTTCTTGGTCAAATCAATTGGAGCCAGAACCACACCACAGTTGGGTAAACAGGTTTCAATGGGTACACTCATCGTTACAGTTCTACTCTGCACAGTAACATGGCCAGTATATGACGACGGATTCTGGGACCAAGGAGGTCTTGGTGCCATGGATGAAGTATCAGCTTTGGAAGAACTTCGTGGACAACCAGTTGACACACTTGTCGACATCAATGAAGGCCATCACTGGGAATCGATTGAAGCCGATTGTCTAACCTACGAGCAGAGTATTGCCAGCGAAGTCTGGAATAGTGAGAAATTCGAAGGTGAAGATGCCTACAGTCGTTCTGATTTCTGTCTAGTCAGTGCAAGTCATTTCCTAAATTGGGGGATTTATCAACCAGTTCAAAGGAATATTCTCGACTTTAGTGGAGTGAACCATCACAAAGATACCAGTATTGGTAGAAATGGAATCTCACAAGAATGGGCTGAATCCGGAAATGATGAGACTGGTGACATCTCGATTGAAGGAAATTGGAATATGACAATAGAAGACTTTGGACTCAAAACGGTATATGTCGATTTGGTTTGTGGTGAACGGTCGAGTGAATGGGGCATCGGAGAAGGCGCCGGTAGTCTGATTGTTCGCGACGCATCCGATTCGAAAATTAGCGAAGGTGCTTGTGAAAATAGCGTTCTGAAACTTGCCCCAGGTGAATATAAAATCGAATTCTCGACCTTGTGGACTGGTGTCAACTCATCATACACAGTCTTCGCCGGCGTCAATGTTGCAGCATACCAACCCCTTCTTCTGGGGGACAATGGGCAAGCCCTGAACCGCAACGACCCTGCGAATCTCACTATGGCTGATATCGGATTGGATATTGCAAGCCTCTCTGCTTATACAGTTGAAAATCCAACATATCACAAGAATCCTAAGAGTTTAGATGCCAAATTGATTTACTCGCTATTCATTCCTTGTTTTGGAACAGGTGCAATCGTCTTCATGTTGATGCGTAGTATGGCACGCGGCTATGAATATGAAATGAACAAGTGCTATGGATGCGATCTCTGCGACGATGCATGTCCGGTTCGCTTATTCAATGCAGGTGATAAATTGAATATTATTTACAATACCTGGAACAATGAGGATGATGGAGTCCCAATGTACTCGTGTTTGACGTGTTCTGCTTGTTCGAATGCATGCCCGCAATTGGTCGACTACGATTCCTATGTCGATATGCGTAGGGCTCTCGTCGTCGGAGGCCCCCCAGCATCGAATATCCCACACACAGTCTTGCAAGCGGTTCTAGCCGCTGAGGCAGAAGAGGAGCGCGATTCAGATTTCATCTCAGTCGAAGATTATCCAATTGATTCCAGTATTGGATATTACCCTGGCTGTGTTGACTATCTAGATCAAGAGATGATTTTCAGCCACATCAACGAAGGTGAAATGAATCTTGGAGATGCAACTACCTCTGCATTCACCCTATTCGAAGAAATGGACAAGGAAGTATCCTACCTCGGTCGTGACTTCCTCAAGTGTTGTGGCCACGACCAGAAGTGGCAAGGTATGGATGAAGTCTTTGAGAAGCTGAAGGCCTACAATCAAAAGAAGATTCAAGCCAGTGGAATTGATACATTGGTTTCCAGCTGTGCTGAATGCTTCCGTACTTTTGCCAAGGATTACGAACTCGAAGGCATCAAGGTCATGCACACGACTGAATTTTTGACCGAGAATGGATTCGATATGAATCTCAAGGCTGAAGAAGATGTTACGGTGACTTACCACGACCCCTGCAGATTGGGTCGACAGATGGAAATTTACGACGGCCCACGTGATCTGGTTACCGCCGTAGATGGAGTTGAACTCGTCGAGATGGAACACCATGGTGAAGATGCACTCTGTTGTGGAGTGTCCAGCATGATGTCCTGTAACGAGGACAGTCGCGCACTACGTGTGCAGAGATTCGATGAAGTCCGTGCAACGGGTGCAGACATCATGCTCACATCGTGTCCAAAATGCGTATCTCACTTTGAATGTCTCAAATTCGAAGGTGATCCAAAGCATGATTTCGAAATCCTAGATGTTGTGTCTTTCCTCGCAAGACAAGTTGAGGCGAAGAAGCAGGCGTGAGGAAATTGGTATCCATCGACCGAGATTGGATCTCGGGATTCATGATTGGACCAGTGGCTACGGCAACCGTCGCCATTCTGCTATCTTGGAAAGCAGCTTGGATTGGGATGGTCTGCGATTTCATCATTGGGTTTTTCCTAATCCTGATCGCGCTAGGATATGACCGACCGAATATGGCAAAGGGAACAATATGTGGTTTTTGTGTGGCTGTACTTTTGTCCATTCATCCGCTATGGTTGAGCTTCTTTGCATAGGGAAGTCTTGAGAAGATGTGCCGCACCCGGCCAATCATGACATCGCGAAAGGAGTTGGAGGCTCGCCGCTTAGGCGAAGCTGCAAGAATCCGATACGCACTGAATGCAATGCGTACAGAGGCGCGCGAGAAAGTCAAGGGAGGACCCGGTACAATCGCATTTGTCAAGGAAGACTTGTGCATTGGATGTGATCAATGTACCATCGTCTGTGATGACGATGCAATCGAACTTTATGATACACCATTGGCAAGTCCTATTCTGAATATTGATGTCAACCGTAAGGCCAAGGTATTGAGGGATCCCTGTACAGGATGCAGATTGTGTGTATTGGCTTGTCCAACTGATGCCATCATCATGATTGACCGTTGAAAACCATTGATTACTGTGAACTGGAGCGATTGACATGGGCGATGATGATCCAGTGCGCTTCGGAGCAGAGTTCGGGCCTGAATCCATTTCGGGTACGACCAAGGGTGTTGGCCTGGCCACCTTCAAGCGACTGGTTTGGATTTCCAATATAGGTGGTTTGTTACTGATGGTAATCGCATTGGAAATGGCGATTGTCTACAAAATGTTCTGGTGGGCCTTGGCCACTGGAATTGCAGGTATATTGGTTGCTCTATTCCCATCAAATTACGAAATTACAGGAATGGATGCTCCGCCGGATTTAGCAGATGTCGATTCAACGGATTGAAGCAATCTCAGCAGCCATTCCAAGCATCGCAATTTCCGCCACCAACATGTGCCAGTGATTTCGTCTTGACTCAATGGCATAATCCTGAATTTCTCCCGGCGAGAGAAATACCGATGAGGGGCTGTTTAAATTCGCCATCTCACCCTTTTTGGCATTGGCTCTGTAGAACCAGCCTCCGACTCTACCATTGGCACAATAGGCCACCGGTTCAATCACCATTGAATCCCAAGTGAGGGCACTAGGAACTCCTTCTTGGATTAGGAAATCCTCAGCATCCGTACCGCCTTTCCCATATGTCAAACGATTCATTTTCCTATTTGATAAACTGAGTAATTCTTCACCAGATGTGATCTCTAGGATTCCCAGACCATAGGTCCCTGCATCATTCTTGACAAATAATGTGGGTTTGCCTTCAATTCCATATTCATCATACTTCTCTTGAAGATAAGTGATGAAATCATCAACCTCTGCCGCCAACAATGTACGGCATGTTTCTTTGTCGAGACATTTGTCTTCGGATACAATCCAATGTGTGGATAACAACCAAGGGTCAATTTCCAATATTTCAGCGACTTCATTCAGATAAGGTTGTACCGCTCTGAAATGCGATGATTTCCGGCGTTGATACCAACCCATTTGAGGAGGAGGAGAGACTTGAACACCCAATTCTGGAAGTGGGCCCTCTGTTAGATCGTTGTTGAGTAGAATGAGATCTGGCACTGCCCCTTGTATAGAAACTGGAATCCCTTCTTTGATCTCGAGGACCCCTTTGGTAACCGCATATCCTTCATTTTCCAAAATAGTTTGCAGTGACGTGATATTTTCAGTGTAGGCTGGATTCCGGTTGTGGCTTTCTGGCCAGATGTGAATATGGCGCAGATCACCAATGGATTCTCGCAAATGTGCACCAATATCCCCGTCATGTAAATTGTTGAATCCTGCTGGATACTGATTGGCATCCACGACAGCAACCTTCCAATGTGCATCCCGAATATCTACAGAACCGTATAGAGGCATATCCAACTCGAGTCTCTTAGATTCAAACCATTCTTCCAGTTCTGGACGTTTGGCTTCAATCCTTTCTTCCAGATTGGAAAGGTGATTTGGACCGCGATATGACATCAATCAACATCTCCCAACAAAGTCATCAAATCCTTTCCGTGGCGGCCGAGTCCACCATCCACTATGTGCAATGATCGGAACAAGCGCAACCCCAATGAAATCTCCGGCTGGCCGTGAAACATTCCCGAAATTGAGGGGATGTCATTTGCATATTCTGCAGCATGACCTTTGAGTTCGTTTAACAAATTATCAATCATTGTTGGTGATGTCGCCCTTCCTGCGGGTAGTTTTGGGCGGTGGACAATGTTCTTTGGTAACTTCGTGAGATTTGCTGCCTCTCGAAGAGCCGGCTTTTCCACACGGTCAGAGAGTTTCCAATGAGTTGGTAGTCTACTGCTGGCATCGAGATGGGGGTTTCCTAAAAATGGGACACGAACCTCAAGACCATGGGCCATACTGTGGCGATCTACCAATCGTAACTGGAAATTCGTCAGTTGGCCATGATTCATTTCGTATTGAAGCGTTGTCTCTAAATCAGAAAAAGCAGAACTTGGATTGTGATTACCGCGCCAACCAGGTGTGGTAATGGAACCGGAAAGTAGGGTGTTAGAAAATGGGTGCTCGCAGGATTTCAGCCTAGAGTGAATTAAATTTCGATGTGATTCCAAATCCCTGTAACGAGGATACCCAGCGTGGATTTCATCAGCGCCTTGGCCGCACAAACCAACCGAGACAGATTGCGACATTTTTTCAAACAAGGGTTGGAAAAACAATACAGTCAAATCTAG